>JACMMP010000069.1 GCA_014378995.1 Hyphomonadaceae bacterium
ATCGGCGAGGCGCGCGCGGGGCCGCTGGAGGCGGCGCTGCGCAAGGCGGTGTCGAGCGCGCCGGCGAAATCTTCTTCCCACCTGGCTTGCGTCATGCGCGCGTTTTCAAACAGCGGATTGGTTTGTTCCGGTGGTCGCGGCAAGCATTTGGAAAACAGGATCGCCGGCTCCTGCGGGCGGCGCACATTGATGCGCATGATGGTGAGCCGATCGAATTGCGAAAGCCGCGCGCGTTCCTGCGCCAACACGGCGCGGAGTTTGCGCCGGTGGCGCGGCTCTAAGCGATCGGTGGCGTCGACGAGAATGATAGTGTGCGCGGTGAGCGGCGCGTCGGTGCGGCAAAGGGTTTCGCCGTCTGTCGGCGGCGGCCGGAGCACGAACGCGGCGCCGCCGAGCCCGCCTAATACGATCACCGCCAACGCGATCAGCACGACGCCTAGCGCGTTGCGTCCGCTTTCACCGCGCGCGCCGCGTCTCACCCGCTCTCTCCGGCATCCAGGCGCGCGGTGGCGCCGTCGAGTTGAGCCAGCAGCTCTTCGAGCGCTTGCGTCGAATGACGCTGCGCCTCGGTCAGACGATTGCGCGCCTCATCGATCATGATTGCGGCGCCGCTCAGCGCATCCAAAGATGGGCCAGCCTCGGGCGGTGCCGTGCTGAAGTAGGGCGGCGCCGGCGCGGTGCGCAGCGCGGCGTTCTCTTGACGGTAGAAATGAATCGCGGACGCCGCGGCGTCATCGAGCGCGCGAGCCTTGCCGTCGAGCTGTTCCATCTTGAGCGAGGCGGTGTCGAACGCCTTATTCATCGCTTCAAACTCCGCGCGCATCTTTTCGAGGCGCGCGGCGAGCGCCGCCTTCGCCGCGTCGATCGGCGCTTCAAGCTCGCCGCGGGCCTCGGCGCGGAAGTCGGAAAGCGAGTCGGCCGCCTCTTGCGTGCTGCGCGCCATCTTGCCGTAATCGGGGTAGGGATCGTCGAAACCGGAATAGCCCTTCAGGGCGGCGAACACCCAGACGCCAGCGCCCAGCATCAGTAGAATGATGGCTTGCGGGGAATCCAGCTGCAGTAGCGACCAAATATGAAAGCCGGCGTCGGAGCCCATGTCGATCTGGCGTCCGGCCAACGCGGCGAGGCGGTCGCGCCAATCGGCTGCGAACAAGTTCAACATCAACGCAAGCACGCCGAGTCCTGCGAACACAGCGGCGCCCGCCGCCTTGATCGGCAGCTTGACGTGCTGGAGGTAACGGAGCCCAAGAAAGCCAGCGAGATAGCCAAGCGTAACGTTGGCGCCGGAAAGGCCGATGGCGGTGATGGCGCCGCCAAGCAAGCCGCGCGCGTCGTCCTCCGCAAACAGCGCGGCGCTGAACAAGGATTCGAACACCGCCGCGCACAGCAGCAGCCCTGCTTGCAGCAGCGTCGAGCGCGGATAGACCGCGGCGCGGCGCAAGCCGTGCTGGCGCTTGAAGGCTTCAAGGTCGGCTTGCGCCTGGCGCGCGCGCGTAGCGGCGGCGCGCCAATCGTGGGTGATGCGGCCCTCGGCCTGTTTCAGGCCGAGCCGCGCATCGAGTGCAGGTCCGGTGAAGTCCTGCGGCGTCGGCGCCAGCGCCCTTAAACGCCGCTCGGCTTCCACCTTCGCTTCGGTGCGGGTTTGATCGACGAGCGCGCGCTCGTTGGCGACAGCCTCGATGACGGCGTGCTCGGCGGCGGATAGCTCCAAGGCGTCGTGGCGCGGCAAGTTGCGCGCGGCGTCCTCGCGGGCGCGCCTTTTAAGCGACAGACGCTTTTCCAGCGCAGCCGCGCTCAAGCCTTGCGGCGGCTTTGCCCCAGCGCGTTGAGGGGACGCTTTGGCTTGTCCGCCGTCCATGAACTCAGCTCCCGGCGCAATAAAGCGCGGATGGCGCGCTTCTCCAAGGGGTGGCGGGGCTCTAAGAAGGTGACGAGGAGCCGGCCTTGAGCGAATTGCGGGACTTGTTGGTGATCGCTGAGCGGGCGGCGGCGGAAGCAGGCGCGGCCCTGCTCGAACACCGCAAGGCATGGGCCGTGATTGAGGCCGAGCACGGCCGCGAAGTGAAAATCGGCGCCGACAAACATGCCGAGGCGCTCATCCTCACCGCGCTCGAACAGGCGACGCCGTTCGCGGCCATCTCCGAAGAGGCCGGATGGACGCGCGTAATGCAGCGCGGCGACCGCTATGTCTGGGCCGTCGATCCGCTCGACGGCAGCGTGAATTATCTGCGCGACTATCCCCATTGCGCCGTGTCGATCGCGCTGCTGGACAACGGCGCGCCGGTGCTGGGAGTTGTCGATTGCTTCGTGTTGAAGGAGCGCTTCACCGGGCTTGTCGGCGAAGGCGCCTGGCTCAATGGCAAGCCGATGAGGGTCTCGGACATCGCCAATCCAGCGGGCGGCATCTTGCAGACCGGGGTGCCGTCGCGGGCGAGCCCGGACTCGATGGCGCTATTCGAGGCGCGGCTAAAGACTTGGCAGAAGGTGAGGATGATCGGCTCAGCCGCCAGTGCGCTGGCGTATGTGGCCGCTGGCCGGGCGGAGGCCTACCGAGAGTCCGGCTCGATGATCTGGGACGTCGCCGCGGGCTGTGCGCTGGTAAAGGCGGCGGGCGGGGAATACCACATCGGCGGCGACGCGCTGGACCAGCCGCTGGAGGTCGCGGCGGGCAATGCGCGGGTGGCGCTGCCGTCGTAATGCACAAGTTTCAGTAAGGTCCGCGCAGGTCGGCCGAAAAGACCAGTCCACGCTTGCGATGTCATGAAAACGTGACGAGGCAAGCTGGCGCCGAGGGTGGACATGACGGTCGCGCCGTCTGTACCTAGCTTTGCTCGGTTGAAGGTTGGCGTGGCGGATGTCGGGGGAAGCGGTCCTAGCAGGAACTGCGCACGCCGTGCGCGAGGCCCTAAAGCGTTGTGACGCTTGGGTTCCTCACGGCGTCGAGTTGTCCGGGGCGGCCATTCTCGGCAAGGGCGACAGCGCGCTTCCGGTGTGCGCTCGCGCCGGACGCTGGGACGAATTCGATTTTACTCCCCTAAACAGCCGCTTGCTCATCTTGGCGGCGCCGCCGGGCGATGGCGCGGAGGGCCGCGCAATCGTCGAGCGCGCCGCCGAAGCGCGCATGAAGGTGCTGCTGATCGAGAACGGCCAGACGCGCCCGATGCGGCTCGAGGATATGATCGGCTGCCGGCTCGGCGCGATCGACGAGGCGCGAATCCGCAATGTCATCGCCGGCAAGCGCGTGCTTATCACTGGCGCGGGCGGCTCGATAGGCAGCGAACTTGCCCGGCGCCTCGCCACCCTCAGCCCCGCGCGGCTGACATTGCTCGACAGCTCAGAATACAATCTGTTCCGTATCAGCCAGGAGCTGCCGAGCAGCGTTCCCGTGCTGGCCGATATTCGCGATCAGCACGCGATGCGGCGCTGGTTCAAGCGCGAGCGGCCGGAGATGGTGTTTCACGCCGCGGCGCTGAAGCAAGTGCCGCTGGTCGAGATGTTTCCGAGCGAGGGCGTGCTGACCAATGTCGGCGGCGTTCGCAATGTCGCGGAAGCGGCGCACGGCGTCGGCGCCGATCTGGTGTTCGTATCGACGGATAAGGCGGTCGATCCCTCCGGCGTCATGGGCGCGTCCAAGCGTTTGGGTGAACTCTACTGCCAGGCGTTGGATCGCCGGGGCGGCCTGCGCGCGGTGCCGCTGCGGCTCGGCAATGTCCTGGGCTCGACCGGCTCGGTGATCCCGACATTCGAAGCGCAGCTCGCAGGCGGCGGTCCGCTCACGATCACCGATCCCGAGGTGACGCGCTTTTTCCTGTCCATCCCGCAGGCGGCGGATGCGCTGCTGCAGGCGGCGGCTGTCGGTTTGACCGCGCCGGTGCGTGGCGCCGCGCTCGTGATCGAGATGGGCGAGGCGTTGCCGGTGGTGGAGCTGGCGCGCGAAGTGATCCGCCTCGAAGGCTTGCGCCCGGACGTCGATGTGTCCGTGGTGTTCACGGGGCTGCGGCCCGGCGAGAAGCTGCACGAAGCGTTGATCGGCGCCGAGGAATGGCGCGAAGCTGATCCGGCGCCGAACGTGATCGCGGTGGGCTCGCCGCCGCGCGCGCTCGCCGAACTCTGCGAGACGATGGACCGGCTTCTCATGCTCGCGCGCGAGGGCGCCGATAACGTGGTGGCGCGCGAATTGTTCGACGCCATCGCCGGGGCCGCACCAGCCGAAGAACCGCGCGCGCTCGCGGGTTAGTCCAGCGTCCGCCGGAAGCGCAATAGCGCCAACGTCGCCAACGTCAACAGGATCACCGTGAGCGGCAGGAGATCGCCGACGATGTCGGCGAAGCCTGCGCCTTTCAACATAATCTCGCGGACGATGCGCAGGAAATGCGTGATCGGCAGCGCCGTGCCGATCGCTTGGGCCCAATCGGGCATGGCGCGGAACGGAAACATGAAGCCGGACAAGAGGATCGACGGCAGGAAGATAAAGAACGTCATCTGCATCGCCTGCAGCTGTGTGCGGGCCGCGGTGGAGATGAGATAGCCCAGCATCAGATTGGCGAAGATAAAGAGCGTCACCGCGACGAGGAAGGCCAAGAACGAGCCGGCGAACGGGATACGGAAGAGCAACGCGGCTGCAACCAGCACGATCGCCACCTGGATGGCGCCGACGCCGATGTAAGGCGTGGTCTTGCCGATCATCACTTCGAGCGGGCTTATCGGCGTCGCCAGCAATGTTTCCATCGTGCCGCGCTCGCTTTCGCGCGTCAGCGCGATCGAGGTGATCATCACCATCGTCATGGTGAGAATGACGCCAAGCAGCGCTGGCACGATGTTGAAAGCGCTGACGCCAGCGGGATTGTAGCGCCGGTGAACGACGATCTCGTAAGGCGGCGGCGGTCGCGCCAGATAGGAGAGCGCGCCCTGAAATTCCGGCGCGAACGCCGATTGCGCGATGCGCTCCACCGCTCCGATCACGCCGCCGGCGGCGACCGGATCGCTCGCATCGGCGGCGATCAGCAATTGCGGCCGCTCGCCCCGCACTAAGCGGCGTTCAAAGCCTTGCGGAATGGAGATAAGGAACGTCGCCTCGCCCGAGCGCAGCATCGCCTCGGCTTCGTCCGGGCCCCGCGCAATCGCGACAATGTCAATATAAGTGGACGCGTGCAGCGACGCGAGGAAAGCGCGTGTCATCGGCCCGTCCTCGCGCAATTCGACGACGGCGGGGAGGTGGCGCGGATCGGTGTTGATGGCGTAGCCGAACAGCAACAATTGCATGATCGGCATCATGATCATGATGGCGAAGGTCGGCCGGTCGCGGCGCATCTGCACCAACTCTTTCAGAAACACCGCGAACACCCGCGACCAGGAGAGTTCGAGGAAACTGGGGAGTTTCAAGCCGGCGGTTCGAGGGCGACTCTCACTCATTGGAAATTATCGATGCTGCCGGACATCAAGTAGATGAAAATCTCCTCGAAGCCCGCTTCAATACGCTCAATGTCGACGTGCGGCTGCGCCTGCTTCACTGCTCGCACGGCGCGTTCCAGCGCGGCTGCGTCCTTGCCGCACGCGTGCATCTCGGCGCCGAAGCGCGCGACGAGATCGACGCCCTTTGATTGCTCCAACAGCTCCTGCGCCTGCATTAGCGGCCGCCCGGCGATGCGCCAGCAGGAGAGGCCGATCCGCGATGGGATGTCCGCAGTGGGCGAATCGATCAGCTTCTTGCCGTAAGCGATGTAGGCGATCGAATCGCACTGCACCGCTTCGTCCATGTAATGTGTGGACACCAAAGTTGTGACGCCTTGCGCCGAGTAGCGGCGAATCTGATCCCAGAAATCGCGCCGCGCTTTTGGATCGACGCCGGCAGTTGGCTCATCCAACAACAGCAATTCCGGTTCGTGGATCATGCACGCTGCGAGCGCCAGGCGCTGCTTCCAGCCGCCGGAAAGCTTGCCCGCAAGCTGGCCCTGGCGCTCGGCGAGGCCGAGATCGACCAGTGCCTGATCGACGCGTTCCGCCCGGCGATCAAGCCCGTACAGACGCGCGATGAATTCTAGATTTTCGCGGATTGACAGGTCTTCGTAGAGCGAGAACTTTTGCGTCATATAGCCGACGCGCTCTTTGATCCTCGGACTCTCCGTCAGCACATCGAAGCCGAGCACTTCGCCGGCGCCGCTCTCGGGCTTCAACAGGCCGCACACCATGCGAATCGTCGTCGTTTTCCCTGAGCCGTTGGGCCCGAGGAAGCCGTAGATCGCGCCGCGCGGCACCTTAAGATCGAAATCATCGACGACCTTGCGATCGCCGAACGATTTGGTCAGGCCGCGCACATCGATGACAATGTCATCGCTCATTCGGCGATCCGCACATCGACGGGCATGCCCGGACGAATGGGATTCGCGCCTTCGAGCTGCGCTTCGACAAGGAACACAAGCTTTTCGCGCTGATCGAGCGAGTAGATTACCGGCGGCGTAAACTGCGGCTCGCTCGCGACGAAGCTAACGATCGCCGCCGTTGGCTCGCTGCAATCGTCGCACGATATGCTGAGCCGTGCGCCGACGGGCAGCCGCGCCAGCATCGCTTGCGGCGCAAAGAAGCGCACCTTCATGTTGGATGGCGCGAGCAAGGCGGCGATCGGCTGGCCGGCGGCGACGACTTCGCCGGGGCGGTGATAGATTTGCTGGATCGTGCCGGCGACAGGGGCCGCGCCGCTTGTATCGCCTAAGCGCTCCTGTGCGAGGCCGGTTGCGGCGCTCGCTGCGCCGGCTTCACGGCGGGCCTGCGCCAGGCGCG
>JACMMP010000070.1 GCA_014378995.1 Hyphomonadaceae bacterium
CCGGCGGCGCCGAGCCGCCAGGCTCGGTGGTGACGATGCGAACTTGCGGCGCGCGGCGGTCTTCGCCCACTTCGGCGGCGGCGAACGGCGCGGTTACCCCTACAAAAGCGCAGGCCAGGACTAGGACTTTCATGTCGCTTCCCTCCACGCGGACCTTCGGCAGGCCACGCGCCATTGCATTACTTTCCTAAACCGCGTCAGCCGCGGCTTGGCCCGTCGCCGTTTCGGCGCCGGAGCATTCGCCCCGCATTTGAGCCATCATAGCCCCATCCGCGCCGGAGTCGCTGATCACAGCTTGGCGAGCGATCCGGCTGGCGTCTGCGCGCGCCTGGGCGGCGGTTTCAGCCGGCTGGCGGCGCGCTTCGGCGTTCAGTTGCATCTTGACGGCGCCGAGTTCGGCGTTGGGCGCCGTCACAGCCTCTTGTGCGGTGCAGCGGACGGCGGTGAGAAACTGCTCTCCCGTCATTTGCGGACCGGCCGCACTCAGAGCCATTGGCACGGCGATTACGGCGGCGGCGCTGGCGGCGATCAAAGCGAAACGCATGGAAAAATCTCTCTCATTCAGCGCGAACATTGCCTGTCTTGCTCTGGAGATGCCGCCTGCCCGTTAAGCAGATGCACCCTTGCCGCGATTTCAAGCTGATATCGATATACGATAAATAGCATCGATGGTCAATGTTAATTTATCGAAATTCGATACCAATCGGATTTTGACAATTTGCCCAGCGCGGCGGGGCCCCTTACCTGGAGGCGATGAGCGAGATCTCCACGCCTTGCATTAAGGTTTGCGCCGTCAATGGCGACAGCGGCCTCTGCATTGGCTGCGGCCGGACTTTGGCTGAGATCGCCTGTTGGGGGCGCCTTAGCGAAAGCGAGCGCAAGGCGATCATGGCGGTGTTGCCCCAACGTATCGTGGAGCCGGCCGCGCGCTAGCCGAAGGCTTCGCGCAGCATGTTGAGTGCAACCAAGGCGAGGAAGACAGCGAAGGCCCGCTTCAGCGCCACTTGCGGCAAGCGATGGGCGAGCCTTGCGCCGATTGGCGCGGTGATGGCTGTCAGCGCCGCTAGCACGATGAAGCCGGGCAAGTTGACGTAGCCCAGCGACCATGGCGGCAAGCCCTCCCGGCCCCAGCCGGACACGACATAGCCAAGCGCCGCCGGCAGCGCGATGGCCGCGCCGAAGCCGGACGCGGTGGCCACCGCCTGATGGATCGGGCGCCCACACAAAGTCAGCACGGTGACGCCGAATGCGCCGCCGCCAATGCCCATCATCGCCGACAAGACACCGATCCCGCCCGCCGTTCCGGCGCGCGCGGCGCCTTGGGGCAAATCGTTGAACACGCGCCAATTGGGCGAAGAGACGCCCATTTGCACGGCGATCAGCAGCAATCCGCCGCCGAAGACGAAGAGCAGCACCTCGGTATCGACGAGCCCGGCGATAGCGGCGCCGACAAGCGCGCCGATGGCGATCCACGGTCCCCACTTGCGCAGCACGTCGTAATCGACAGCGCCCGCCTTGGTGTGCGCCGCCAGCGAGCGCCAGGACGTTGCGATGATGGTCGAGAGCGAAGTGCCGACGGCGACATGCATGCGCACAGCTTCATCGACGCCGAGCGCTGTGAAGACGAAATAGAGCGCTGGCACGATCACCGCGCCGCCGCCGATCCCGAACAATCCGCCGGCAAAGCCCGCGAAAAGGCCTGAGCCAATCAGCGCGATAACGAACCAGACGGTCTCCGCGCTCATGCCGCATCGGCGGCGGGACGCGCCACTTCAGCCAAAGCGGCGCGAACAACTTCCGAGCCGGCGCCGGGGCGCACGCCCTGTTGCGACAACACCCGCCGCCACGCACGCCCGCCCGGCACGCCGTTGAAGAGCCCGAGCATGTGGCGTGTCATCGCGTGCAGCGGCACGCCCTCCGCCAGCCGCGCTTCGATGTAATGCAAATAAACCTCGACCGCTGCGAACGCGTCTTCGCAAGGATTGGCGACGCCAAACACGCGCGCATCGACCTCGAGCAACGTCGCCGGCGATTGATAGGCGGCGCGCCCGAGCATCGCGCCGTCCAGACCTTTGCTCTCCGCCAACGCGTGATCCAAATCGCGCAGGCCGCCATTGAGGATCACTTCGAGCGCCGGCCGCTCGCGCTTCAGCGTGCGCACCAGGTCGTAGTCGAGCGGCGGCACGTCGCGGTTTTCTTTCGGCGAGAGCCCACTCAGCCAGGCCTTGCGCGCATGGACGGTGAAGCTGCGGCAGCCCTCCTGCGCGCACGCATCCACCAAGGCGAACAGCGCCTCGCGCGGCTCCTGGTCATCGACGCCGATGCGGGACTTGATCGTCACCGGCAAATCGGGGGCGGCGTTCTGCGCCGCGGCCCAAAGTTGGCCCACGAGCAGCGGCTCGCGCATCAGGCAAGCGCCGAACCGCCCCGACTGCACCCGGTCGGATGGGCAACCGATATTGAGATTGATCTCGTCATAGCCGAACGCGGCGGCGATCTGCGCGGCCTGCGCCATTTTCGCCGGATCGCTGCCGCCGAGCTGCAGCGCAATCGGATGCTCGATAGCGCTGAAGCCCAGCAGCCGCTCGCGGTCGCCGTGGATGACGGCGTCGGCGGTGATCATCTCGGTATAGAGCCGCGCCCGCGCGGTCAGCGTCCGATGAAACACCCGGCAATGCCGGTCCGTCCAATCCATCATGGGGGCGACGCTAAATTTACGCGACTGAAAACTAGTCATGATTCCGCTTGTTCAGATCAGAATGCGCGAGCGCGTGCGCACGCCTCGTACGGGTTCGATATGCGCCGGACAATGAGATCGTCCAAGGCCTGGCGTGAAGATCGAGGCGCCAAATCGGCCCGCCTCGAACTCGCGCTCAGTCCGTCGGCAATTGCTGAAACAGATCCCGCGTATCGAGTTCGTCTATGCGGTTGGTGGCGTCGTCGGGATTGTTGGCGCCTTCAAGGCCGGGCGTTTCCGCAAACGGATTGCCGAACAAGGGAAAGGTTGCGGTCCCCAGTGAAGCCTCGTAGCGGCCACGCCAGGTAAACGGGCGCGACGCAGTGCCGTCCGAGAAGAACTCGAGCGCCATACCTGGCTCAATCAGTTCGAGGGTTTGGCCATTGCTGAGCGTGAAGACTACGCTGCCCTCATCGAGAATAGCGAACATGCGCCCGTCGATGAGTAGAAAATCCACGATCGTGCCGCGCACGCCGATGGTGGCGACGGGCGTGCGCACTTGATACGTGCGCGGATCTTGCCGTCCGGAAACGAAGCGCAAGGCGCCTTGGGTGAGCGACACACCCACATCGCCGGCCGAGCGGTTGGGATCGTAGACGTAACGGTCGAGCGTGATTTCCGAGCGCGGACCAAGACTCATCGACGTCTGATCCGCGAACAGCAATTGCGCCACGCTGTCGGCGCCGGTCCGCACGGATTCATTTTGAAAAATGGCCCCGCCAACCGCCAGGCGCCGCTCCTGCCCCGATTGCGTCGCCGTAACTTGATTGCGCACGGCAGCGGCCGCGCCGATACGCGAATTCGCGTTTTGCGCGAATGCGGACGGACTGAGCGCAAGCGCCGTCACGACGGCGCACAAAGCGAAAATAGACCATCGCATGGCTCGATCTCTCCTGATCTGAGCAAAGTTTCAGCGATGCTAGGCAGCGCAAAAGGGGCTGGCAACCTTAGACCCTTGGTCCTGCCGTATTTCAAGGAGCGGAAAAGCTTGAAGTGCGCCGAATGAAGGATTTTACTTGGGGCCGCGCCTAGGTTGGGGATGGCGCCGGGGTCAAGAACATGGCGAAGCAGCGAAATCGGGGGAGGCTCGCGCGCGCGCTCCTCGTGGCGGCGAGCCTCACGGCCTTAGCGGCCGGTGGCGTTCGGGCGGACGAATTGTCTGACCTCAACGCTCAAATTCTTGAGCAGCCGCAGGATGTCTCACTCAATCTGAGCTACGCTCGCGCGGCCGAGGCCGCGGGCCAAACGCGGCTCGCTCTGGTGGCGTACGAGCGCATCCTGATCAACGATCCGTCCAACGCCGAAGCACGGCGCGGCTACGAGCGCATCCGGCGCGCCATCGAGCCTGGCTATACCGTGATGCGCGTCGAAGCGGGCGCCCGGTGGGATTCGAACCCGCGCAATCTCGACGCCGCCGAAGAAGAGGCCGTCACCGGTTTTGCGCGCGCGACTCTCGTCGACGAACGCAGACTGGGCGGCGCGCGTTGGCGCTCCGTGGTCGACGCCGAACTCGAACAAACGCCCGACATCGATGAGCTGAATTACGCTTATCTTGGCGCTCAAACCGGGCCGATGCATTACATCGGCCCGCACACAGCCGCGCTGCCCGCCATTGGGGGCGCAGTCGCAAGCCTCGACGACGAACTTTATTTTACCGAGGTCAATCTCGGCGTTTCGTTCGAAGGCCGCGGCGACGGATTTTCCTATTGGTGGCGCGTGCGCGGGGGGTGGCGCGATTTCGGCGAAGACTTCACCGCCGATGAAGGCCCATACGCTGAACTGATCGGCGGCGTGACGGCGCCGCAACTGCTTACCGATCGCGATACGCTTGTGGTCGTGCCTTGGGTGCGCTGGAGCGACGTCGAAGGCAGCGCGTTCGATTTTTTCGACGAATACGCGCCGGGCCAATATGTCGAATATGGCCTGGACGCAGAATACAAGTTTCGCCTCTCGGATCACGTCACGATCGCCGCGGGAGCGCGGGCGCGGCAACGCGAGTTTGACCAGACGAGCGTCGGCAGCGACACACGGAGCGACACCTACGTCGCGCCGAACGCAAGCGTCACGCTGCAAAACATGCTGCCATGCGCCTGCGATGTCCGCGCGCGGTATCAACATCGGATCAACGACTCGAACGATAGCGCCGCCGAATATGAAGCTGACCAGGTTTCGCTCTCGCTCATCAGCCGGTTCTAGAACGACTTCTCCGCGCTATTTTGTTTCGAAGTCGTAGACGCCGTCCCAGCCTTCGGCTGGCGCGGCTGCGAGGCGCGCGAGCCTTTGCGCATAAGCCGCATATAGCTTCTGCAAGGACTGAACACTTGTGTCCTGAAGGCGCGTCAGCAGCGCGCGCGCTTCATCCCAATGGCCGCCGCGATAAGCCTTAAGAAAGGGCTGATGCTCGGCGGGTAGCGAGTCGCCATCGGGCAGAAGCGTAAAAATGCGCGAAGGCGCGCCGCGGCCCTTAACGCGCACAAGATCGACCTCGACAAATCCTGGATTAGGCGCGCGCGTGACTGTTTCCTCGCCCACGAGCAACATCAGCCCATAGACCTTAGTGAGGCTTTCGAGCCGCGCGGTGACGTTCACGGCGTCGCCGATTGCTGAATAATCGAAGTGCCGGTCCGATCCCAGGTTGCCCACGCAGCACTCCCCGGAATTGACGCCGATCCCGATAGAGACATCGTTGAAAGCCCGGCCGGCGGCCGCAGCCTCTGCGCGCCACTTCACGTTGAGATCGCGCATCTTGGCACCCATGTGCCGGCTTGCTTCAAGCGCGTGAAGCGCGTGCTGGGCGTCGTCCATCGGCGCGTTCCAGAACGCGAGGATGGCGTCGCCCATGTATTTATCGATGGTGCCGCCGCTTTCGATGATGATGTCAGTCAGCGGCGTGAGAAAGCTGTTGATGAAAGCCGTCATCTCTTCGGCGCTCAGTTTCTCGGCAATAGTTGTGAAGTTGCGGATGTCGCAGACCAGAAGCGTAAGGTCACGCACTTCGCCGCCGAGCTTCAAGCGCTCAGGATGAGCGGCAAGCTCCTTTACGATGCTTGGCGCCACATACTGACTGAAGGCGCGCCGGATTTCCGCGCGCTGCACTTCGGCGCGGCGATGCAGATAGGTCGCGGCGCTGGCGGCGAACACAAAGACGCACGCAGCCGGAAACACTGGATCGAATAGATAACCCGCAGTCGCAAACAGCACTGCGCCCCCCGCCAGCAGTGCGCCGATCAACGCAATGCCCAACGTGGCGCTAATTGCGGCGGACGTCCGCTCCGCGACGGCTGCGACTAACAGGACGGCGAGCATGGCGACGAGCCATTCGATACCGGGCGCGAAGTCAGGCCGGGTCAAATAGTTGCCGGCGATGATCTGTTCGATGATCTGTTGATGGATCTCAACGCCCGGAATGGCGGCGTCCAAGGGTGTTGCGCGCAGGTCCAGCAGGCCGGGCGCGGTCGCGCCGACGAGTACGATGGCGCCGTTGAGCGCGCCCGGCTCAATCTCGCCATTGAGGACTCGAGCGGCTGATATGTAGAGCTCCGGCTGACTGGCGCGGAAATGAATCGAGATATCGCCTGAGGGGCCCGTCGGAATGGTCGCGCCACCGACGCGCACCTCGTTTACCCCGGTGTTGCGCCCAAACGCCGTGGCGCCGTGCGCGTTGGACGATCGCACTATAATCGTGGAAGCGCCCTGGGCGACGCGCAACGTCTCCAGGTCGAGCGAAGGCGTGAGCGTCTCGCCCTGCAGCGCCAACAACGGCGCTCGCCGCACGATCTGATCGCCGTCAGGCACCCAATTGATGAAGCCGACACCTTGCGCGGCCTCAGACAAGATCGGCAAATTGTCGGAAACGCCGGGAAAGCCCACAACGAAAGCGCCCGGATCATCGCCGGCTACAGCAAAGCCGGCCTTCAGCGGGAAACTCATCTCAGTGTGTTCATTATGTAGGACCACCGCCAGGATTGTCGGACTTTCGGCCAAAGCTTCGGCGAAGAGAACATCGTGTGTCGGCCAGTCGGCGATGACGCCGCTCAGCGCTTGCCTGCGTTGCTGCGGCAGCCAAGTCAGCATTTGCTCAGGCGAAGTGCGGTCCGGCTCGGCGAAGAGGATATCGAAAACAATGGCGCTGGCGCCTGCATCTCTCAATTCGTCGGTAAGCTGCGCCATCATCGAACGCGGCCACGGCCACTGGCCTTGCCGGGCCAAGGCTTCCTCATCGATCGCCACGATCCGCACTGGGCTGTCCGGCAACGGCGCCGCTGGCGCCAGGCGTTGATAAGTATCAAACGCAATCAGCCGAAGCGATTGCAACAGCGCCGGCTGGGTCACGAACGCAATCGTCACCGCCGCCAGGAACAGCGCCACGAAGCCCCAATAGAAAGACGCATTGCGAATCTGGCGCCGCGGTTTTGAAGTCAACTAAGCAATCCCCGCCCGTTAGCGACCCCAACATCAGAGCCCAGCAAGGCGTCACGAGCAAGCAATGAGTGTTCCCGACGCATCATTTGCTGTAACGCGTCGCGAGTACGCATCGCCCGTCGCTTTCTGCTCGCGCCGCACGAAACAAAGTTAACGCCGCGACGTTTGGCAGGACGTCGAGGTGCTGCATGACATCGATTAGGACTGTTGAACGCACGGATGATGCGCGCGAGATTTCGCCGCGCCCCTTGCATGTCGTGACGCTGCGTCCGATCCACACCGTGCACCGCCGCTGCAGCTACGACTACAAGCTCGCTTTCCAGCCGGTTGGCGGAACGTTGAAGCGGGCGTTCGATATTACCCTCGCCGCCGCAGCTTTGGTCATGCTTTCGCCGCTGCTCCTGCTTGTTGCGGGCGTCATCAAGTTGACGTCGCCAGGCCCGGCGCTGTTTCGGCAAGCGCGCAGCGGCTATCGCGGCCGTGTTTTTGAGATTTTCAAGTTTCGAACCATGGTCGAGACGGACGCCGGCGAGGCCGTCGTCCAGACAAGGCAAGATGACCCGCGGGTGACGGCGTTCGGCCGGTTCCTGCGCCGCACCAGCATTGACGAACTTCCACAGCTCTTGAACGTGATGCGCGGAGACATGTCGCTGGTCGGGCCGCGGCCCCATGCGTTAGCGCACGACAAGGTCTTCTACAGCGTCAACATGCTTTATCCGCGCCGCTTTCATGCTCGGCCTGGCATCACCGGACTTGCTCAAGTGTCAGGCGCCCGTGGCCGCACCGACACGCCTGAGAAGGTCGAGGCGCGCCTCAAGCTCGACCTCGATTACGTCGAACATTGGTCGATCTGGCGCGACCTTTTCATCATCGCCAAAACCGTGCGGCTGCTGTTCATCGACAGGAACGCTTTTTGAGCGCGGTTGCGGAACGGCGGCTGGGACCGCTGTTTGTGCGGTCGAGCACCTGCGAGGCCGTAGTTCAAGACGTTGTCGAGGCCGTACGCGATCATCGCGCCATGCGCGTCGCTTTCGCCAATACGCACCTGCTCTATTGCGCCGCGCGCGACCCGGCCCTGGCGCGGGACTTACGCGGTTTTTGTGTCGTCAACGACGGCGTGGGCGTCGATATCCTATCGCGTCTCGCGACCGGCGAGCGCTTTCCCGACAACCTAAACGGCACCGATCTGACGCCGAAAATTCTCGGTGCGCTTCCCGTAGGGACGCGCGTGTTCATGCTCGGGGCGGCGCCGGATGTGGTCGAAAAGGCAGCCTTGGCCATCGCCGAGCGCTGGCCGCAGCTGCGCATCTGCGGAATCCGCGATGGCTACGCCGGCAAGGATGATGCGATCGAGCACATCGTCACGTCCCATCCAGACATCGTCCTCGTCGCCATGGGCAACCCGATGCAGGAGCGGCTGATCGCCGACTGCAGCCAGCGCACGGGCGGCGTGTTCATTGGCGTCGGCGCGCTGTTCGACTTCATCGCCGGCGCCGTGCCGCGCGCACCGGAGAGCTGGCGGCGGTTGCGGCTCGAATGGCTGTTCCGGCTAAAGTGCGAGCCAAGGCGGCTGTGGCGGCGCTATACCATCGAAGTGCTGGTGCTCGCCGCACTGGTTTGCCGAGAGCGCCTGCTGCGGAGAGCGTGATGCGCGTCTGCCATATCGTAAGGCAGTTTCACCCCAGTGTCGGCGGACTAGAGAGCTTCGTAAGCGATCTCGCGCGTGAGCAAAATATGCTCGGCTGTGAGTGCGAGATACTTACGCTGGACCGCGTGTTTAATGGCGCGCGGGCGCAGTTGCCAGTGACGGACACCTCAGGCGGCTTACGCATTCGCCGCGTTCCGATGATCGGGCACCCGCGTTTCTTTCTGCCGCTGGTGCCGCGCGAGGTGCTTGAGCCGTACGACGTGCTGCATGTCCACGGCATCGACGGCATGTTCGACCGCGTCGCGCGTCACCCGCGCCGTCCCGGCCAGGCGCTGGTGGCGACCACCCACGGCGCCTTCTTCCACACACCTTGGATGCGGACCGCCAAGATGGTCTATTTCCGTACCGTGACGCGGCTTGCGGCGCGCCACTACGATCTGTGCCTGGCGAACAGCGAGTCCGATCGCGAAAGACTCTCAGCGATCGCCAATACAGTGGCGCTGCTGCCGAATGGCGTGCGGCCGCTCGGCGCATTCCTTGCCGAGGGGCGCGATCTGCTTAGCCTCGGCCGTCTGGCGAGCCACAAACGCGTAGCGCGCCTGCTCACCACTTTGGCAGATGAGCGCCTCGCGGATGTGACGCTGCACATCGTAGGCGCAGAATGGGATATGAAAATTGCGGATCTGCTGCAGCGCGCCAATGCGCTTGGCGTCGCCGACCGCGTTCATTTTCATGGCGGCCTCAATCAGGCGGGATTGCAGCGCGTGGCGCGCCAGTGCAGCCTCTTCGTTTCCGCCTCCGAATACGAAGGCTTTGGCATGTCCCTCATCGAGGCCATGAGCGTCGGCCTCGTGCCTGTGGTCGAAGCCAACGCCTCGTTTCGCGAACTCATCGGCAGATCACCCGTCGGCCGGACCACCCGCTTTGCCGCGCCGGGCGAGGCAGCGGGCGTCATACGCGCCGAACTCGACGCCTTGTCGCCCGAGCGCCGCCAGGACGCCGCGCGCTATGCGAGCGGCTATTCATGGCGCGCGCATGCCGAGCAGACGATCGAGCACTATCGCCATGCGCTCGCCGCCAAGCTCTCTTCGCGCGTCGCTGCTTAGAGCGTATACATTCCGGCCTCGGCGTGGCTGAAATAGAGCGGATCGGCGTAGGATGACCGGCCAGGCGCGCGCGCATCCACGCCGTTGAGCGCGACACCCAAAACGGGCGCCCGCACTGCCTTCAGCTCATGCAGCGCCGTTTGCAGCGCCATCGCGTCCGTCTGCCCGCGGCGCGCCACAACGACGACGCCGTCCGCTAACGCCGCGACGTCGCGCACTTCGGCGAGCGCAAGCACCGGAGCGCAATCGAGGATGATGATGTCGTACGTTTCGGAGAGATTGCGCAGCATAGTTTTCATGGCGTCCGAACCGAACACGTCTTCAGCGGTGTAACAATCGCCCGCCGCCGGGAGTACGTGGGCGCCACTGGCTTCATCGACGCCGACAGCGGCCGACCATTGCGTCTCGTTGCGCAGCACCTGCATGATGCCAACCTGCGGATCGATGCTGAGCAGGTGGTTGAGCGAGCGGCGGCGCAGATCGCAATCGATCAGCAGCGCCTTCTGACCTGAGAAAGCGCACACGCGCGCTAGGCACAGCGCGATGCTGCTCTTGCCCTCGCCCGGCAGCGCCGATGTGACGGCGACGACGCGCACTTTCTGGGTCCAGCCCGCATGCAGGATACGCAGGCGTAGGACCCGAATGGCCTCTGCGAAAGCCGAAAGCGGCTTGGCGGCGACGAAGCCGGCGGGGTGCCTATCAATGCGTGGGAGCGCGGTGAGGTCACGCTTACTCAGCAGCGGGATCGACGTCAGCATGTCGGCGCCGGTCTTTTCTTCGATATCCTCGGCGGCGTGGATGCGCGTATCGAACTGATCCGCCAGGAACGCGGCGAGCGCCCCGGCCAGAGCGCCAAGCGCAGCGGCGAGCAGCGCAAACGTCAGCAGCGGGCGCGACGTCGGTTCGCTGGGCGGCGTTGCGACGGCCACGACCTGCGCATCGCCGCCAAGGCCAGCGAAGCCTTCGGCCACTTGGTGATAACGCTGCAGAAAACCTTCATAGACGCCGCGCGCCGCAGCGGCGGTGCGCTCGAGTTCCCGCAGACGCACTTGCTGGGCGTTATTGCCAACCAGCCGGCCGCGAACGCCGGAGAGATGCGCCTGCAGCGTGCCCACCCGGGCGCGGGAGATCGCCGCCTCGTTGCCAAGGTTCTGCGCTTGGCGCTGCACTTCGGCTGCGATCTGCGCCTCGATGTCAGCGCGTTCGGCGCGGATGGACTGCATGGACGGGTGCAGATCGCCGTAGCGTTCGGTGTACTCGGCCATGCGGCGCATCACGTCGGCCTGGCGCGAGCGAAGCTGCACCATGACTTCAGAATTGAGCGAGCCCGCCAACGTCTCAGCGGAGCCGCCGCCCCTGACCAAGCTTTGCACTTGCCCGTGACGCGCTTCGCGTTCGGCCAGATCGGTACGCGCGGCGACGACAGTGGATTCAGCCTCGCGCAATTGCTGTTCGGTGAGCATGGAGCCTTCGACGGTGAGTAAGCCATGCTCAGCGCGATAGGCCTCGACCTCCCCCTCGCGGACCTGCACTTCATTGCGAAGTTCACTCAGCCTGCCGCTGATCCAATCTCCGGTGCGCGCCGCATTCTGATGGCGCGCCAGCGCGCGCGATGAAAAATAGAGCTCGACAAGCGTGTTCGCCATCTGCGCGGCCTTTACGGGATCGCGCGACTTCACCGAGAGATCGACCACGTAAGTGCCGTTTCGCCGCTCCACTCCGATGGCGTCTTGAACCGCGCGCGCCGCGGCCATCCGGTTGTCCTGGCCGTTGGACCATTCCGGATCGTTCTCAAGCCCCATTCGATCAACCAGTTGCAGCGCCAGGGCCGGTGAGCGGAGGATCTCCACTTGGCTCTCAACGAAAATTGCGTCGGGACGCGCGGCCTGCGCTTCCTCCGACGACGTCACCCCGCCAGGCTCGTTGGGGGCGATCAACAGCTCGGCGCGCGCCTCATAGACCGGCGGCTGCAGCACCGCATAACCAATGCCGAGCAGCGTGATGGCGACAGCCACGGCGGCAACCAAGCGGCGGCGGCGAAGCAGCACCCGCACAGCCCGCTGCATGCCAAAAGAATCCGCCGGCGGATACGAAATCGCTTCGTCCAGCGGTCTGGCCACTTCAGTGCGGTCAGTGCGTATCAAGCCGTCCATTCAATCACTCCTGCGCCCGCCGCATTTCAGTTTTCAGAAAAAGCGTTCGCCGATGCGAAGCGTGTCGCCCGGCATCACGCGCGTTTCGCCATTGAGCTCAAACATTTGCTCTTCATTCGATCCGGCGCGGCGGATGTAGACGCGCCGCCGATTAGCCCGATAGGTGAAGCCGCCAGCGGTCGCGACTGCGCTCATGACGGAGATGTCCGCCGAGTAAGGGTAGGTCCCCGGATTGGCGACTTCGCCCAGGATATAAAACGGCCGGTACTGCGAGATTGAGACGCTGACGCGCGGCGCGCGCACGTAGCCCTCCTGAAGACGTCGCTCGAGTTCGCCGCCGAGTTGCGTTGCGGTTAGACCGCGCGCCGTCACTTCGCCTATCAGGGGAAAAGCAAGATTGCCGTTGGGCAAGATCGCAAAGTCGCCAGTGAGATCGACTTCGCCGTACACAATGATGCGCAGCTGATCACCGGGACCCAAAGTATAGCCGGCAGTTTCCGACGTCGCGGCAGCCTGCGTCGACGTTTGCCCAACTTGAGCAAACGCATCAAATGATAACAGTGCGAAGATAAGCGCGATAAAAATCGCTCGTAGCGCCATGTCGGACCCCGGTGCAGCATCGATCGATCACGCGCCAACGTGTCCGCTTGCGTTTTGTTTCCTGCACACGAAACGAATTGCGCGTCGGCTGCGTTCACGACTGATTTTGGTCGATGGCGGCGGCGCGGATGTCACGAATTGCAAAGCCCCTGCACTTGCCGGCGCTCATCATTGTTATTGCCGCGCTCACATACACAGCGGCGCTTTGCTTCGCTAACACGAACGTAACTTCGGTTTCGAACGGCCTCATCGCAATTGTCGACGGCGCCATCGTTTTAGGCGCCCTGGCGCTTACAATGCGGGCGCCACGGCGCGGCCTTTGGATCATATTGCTCGCGCTCGCCGTCAATTTCTTGCTGATCGCGCTGCTTGCCGATGAGTTCAACTTAAAGGCCGTGCGCGACCCGTTGGTGTTGCTGGCGTTCGTAGCGCTGGGCCAACGTTATGGCGGGCAACGCATGGCTGCCCGCGCGTTTGTCATCGCCGCTGCGATCGTCGTGCCGATTGCCGTCATCGAACTTGCAGCGCCGGCGCTCTACACGCAGTTTTTCGACGTGCTGCGCTATTATCAGGGACGGGGCCTGGTCTCCGCGGAGCAGGCGCAGTTCCAGACGTCTTCGTTTTTCGTCAGCGGGGAACGCTCGGACGGGCGGTTTCTGACAGCGTTTTTCGGCTCGCACCGCGCTTCTTCGATTTTCCTTGAGCCCGTCTCGATGGGCAATTTCGGCGCAATTGTTGCGGCGTTCGCACTCTCGCTCGACCCCCGCCGCTGGCGCCTCGCTGTTGGCCTCGGCGCCGTCGCCATCTTCTCCATCGTCGCCGCCGACGCCCGCTTCGCCGCGATCGTTCTGGTGCTGTTTGTACTCGCGCGATTCCTGCCATCGGCCTGGACCAACTTTGTTTTGGCGCCCTTGCCGCTGGTATCCGTCGCCATCCTGCTCGCAATGAGCGCTGCGATATCGGAAACGGGCGACACCTTCGCCACTCGTCTTTCGCTGTCGGGCCGCATGCTGGGCGAACTTGAGTTCGAGCAATTGCTCGGACTTGCGCCTTACAGCGCGACTGCTGTCGATAGCGGCTACGCCTACGCACTCATCTCCTTCGGCCTGCCCACCTGCATTCTGCTGTGGGCGGCCTTCGTCGCTGTGCCGGCGCAAACAAAAGAAGCAGCGCGCTACAAGCTGATGCTTGGGCTCTACGCCTGCGCGCTGCTGTGCATCAGCGGCTCATCCCTGTTTGCACTCAAAACAGCGGCATTGGGATGGTTCGCGTTCGGCGCGCTGACGGGCCTGCAAGCCGCGGCGAGACGCGCGCCCGCGCGTCAGAAAATGCAAGCGGCGCCAGCGTGACAAAAACCCACCTGACACGCCGCGCCGCCATCGCGGGCGCCGCGCTGATCTGCGGGCCAGCCGTCGCCAACGAGGGGCCAGCGTTGATCACCGGCGTCAATCTCGCTGGGCTCGAGTTTAATAGCAGCAACTTGCCTGGCCGGCTGGACCACAACTACGTCTCGCCGACGACGGAAGAGCTGGATTACTACCACGCCGCCGGCGCGCGCGCGGTGCGCATCCCGTTCCTGTGGGAGCGCGCGCAACCGGCGCTAAACGAAAGACTGGACGAGCCCTACACCGGCCTGATCGACCGCTTGGTTGAGGCTTGCGGCGCGCGGCGCATGCGCCTCATCCTGGACCCTCACCAATACGGGCGCCGGCGTGTTAACGGCGAGGCGATGATCATCGGCGAAAGCGCCGTGACCGGCGCGCACTTTGCGCATTTTTGGTCGCTACTGGCCCGACGCTATGCGAGCGCGGACCACGTCATTTTCGGGCTTCAGAACGAGCCGCATGACCAGGACACGCCGCGCCTCATCGGCGCTTTAAACACCGCGATCACTGCAATTCGAGCGTCCGGCGCTCGCCAGCTCATTCTGGCACCCGGCAATGGCTGGTCCGGCGCGCATGCTTGGCTCCGGCGCGGCAACCAGGCGATGCTCGGCGTGCGCGACCCGCTCTCGAACATCGCGCTCGATGCGCACCAGTTCCTGGACGCGGATTCGAGCGGCACGCATGACACCTGCGCAGCAGACGCCGGCGGCCGCCTCGATGCGTTCACCGCCTGGGCGCGCGAAAACGGCCAGCGCGCTTTTCTCTCCGAGTTTGGCGCCGCTGCAAATGCCGCGTGTGAGCGTGAGCTAATTGGTTTGCTGGAGCATATGGCCGCCAACCGCGATGTCTGGATTGGTTGGACCTATTGGGCCGGCGGCCCGTGGTGGGACGAAGACTACCCCCTCAGCATTGAGCCGCTGTCGATGCGCCGGCCCGAGCACCGCCCGCAGATGCAAATCCTGCGGCGCTATTTCCAGTGAAATCCCCACTAAAGTAAGCATCGGCGATGGATGTGTCCGGGTAGCGCGCCGGCTCCAGCATGCGGTCGATCACATCGCTCCATGACAGAACGTTAGAGGGCGTGATGAACTTGTCCTCCAGCGCCTGCGCCAGCGCGGCGCGAATTTCATCCGGATTTGCCGGCGTGTAGCCAAAGCGGTGTGGAAACTCTCCCACCGCGAAATGCGGGCAAACTGCCGGCCGCCGCAGATGCGCGTATTGCGTGAGCTTCAGACTGGATTCCGCCAGATACGCCGCGCTGACCGCCTCGCGATACGGCGCGAGACCTACAGTAGCGTGCTTCAGATACGGAATGGTCTTCTTGAACGCCATCTCAGGCAGAAGGCTCACGTTCGCAATGGACGCCATGCTCTGGCCGCAGCCGATGACGACGAAATGGACATGCGGGAACATTGGCGCGGCAATCGAGAAAAAGTCTGCGTCGAACAGCATCGATCCAACTGAAACCGCCACCGGCCCCAAGCCGTCATAGGGGCTCGCTTCGGCGCCCTCGAAGTCAGCCGGATCAAGGGCCTGCGCTACGTAAAATGTCCGCTCCCGCGCCCAACTGAATTGCGGCGCCATGCGCCGGCCGAGCAAACAGAAATGGTCGAATAATTCGCTGTGCCGCTCCAACAGCGCCTGCAGGTAGGGGTGCGCGCCGATAGTGTCGAGCGTATCGGCCCCGCGATAAACCAGGAGCGCTCCAGGATTGAGCGACCGCACCCGCGGCGCGAGCGCCACGCCAAGCCCGGATTCAATGATGATGACCTGGGCTTCGCCAATCATTTGATCAATCTCGCGATTGAACCAGCCGCCATAAAGGCCGTGCAATGGAACCATCGCCGCCCGCGTTAGCGCCGATCCGCTCGTGAACGGATGGAAAGGCGTGCGCCAAAGATAGCATTTGAGGTCGCCAACCGCTTCGATCCGATTGGCGCGGTCCCAAAGAGAGGCGCGCAAATCGTGCTTCAACAAGGAGAACGGGCTGAACCGAATAGAGAGGAACGTCGTGTCGTAACCCTTGCGGCCCAACGCATCCGCAATCGCCTGGATGCTGCCGCGGCGCTTCATGCGAGGATCGTGCACAGACGATATCACCAGCGCCTTGGGCTTAGCGCCTCCCCGATCATCCAATGGCATGCCCCCTCCCTCAATCCGCCGACCAAGTGGAACGCGCGAACGGTAAAAGCGTTCATCGGGTTTCGGGGGTGCGCGCTTATGGCCGCAGACGAGAATGTTTATCGAGCTGTGCGGCGGAGGCTTCGGCCGCTGCGCTCTGTTGGGCGCGTCCTCGGCGGGTCGGTCCTTGCAGCGCGGACAGAGGTGTTTTGGCATTTGAAGCCGGCTGCCCGCCCGCACGGCCTGCCCGGCAAGCTTATCGTTTCCCTCACATCCTTCCCGCCGCGATATCCGACGCTGGCGCTCACGTTAAAGCGCCTGCTCTCCCAAAGCGTGAAGCCCGATGCAGTGGTGTTGTGGCTGACGCCGGAAGAAGCCGAACAATTGCCGCGCCATATCAAGCGTCTGCCCGGGCTCACGATTGAGCTCGCGCCTGAATTGCGCTCGTTCAAGAAGATTATTCCCGCCCTCAGCTTGCATGCGGACGCGTTCATCGCGACTGCTGACGACGACGTGTTCTACCCGCACACCTGGCTCGAAGAGCTGGTGCGAGCGTATCGCCCTGACTTGCAAGAAATCCCCTGCCACCGCGCCCATCGTATCCGGCTCACGAACAAAGGGGCGCCGCGACCTTACGCCGACTGGCGTCTGCTCGATCAACCCGAGGCCTCCGCGCTTGTGTTTGCGACTGGCGTGGGCGGCGCGCTTTTCCCGCCGCGCAGTCTCCATTCAGAGGCGCGCGATGCGGCGTTGTTCACGAAGCTCTGCCCGACTAGCGACGATGCCTGGCTCTATTGGATGGCCCGGCGCGCTGGGTGGCGGTTTAGGAAAGTCGGCCGCCGGCGCCACTTTCAATGCTGGCCAGGCTCGCAGCATGTCGCCTTGATGCACGAAAACACCGCGTCAGGCGGCGGCAATGATCGCCAGGTCGCCGCGCTCGTTGCCCATTTCGGCTTTCCCCCGCCGGCGCCTCCCGCTGGCCGCGATGTAAAGCGAGCCGCGTCCAGATGGTGAGCGCATCCGCCTTCGAGGCGCAAGCTGCGCCAGTGCAACGCATTTGGGCGATTGAGGGCTTGCGCGCTTGGCTCGCTTGGGCCGTCGTGCTGGCGCACGTGATCCAACTCGCAGGGCTCGACCGAACGGTGCAAGGGCTGTGGGTCACGCAGTTTCTGGCCACCGAAGCGGTCAACATTTTCATCATCATTAGCGGCTTTGTCATCACCAGCGTCGTGATCCAGCGGCAGGAATCCTGGCGGCGCTACATCGTCCGGCGGATCTTTCGCATCTTTCCAGTGTACCTGCTGCTCTTGCCAATCGGCGCCCTCACGATGATGCTCATCGTCCCGACGCTCGATCACATGAGCTGGGCCAGCGATCCCCGCTTTCGCTATGACGACACCGCCCGCAGCACGCTTGAGAGCGTCAGCGCGGCGCCGCTCGCCCACTGGATTCCCCATATCTTTCTATTCCAAGGCGCGATCCCGGATTCCGCGCTTCCCTTTTCGCAAACGAGCTTTCTCGGCCCAGCCTGGAGCTTGTCGCTTGAATGGCAATTCTATCTGATCGCACCGGCGCTGATCTGGATGTTGCGCAAGCGCTTCAGCAGCATTGTAG
This sequence comes from Hyphomonadaceae bacterium, assembly GCA_014378995.1. GTDB lineage: Bacteria > Pseudomonadota > Alphaproteobacteria > Caulobacterales > Aquidulcibacteraceae > Vitreimonas. The sequence goes on from JACMMP010000070.1 coordinate 17,787, forward strand.
CGGTGAGCGCGATTGCACTTCTTGCGGTGCTGTCGCGGCTCGACGTGTTCGGGCACTTTAATCTGCCCAGCTTTTTCCCCGCCATCGGATACCTTTTTCTGGTTGGCATCGCCTCGCGGCTGGTGTTCGAGGATCTGCGTCGCACCCGCGTTTACGCTGTCGCCGTGGCGATCGGCTGCCTTGCCAGCGCCGCGCTCATCCAACCCATCTTCGCGATCGCGCTCTGGCTGGCTTTCCTGTGCCTTCTGATGATCTCCGATCACGCACAAGGCCGTATAGAGCGGATGGCGGTGCAAATCTGGCGCGCTGCGTTCTGTTCGAAGCCTTCAATCGCGCTCGGTGCGCGGTCCTACGCTGTTTATCTCGTCCACTGGCCCGTGGTGCAGGCGGCGGCGTTCTTCCTGCTCCCGCTGGGCGCGTTCAGCCAGTGGGAAGCCTTCGCACTCGTTGGCGCCGCCACTTTTGTCTCTACGCTGCTGCTCTCCGAGGTGCTGCACGTGTTCGTGGAGCGGCCAATGATCCGGCTCGGCGCCACGTTGGCCGCCAGAGCGCCAGGTAGAGAACGTTCAGATCAGGCGTCGGCCGCCACGCAATGAGCGCACTCACGGCCTCCACGGCGCGCTGCGTGCGCGTCAGCTCCCGTCTGAGCGACTTCGCCGATGTCTGGCCCAGCATGGCGGCGCCGCTGCCGGACACGCATGTCTTTCAGACGCGCGAATTTCTCGAAGTCTGGCTGCGCACCATCGGCGCGGCGCGCAGGGTGAAGCCCTGCTTCGTGTCCATACAGGACGTTTCGGGCGCTCAGATACTGGTCGCACTCGGGATTGAAATACGTCGCGGCGCGAAGGTGCTGACCTTCCTCGATGGCGGCGTCAGCGATTATAACGCGCCGGTCGTGATCGGCGCGCCCGACTTCGGCGGTGGGCTCTGGCGCGACATCATTGCCGCTGTGCCGCCGGTGGACACCGTCGTGCTCGAAAAAATGCCGCTCTCGATCGGCGGCAAACCCAATCCGCTGTGCGCGGGCCTTCACTCTGCCGCGCCGCCTTCGGGATTCGCTTTGCCTTTAAGCGGTGATTTGCAAAGCTATACCGCAACGCGCCTTCATCGTCCGAAGGATAGTCGCCGCAAGCGCCGCCGATTGGGTGAAGCCGGCGAAGTGCGGTTCCTAATCGCCGAGACGCAGAACGATGTGCGCCGGCTCTATGGCGCGTTCATCGCGCAGAAAACACGCCGCTACATCGAGAAGAACGGCGTCGATGGCTTCGATCGCCCCGGCTACCGGCGCTATTTCGAGAAGATGACAGAGCGGCTGCATCCGGCGCACGTCCATCTCTCCGCACTTGAAGTGAACGGAGAGCTGCTGGCGACGCATTGGGGGCTGATCTACGACAAGCGATTCTATTGCCTGATGCTCGCATACGCGGACTCGCCGCTGGCGCAATATTCGCCAGCTCGGCTGCTCGTCGAGGATCTGATCGCCTGGTGCTATGGGCAGGGCCTTGAAGCGTTCGATTTCGGCGTCGGCGACACGCCTTGGAAAACGCTGCTAGGCGCTGACGCCGCGCCGCTTGCTCACACCGCTATGCCGCTGACGCCGTTCGGCTGGGCCTATGATAGCGCCGCCAAGCTGAAGCGGCGGGTGCTGGTTCGCCAGACGCCGCCGCCCGCCTCCCCAATTTTGGAGCAACCGCATGACTCACATGGCTGACGCGCCTGCGCCGCAGCACCCATTCTTGGTGGACCGGGTGCACCGCGTGCCGCGGCTATGGTCGAACGGCGAGATTGCAAAGGTCGGCAGCCTCTTTGACGGCGATGTCGTCAACGTCAGCGCGTGGCGCGACCAGGACAAGGCCGGGCGCTGCTATCGCGATTACTTTTCCAGTGCGCGCTCGTACACGCTCACGAACTACCGCTCGGACATGCGGGGCTTTCAAGGCGCCGAGGGCGAGATATTTCTCAATCTCGAAGAGCCGCTTCCCACTGCGCTGGAGAGCGCGTTCGACACTGTGTTCAACCACACCACGTTGGAGCACGTTTACGACTTCCGCACCGCGTTCTCGAACATGGCGGCCATGACGCGCGATGTTCTGATCGTGGTCGTGCCTTGGCTGCAGCCCTTTCACAGCGACTACGGCGACTATTGGCGCTTCTCGCCGCTGGCTATGTCTCGCCTCATGGTGGATGCGGGACTGACGCCAGCGCGGATCAGCTGGAACCGCGACAAGCGCGCCTCCGTCTACGTCTTCGCCATCGGCGTCCGCAACGCCGAGAAGTGGCGCGGCGGATTCGAATTCGATTGCGCTCCGGACGCGCCGCGCCTGCTCACGCCCGGTGAGCAGTTCGCCGGACGCGAAGCCCTGATGATTCCATGGATGGACACCGCCCGCGCTATCGCCAGACGCAGCGGCCTCTGGCGCAAGGGCGCGCAATGAAGATCGCCTACATCCACAATATCGTCATGCCCGGGCGCGAGGCGAACACTGTCAACGTCGCCAAAATGTGCAATGCGCTGAGCGGCCTCGGCGCGGAGGTTACGCTGGTCGCGGCCAATTCCGGCGATCCGAGCGATCTCGGCGAACGCATCCGCGCCCATTACGACCTGGAGCAGAATTTCGAAGTGCGCGCACTGCCCTCATTCGCTGCGCGCCCGTCCATGGCCGGCGTCGTCGGCGCGCTGCAGGCGCAGCAGGCGCGCGCCGATCTGGTATGGACACGCGCGCCGCATGCGGCGATCGCGGCCTGCGCCGTGGGTCTGCCCACGTTGCTCGAAGTGCATACGGATCTCTCCGCCTTTAGCGCGCTTGGGCGCCAAGCGTTCCACCGCGCCGTCGGGCACAGCAAGCTTGTTGGGCTCGTCACCATCTCGACAGCGCTCGCCCAGCACCTGGCGGGGCAATTCCCCGCCATCGCCGAGCGCATCATTGTCGCCCATGACGGCGCCGACGATCGCGACGCAAGTCCCGCACCAGTTCGGCCAGCGGGATCGCCGCTTCATGTCGGCTATGTCGGCAGCCTTTACAAAGGTCGCGGCATCGAATTGATCGAGGCCGTCGCCGCCACATCCAGCGATAGATTCACCATCGTTGGCCCCGGCGCCGAGAGCCTCTCCCGTCCCGATGCGCCCGCCAACATCTTGTACCGCGAAGCGGTTCCGCACGCGCGCGTGCCGGCGATGCTCGCGGGTTTCGATGTCCTGATCGCGCCTTATCAGCGCTCCGTGATGGTCGCGGATGGCAAAACTGACAGCGTGCGCTGGATGTCGCCGCTGAAACTGTTCGAATACATGGCGGCGCGCCGGCCCGTGCTGACGTCGGACCTGCCCGTCATCCGCGAAATCTTGCGCGACGGCGAGACCGCTCTCTTACGTGCGCCAGAGGATATCGGCGCATGGGCGGCGGCGCTCGCGCTTTTGCGCCAAGCGCCGCACATACGCGCCGACCTCGCAGAACGCGCCTACGCGCAATTCCAGCGCGACCACACTTGGCGCAGCCGCGCGGCCGGCATTCTGAGCGAGCTTGACCCGCTGCTAGCGCGCACAAGGCCGCGCACGAGAGCGCCGCGTTCCGCCTTCGCCGATCAGCGTCCTTCGCCGCCGGCGTAGGTGGCGGGAGTCGCAAACTAAAGCGCGGCCAAATTCGGCCCGTGAGACGAGCGCCGGTGACAGCGCTCGCCTGTTCGCGCTCGCGCGCAAGCGCCTCCTGGACGGTTCTACTGGCGCGCCAGCTGCGCATCCGAAAGCGGCGCCAGGCGCATCTTTAAGACTGGCGAGCTTAGCTCGTCACCTATGCCATCCTTGGCGCGGCGGCTTCGGTCGCCCGCCCTTTTGGCTTCAGCTCCGCGCCTTCATCTCGGCCATGACGCGCTGGGCGTAGGCGCGGCTCACCGGCACCTCGTCGCCGCTCTGCAGCACCGCCATCAGCCGCCCGTTGGCGTCGCGGCGCACGGCCTTCAGCCGCTTCCAATTGACGAACGCGGAGCGATGCACGCGCAGCATCACGTTGGGATCGAGCTTCTCTTCCAGATGCGACATTGTCTCCCGATGCAGCAGCGTGCGCCCTTCCCAATAGAGCCGGACGTAATCGCGCTCCGCCTCGATGCGTTCGACATCATCGACCGGCACGCGCAGGAAGCGTCCGCGGTCGCGAATCCAGAACTCGCGCTCGTAACGCGGCCCCTCTCGTTCATCGGCTTCGCGCTTCAGGGCATCCAGCACAGCGGCAAGCTCTTCAGCGCGCTTGCCGGCGCTTTTGGCGGCGCGGTGTTCGCGTGCGCGCCCCAGCGCGGACGCGAGGCGCTCGAACTCAACGGGCTTTACCAGATAATCGATGGCGGACGTCTCAAAGGCGCGCACGGCGTAAGAATCGAAAGCCGAAACGAAGATGACCGCGGGCCCGCCGCTATCCTCCACCGCATTGGCCACTTCAAAACCGTCCGCGAGCGGCATCTTGATGTCGAGGAGGACGACATCGGGCCGCAGGTCGCGCATGGCGTTGATCGCCTGCACGCCATCGCTGGCGGCGCCGACGATTTCGACGTCCGGAATATCCTGGAGCGCCAACCGCATGCGGCGCAGAGCCAGCGGCTCGTCGTCAGCTAAGAGCAGGCGCAGGCGTTCGGCCAACACGTTCTTCCTCCAAAGGCAACCACATATCTACGCGACACCCGTTGGGCTCGCGATTACGCGCCGTAAGGCCGGCGCGTCCGCCATAGATTAGTTCAAGCCGCTCGCGCGCATTGGCGAGGCCCACGCCGCGGCGGCGGCGCGGATCGGCGTCAGCCGGCAAGCCCGGTC
>JACMMP010000071.1 GCA_014378995.1 Hyphomonadaceae bacterium
CGCGCCAAACGATGTCGCCGACGACGCCGGCGACATCGTTTGGCGCGTGGCGGCGGCGACAACGACCTCGACGCAGTGAGCCAACGCTTGGCGCTGGCCAATGAGAAGGGGCGATGGGAGGCTAAACGTCAGCGCTGTTCGCAGCGCCAGACGAGGCGCTGGGACGGCTCGCCCTGCGCGAAGCGCATCAGCGTTTCGTTGCGCCGTGTCACGGCTTCGCTTGCGCCTTCACCGCTGCAGCCGCGGCCGGCGCTCGACGACGACACCGCTTGGTTGGCCGCCGCAAACGCAGTTTCGTCGAGCGGATAACGCTCGCGGCGGAATTCGCCGCTGGCTGGATCGATCGTCAGCACGTCGAGCGCACGGGCTTCGCCGAGCACGATGAGCCGGCGGAAGTGCTGCGCGTCGTCGATCGGCGCATAGAGCGTGCGTTCGTTTACGCAGAGCGCGCCGGATGCCGAAAAGCTCATGTCGGCGACGCCTTGCGCGCCGCTCGAGGCTTCGCGGTCCAGCGTGCAGGTGATCGCGCCGCTAAAGTTGGGGGCTTCGGCTATTTGCGGCGCCTGTTGATTTTGCGCGCGCATCAGCGCGATGCCGGCGGCGACGATCAAAATTGCGGCGACGGCGGCACCGCCGACGATTGTCATCACGCCCATGCGCTTGCGCGGCGCTTCGAACGGCTCGGGCTCGTGGTGCTGCACGTGCGCGTGCGGCGCCGCGTGAGTGTTTGTGCGCCGGCGCGAAAGCACGATGGCGCCCAGCACGCAGACAGCGACGAAAAGCGCCAGCGTGCCGCCGATCAAAATCACGACGGCGATGCGCGTCAGCCGATCCGCGGTTTCCAGCTTTGCTTCAAGCTCTTGGTTTTGCGTGTGCAGCGCATCGATGGTGGCGGAGCGCTCCGCTTGCATGCGCTCGGCGAAGGAGAGGCAGCGTTCGTCGCTCAGCGTGGGGGTGACGCCAGCTTCGTCGAGGAATTGCAGCAATTGCGCGACGCGGGTGGAGACGCCGCGCGTCTCGCGCGTGTCGGCGCCGGAGACATGCCAGGAATTGATGCCGATGACGCGGCCGCATTCGTCGAGCAGCGGCCCGCCGGAGGAGCCGGAAGAGATGATGGCCTGGTGGTTGATGGTCGGGATCGGATCGCCGGTGGGCGCGCGGTCCCGCAGCGAGGCGATCTGTCCGGAGGTGCGCGAGGGCGGGGCGGGACGCAGCAAATCCGCGCCGGAGGCGCCCTGGTAGTCCACGTCGGGGTAGCCGAGCGCCACGACGCCATCGCCGGTGTGCGGCTCGACTGTGGAAATTGTCAGCGGCGTGAGGTCAGGCTCGCCGCGGAACTCCAGGAGCGCCAGTTCCGTCAGCGGCGAATAGCGGATGATGGTGGCGGGCAGGAGCCCGTCACCCTGCGGCGGCACCACGGCCACGCCGTATTCCGCGCCCTGACGCGCCGCCGCGACGACATGGGCGTTGGTGACGACCAGGTTTGGCGCGACGACAAAGCCGGAACCGGAGCCGTAAAGCATCCGCCCTTCGCTGGTCTGCAGGATCACGACGACGCGCACGATCCCGCGCTCGGCCTCATCGACGCTGGTTTGCGCCGCAGCCGAGGTCACGAAGGCGAGCATGATCGCGGCCGCCAAGAACCTTAACGCTTTGATGGCCAAGCTTTTCCCCAACCGGACTTCGGGTTGCCCCACCGGAATAATCGGGCGCCCACGCGGCTGCCGCAAGCGTGCGCGCCAGTCTCGTTGCAGGTGTGTCTTTCCGAACAAATAGGGCGTAGCTGCGGCAGACCTCGGCCCGGCCCTTGCATCCGTCTTAACATCGCGGCAAGTCCAGAGCGTCGGCGACTGGGGGCGGTCGGCGGCGGAACAGCGCGGGGCCACGAAGGCCCGAGCGCGAAACGCCCCATCGCCCTCATTTCGGCCCAGACAACGTGTTTTAGAGCGTGTTCTGAAACGTGTTTTGGGCTGGCGCCGTCCGAGGATTGTTAAGCTTGCCGCGTTAAGCCCAATTCGAGGCTGATTCGGCGGTTTTTTTAACGGCGAGGGTTTTCAACGCATGCTCGGCAACATGTTCGGTCTCGTTGCGCCTGATTTGGCCATCGATCTCGGGACCGCGAACACGCTGATCCACGTCAAAGGCCGCGGCATCGTTCTCGATGAGCCGTCGGTGGTGGCGTACGTCAACGAAGGCGGCCGCAAGGTGGTTTACGCCGTGGGCGCCGAAGCCAAAACCATGCTCGGCAAAACCCACCGCAACATGGAAGTTATCCGCCCGCTGCGTGACGGCGTGATCGCCGATTTCGACGTGGCCGAGGAGATGATCAAGCAATTCATCCGCAAGGTGCTGCCGCGCCCGGCGCTTATTTCGCCGCAGATCGTGATCTGCGTGCCGACGGGCGCGACCCCGGTTGAGCGCCGCACCATTCTGGAAAGCGCGCAAGCCTCCGGCGCCCGCCGGGTGAAGCTGATCGAAGAACCTGTGGCGGCGGCGCTTGGCGCGGGCCTGCAGATCGACGATCCGTCGGGCTGCATGGTGGTGGATATCGGCGGCGGCACGACAGAAATCGCGGTGCTTTCGCTGGGCGGCCTGGTCTGGTCGCGCAGCTTGCGCGAAGCCGGCGATAAGATGGATGAGGCCATCATCCAATATCTCCGCCGTCAGGAGAACCTGATGATCGGCGATTCGACCGCCGAGCGGATCAAGAAGGAAATCGGCACCGCGAAGGCGCCGGACGTTGGCCAAGGCATGTCAATGCCGATCAAGGGCCGCGACAATCTCTCGGGCGTGCCCAAGGAAATCATCGTCACCGAAGCAATGGTCGCCGACGCGCTGGCGGAGCCTGTCACGCGCATTGTCGATGCCGTGCGTCAGGCCTTCGAACAGATGCCGCCCGAACTGGCGGCTGACATTTACGACCACGGCTTGATGATGACCGGCGGCGGCGCGCTGCTGCGTAATCTCGATACGGTGCTGCAAGAACGCATCTCGATCCGCGTTTCGGTGGCGGATGATCCGCTGCGGTGCGTGGTGAAGGGCTGCGGTATCGCCCTCGATACGATCAACTCTGCCGAGGCGCGTCGTTTGCTGTCGGAAGAGGTCTGAAGCTGCGGGGCGAACGTGCGGAATCACGTCTGGCGCGGTAGTCACGGGTTCGCGGGCGCTGATTTCAAAGCGCGCCGGTTGAAAGAGGCGGCGTAAGTGGCCAGACGCAGGAGCGTTTTGCGGCGTGCAGGCGCGGGGCGGCGGGTGCCGGCCGGCGTGCTGCTGGGCATTGTGCTCGTGATCGGCGCTGTCGTGCTGATTGGGACGCGTGTCGGCACGACGCCGGGCACGGATGCGGTGATGCAGGCCGGCGACGACGGCGCAGCC
>JACMMP010000072.1 GCA_014378995.1 Hyphomonadaceae bacterium
GGGGCCGCCGCCTTGCGCCATGTCGGGCCGCCCGCCGCCGCCTTGGCCGCCAACCGCTGCAACACCCGCCTTCAACAGATCGACAGCGCTCACTTTGCCTTTGAGATCATCGGTGACGCCCACGGCCAGCGCCGCCTTACCGTCCTCGACGCCAATATAAGCAATGACGCCCGAGCCGATCGATTTCTTGCCTTCGTCGACCAATCCGCGCAGCTCCTTGGCCGGCACACCTTCCAGCACGCGCGCCAACATGGAAACGCCAGCTACGCTCTCCGGCCCAGCCGGCGCCGCGCCGCCGCCATTGCCCGCAAGCGCCAGCTTCTTTTTCGTCTCGCTCAATTCGCGCTCAAGCTTGCGGCGATCGTCCGCCAGTTGCGCGACGCGCTCGGTGACTTCCGACAGCGGTGATTTCAAGTTCGACGCGATCGCTTTCGCCAACGCCGCCTGCGCTTTCAAGTGCGCCAAGGCTGCCGCGCCCGTCGCGCCTTCGATGCGGCGAATGCCGGCGGCGACGCCGCCTTCGCTCAGGATAGAAAACACCGCGATGTCGCCGGTGCGCTTCACGTGCGTGCCGCCGCAGAGCTCGACCGAGTACGCTCTGCCGCCGCCGTCGAGCGCATCGCCGAGGCGCAGCACGCGCACGCTGTCGCCGTACTTCTCGCCGAAGAGCGCCAGCGCGCCCTCTTCGATTGCTTGCGCCGGCGCCATCTCCTTGATCACGCCTTCGGCGTTCTGGCGGATAATCGCGTTCACCTCGTCCTCGACCCGGCCGACCTCGTCGGCGCTCATGGCTTGGCCATGGCTAAAGTCGAAGCGGAAATAGTCCGCTTCCACCAGCGAGCCTTTCTGGGTTACATGCGGGCCCAGCACATTGCGCAACGCCGCGTGCAGCAAGTGCGTCGCCGAGTGATTGGCGCGGATCGCCGCGCGCCGGGCGGGATCGATCTCCAAAGTCGCCTTGTCGCCGACTTTCACCGCGCCCTTCGTCAGCCGCCCAATATGCGCATGAAGCGCGCCGGCTTGCTTCTGCGTGTCTTCGACGACGAACTCAGCGCCGTTGGCGAACCGGATCACGCCTTGGTCGCCGGCCTGGCCGCCGCTTTCGGCGTAGAAAGGCGTGCGGTCGAACACGAGCTCCGCCTGCACGCCATCGCGCAGTTCATGCTGCTCGGCGGCTTGTGCGACGATAGCCGTGAGCGCGCCCTCGCCCGCTTCGGCGCCGTAGCCGAGAAATTCGTTGCCTGTGGTGCGTTCGAGGATCGAATGCCATATCGCGGCATTGTCGGCGCCTTCGCCGCCCTGCCAGCTCTCACGGCCTTTCTCGCGCTGACGCTCCATCGCTGCATCGAAGCCAGCCGTATCCACTTCGAGCCCACGCCCGCGCAGGATGTCTTGCGTCAAATCGAGCGGGAAACCGAACGTGTCGTAAAGCTTGAACGCGGTTTCGCCGGCGAGCTTCTCGCCCTTCGGCAAGCTCGTCAGTTCGTCTTCGAGCAAGCGCAAACCGTTGCCGAGCGTGCGGCGGAAGCGGTCTTCCTCTTCGTGCAGCTGCGCCTCGATCACCGGGCGCGCGCGCTTCAACTCCGGAAAAGCCTCGCCCATTTCCGCAATCAAAGTCGGCGCCAGGCGATGCATCAGCGGCTCTTTGGCGCCCAAGATGTGCGCGTGGCGCATGGCGCGGCGCATGATCCGGCGCAGCACGTAGCCGCGGCCTTCGTTCGCCGGGGTGACACCGTCGGCGATCAGGAATGACGACGCGCGCAAATGATCGGCGATCACGCGATGGCTAGCCGCGTGATCGCCGTCCGCCTTGACGCCGGTCAGCTCGACCGACGCCGCGATCAAATTCATGAACAGATCGGTCTCGTAGTTGGAAACCTTGCCCTGCAGCACGGCGGCGACGCGCTCGAGACCGGCGCCCGTGTCGATCGACGGCTTCGGCAGCGGCGTGCGGCGCCCGTCCGCAAACTGCTCGAACTGCATGAAGACGAGATTCCAAATCTCGATATAGCGGTCGCCGTCCTGATCGGCGCTGCCAGGCGGGCCGCCTGCGACCTTGGGGCCGTGGTCGTAGAAAATCTCCGAGCACGGACCGCACGGGCCGGTGTCGCCCATGGACCAAAAATTGTCGTTGGTGTCGATGCGGATGATTCTATCGTCGCTAAGCCCGGCGATCTTCTTCCAGAGGGCCGCGGCTTCGTCGTCGGTGTGATAAACCGTGACGAGCAGCTTATCCTTGGGCAGCGCGAAATCCTTGGTCAGCAAATCCCAGGCGTTCAAGACCGCTTGTTCTTTGAAATAATCGCCGAACGAGAAATTGCCGAGCATCTCGAAGAAGGTGTGGTGGCGCGCCGTGTAGCCGACATTGTCCAAATCGTTGTGCTTGCCGCCGGCGCGAACGCATTTCTGCGACGTCGCCGCACGCGGAAACGGGGGCTTCGCCGCGCCGGTGAAGTAATTCTTGAACGGCACCATGCCGGCATTGACGAAAAGCAGCGTCGGATCGTCCTGCGGCACCAGCGGCGCGGAGGCTGGAATCGCGTGATCGCGCGTACGGAAGAATTCGAGAAATTGCCGACGGATGTCGTTGACGCTGCTCATGTGGGTCCAAGCCATGACTAGATTTGAGCTTGGTATAGGTAGTGGGCGCATGAACGCCAAGCGCCGCGCCGGCGTGTCTGACCGCCGGCGCCCTCACCGTCGCGGCTGTCGCGGTTCGTTGTCTGAGGGGAAACGCAAGATTGTCGGGTGTCGCCGGCTAGGACGCCGGCGGTCCGAAACGACCGTCACGGCGGTATGGTCAACGCGCCGTCCGCCGCGAGCGGGAAGTGCGGATTCCAGGCGACCTCCCAAAGGTGCCCGTCGGGATCGGCGAAATAACCAGAACGTCCGCCCCAAGTGGCGTCATGCGCCGGCTTCACCACTGTTGCGCCCAACGCGGCCGCCTCAGCAATGACCGCATCGACTTCGTCTTTCTCGCGGACATTGTGCGCCAGGGCGATGGAGCGGAAGCCGCTTCCCTCCCCGGGCACGCCAACGTCACAGGCGAGGCTCTCGCGTGGAAACAGGCAAAGCGCCATCGGCCCCGCCTGCAGAAACACGATCTCGGCGCCGCCTACCGACGACGCCGAAAATCCGAGCTTGGTGTAAAACGCCTTTGCGCGCGCCAGATCAGCAACACCCAAGGTGATCAGAGATATGCGCGGCTCCACCGGAGAACTACTGAACGGGAGCCAACAGACGCACCAGAATCGCGATGTTCAACGCCACCACTGCGCCCATCATCCACGAGTGCAAATCGAGCTTTGATTCAATTTTGGTGAAGCGTCCCTGATCCTGGGCCAGCGCCTCAGCCGCTCTCCGCGCCTTCTCCTCGTCGGCGCCGGCCGACTTGAACGCTTCGTAGACGTCATAATTCAGCATGGCCATGCCGCCCATTGAACACCAACCCACGACAAGTCGGAAGCTTCAGCTTCACTAATTAAATTCGCCGGCCGGCCCAGAGACGCGCCAGGGCATGGGGTCGGGTCGGCTAACGCCCCCGAACCGGCCGGCGAAACCTCAATCGTCGGCGTCTTTGGCTTCGTCCTCGTTCGGCGGCGAATACATCGCGTCGGCGACCACGGCCGACTTGCCGCGAATCTTGTCTTCAATCTCGAGCGCCACGTCCGTGTGTTCCTTCAAGAACCGGCGCGCGGCTTCTTTGCCTTGGCCAATCTTCTGGCCGCCATACGCGTACCAGGAGCCCGACTTATCGACGACGCCAGCCTTGACGCCGAGCTCGATCAGCTCGCCAGTCTTGGAGATGCCTTCGCCGTAAATGATGTCGAACTGCACTTGCTTGAACGGCGGGGCGACCTTGTTCTTCACCACTTTGACGCGGGTTTCGGAGCCGACGACTTCGTCGCGTTCCTTGATCTGGCCGGTGCGGCGGATATCCAAGCGAACCGACGCGTAGAATTTCAGCGCGTTGCCGCCCGTGGTGGTTTCCGGGTTGCCGTACATGACGCCGATCTTCATGCGTATCTGGTTGATGAAGATGACAAGCGTGTTCGATTTCGAGATCGAGGCCGTCAGCTTGCGCAGCGCCTGGCTCATCAGCCGCGCTTGCAGGCCGGGCAGACTATCGCCCATCTCGCCTTCGATCTCCGCGCGCGGCGTCAGCGCCGCGACAGAGTCGATCACCAAAACGTCGACCGCACCTGAGCGCACTAAAGTATCGGTGATTTCCAGCGCCTGTTCGCCGGTGTCAGGCTGCGACACCAAGAGGTCGTCGAGATCGACGCCGAGCTTGCGAGCGTAGATCGGATCGAGCGCGTGTTCGGCGTCGACGAAGGCGCACACGCCGCCGGACTTCTGCGCTTCGGCAATGACGTGCAGCGCCAAAGTCGTCTTGCCCGAGCTTTCCGGGCCATAAATCTCAACGATACGGCCCTTGGGCAGGCCGCCAATGCCGAGCGCGATATCAAGCGACAGCGATCCGGTGGAGATCGCCTCGATCTCGACAACCGGCTTTTCGCCAAGGCGCATCACCGAGCCTTTGCCAAAGGCGCGATCAATCTGCCCCAGAGCAGCGGCCAAAGCCTTTTGCTTGTCCGTTTCCACTTCCGCCTCAACAAGCTTCAGCTTAGCCATCTCGTCTGCCTCCCTATGTCGAGTCCATGCCCTGGACTATCGCGCTTCACATGCGCCGCGATCAGGACTCAGATGTACCGTGTTTGTTCTCGGAACGCAAGCAGAACATTGGTGCGGTAGCCAGATTTTTGGACGGCGGCGGCCCTGCCGCCAGATGCTGTGGCGCCCGGTGTGCAGCGGCCCAAGCCCTATTCCCTAAATCTCGTTCCGGGCCTTTAATGGTTCTCAAGGGGAAACGGAGAGGATCGGCCCATGGCTTCGTCCTTAGCGCCACAGCCGCCGCGCGGCGGATTTCCAGCGACGCTGGAAGCGGTGACGTCGTTCCGCGTGAAGACGGCCGCGCTTTCGCGCCCCGCGGGCCAAATCCAAAAGCCCAACACGGACATGGTGCTGCTGACTGCGCCGGACGGAGGCGTCGTTGTTTACCCGCCGAGCGAAAAGCTCGTGATCCTGGCGGGACGGCGCAAGCGCACCGAACGCGCTTAATTGCCGCTTTAGGCCGTCTCACCTTGCGCCGCTGACGCGTCCTGCCCAGGTGCATGATCGCGTCGCGCTCGCGCGCACTCTCAATGATCTTGCGCCGCTTTTCGCTTCGAGGACAAACCCCATGCCGCGATCAGCCACGCTCGCCGCCCGTTCAGGCCAATTCAAAATCGGCGGCGAGATCGAAGTGAACCGCTTGGGCTTCGGCGCCATGCGCATCACGGGGCGCGGGATTTGGGGGCAACCCGATGACAAAGCCGAAGCGTTGCGCGTGCTGAAGCGCTTGCCGGAGCTCGGCGTCAATTTCATCGACACGGCGGAATCCTACGGGCCGCGCGTTTCCGAAGAGCTGATCCGCGAAGCTTTGTATCCGTATGACGGCCTGCTCATCGCCACCAAGGGCGGCCTGACGCGCGGCGGGCCGGACGTCTGGGGCCAGGACGGCCGCCCGGAAAAACTGATCGCCGACGCCAAGGGGAGCTTGAAGCGCCTCGGCGTTGAACAACACAAACTCTGGCAGCTCCACCGCATCGACAGCAAAGTGCCGGCGAACGAACAATTCGACGCGGTGAAGTCGCTGATCGACCAAGGCGTCATCCGCCACGCGGGCTTGAGCGAAGTGTCCGTCGTGCAAATCGAAGCGGCGAGCAAAGTCTTCCCCGTCGCGACGGTGCAGAACCTCTACAACCTCGCCAGCCGCCAAAGCGAAGACGTGCTGACCTATTGCGAAGCCAACAATATCGCCTTCATCCCCTGGTATCCCCTCGCCGCCGGCGACCTCGCCAAAAGCGGCGGCGTGCTCGACACCATCGCCAAAGCCAAAGGCGCAGCGCCAAGCCAGATCGCGCTCGCCTGGGTGCTCAAGCGCAGCCCAGTAATGCTGCCGATCCCCGGCACGGGAAAGGTGAAGCACTTGGAGGAAAATACTGGGGCTGCGGCGATTGAGTTGAGCGACGAAGAGTTCGCGGCGCTGGAAAAAGCAGGGCGCTAGTCGACAACGACTAATGATGTCGAAGCGTAGCGAAGCACATAGGGCTGCTTCTTCGGCGCCCCCTCAGGGAACGCGGCGCCGTAGAACGCGATATGACCGTCGTAGACGTTCGCCTCGGCGTCGATCCAGCAATAAATGACGACGCCATACTCCGATCCCCCGTCCACTAGGCCGTCGTACCTGACCTTCGTGCCGGGCGGCAGAAACCTGCCTAAGGGCTCACTCGTCATAGCGCGCTCTTCGTTGAAGCAAGCCCTAAGCCGCCGCCAGCAGCTCCTTCACGCGCCCGACCAGCTGCTCCATCGTCACCGGCTTGCTCATATAATGCACCGGATATTCCTCCAGCATGTGGCTGAAGCTTTCCGGCGCGTAGCCTGAGAGGAACAGCACCTTGGCGTTGCCGATCATCGCGGGATCGGCTTCTTGCAGCATTTCGGGGCCGGTCATGATCGGCATCGAGACGTCGGATATGATGATGTCGAAGGCGCCGGGCTTGGCGGCCATGATGTCGAGCGCCTCTTGGCCATCGCCCGCTTCTTCGACTTCGTAGCCGCACTCTTTCAGATTGCGCACCGTGGCGCGGCGCACCGGCACCAAATCTTCCACGAACAAAATCTTGCCGCGGCCCGAGACGTCTTTCGGCACTGGCGCGATCAGCAGACGTTCCTTGGCGGCGATGTCTTCGATCTCTTCGGCGGTCGGGGTGTATTCCGGCAGGAAGATGCGGAACGTGGTGCCGGCGCCAAGCTTCGAGGTGAAGAAGATGTAGCCGCCCGATTGCTTGACGATGCCATAGCTGGTGGCGAGGCCAAGCCCGGTGCCTTTGCCGGCTTCCTTCGTGGAGTGATACGGGCGGAAAATCTTCGCGGCGTGCTCCGGCTTGATGCCGCCGCCTGTATCTTCCACTTCGATCAGCACGTAGCGGCCGTCTTCGATCGGGTTGTGCCCGAGGCCCCGCGCGGCTTCCGCGTCGATCACCGAGGTGCGCACGGTGAGCTTGCCGTTCTTCGCCATCGGCGAGCCCTTCGGCGTCATTGCATCGCGCGCATTGGTGGCCAGATTGACCAGCACGCGTTCGAGCTGGGTCTTGTCAACCTTCACGTACGGGAGATCGCGGCCATGGCGGATTTCGTAAGGGATCGACGAGCCCATGATGCGCCGGATCAGCTCCTGCTTGGCGCCGATGAAGTCGCCGACGTCGAACACTTCGCGCGCGAACGTCTGCTGGCGCGCATAGGCGCGCAGCATTTCGGAGAGCTCCTTGGCCGTCACCGCGTGATCGGAAATCTCGCGCAACATCGGGTAGTCAGCGTCGCCCACCGGGTGGCGACGGAGCAGCGTCGAGCAGGTCTGCATCACGACGCTCAGCAGATTGTTGAAGTCGTGCGCGACGCCGGCGGCAAGTTCGCCGATCTCGCGCATCTTCTCCGACTGCGCGAGGCGCGTTTCCAGTTCGCGCTGCTGGCTGACGTTCAGCACGTAAGCGATGCCGCGCCCGTCCGGCGAGCGGGCGAAATGCACGTGCGCCGCCATCGGCGGCTCGGTCGCCAGCATGATCTCAATCGGATCGTTAAGCGCCTGGCGCAAACGATGGCCCAACTGCGCCGGGCCCTCGGAGGCCTCGAACAAATGCGTGAACGGCGTCGACGGCGTGGCGCGGCCTTGCGTCATGTCCATCAGCGCAGCGTTGGCGTCGAGCACCGCGGCGGAAGCCGGGTCGGCGCCATCCAGCACCGCGACACCAAACGGCGCATGACTGAACACGCCGTCGGCGCTGCCGCCGGGGATGCGCACCGGCAAAGGCGCTTCGGGCGCTTCCGCATCGGAAAAGAAGATCAGCGTCCGCGACATGCCGTCCGCATCCTCGGTCGGCCAGAACGAGAGCGCCGCCGCTTGCGTCTCCTGGCCGTCCATGCCCTTCAAGGTGATGCGCGTGCGTGACGGGCCAAAGCCGCGGCGATCCTTGCGCATCAATCGCGCCGGATCGTCTTTGACGATATCTTTCACCCGGATTAGCGCCGGGTCTTCGCCAAGGCCCAGCACCGCGCGCAGCGAGCGGTTCATGTAAACGATCGAGCCGTCCGCGCGCGCCGCGAAAAAGCCGATCGGCGCATCGTCGAGGAAGAGCTGGTTGGCTTCGCCGGCGCTTTCACCGACTTCGCCGGCGGCCAGTTCGCGCAGACGCCACAGCACGAAGCCGCCGCGCATCGGCCCGACGCACGCTTCGTAGCGCGCATGCTTGCCGGAGATCGCCGCCGTCGCCGGCAATTCTTCGCGCCGTGTCTGCCCTGCTTGCGCGGAGCGCGCGAGGCGAAACATCGGCGCAGACAACATCGGGTCGGCGCCGAACAGGCGGCTCATCATTGGCGGGCGATCGCTTTCGCCCAGCACGCCCGCCGTCTCGGCGATGTGCAGATAGGCTTCGTTCGCCGTCAGCGGCGAAAGCTGCGCATCGGTGACCAGCGCGGCTTCATCGAGCGCATCGATCAGCGCGAAATCATTGCGCCCATTCAGCATCGCCGACGCCGCGATCGCCCCGCGTTCGGGAAACGCGCCGAGCTTGCGGCCGGCGCCGCGCGACATCCAGAAAAACAGCACCATGGCGACCGCCGCGATCAACAGCAGCAGGATCGCGCCGGGCTGGCCGACAGCGGGTCCAGCCGTGATCGCTATCCCCGCAGCGGCGACGCCGGCCGTGATCGCGCCCCAGAACAAAATCTGAAGCGGGTCGAGCCGCCCGCCGCTGCGCGGAGGGGTCTGGTCTGCATGATCTGTCATTGGTGCGCCTGTTGAAGCGCCAATTGACCCCGATTCGCCCCTGGGATCACGGTGACGCGCAGAGTCATAGCCATCCGCCACTGGGATTCTCCGTTCATAAATTGACCCGCAGCGGACGCCGCGCGCCCCTGCGCCGCGCCAGCCGCATGACGAAGCCGATCACTTTCGCCACAGCTTCGTAATGTTCCTTCGGGATCGGACGATCCAGTTCAGCCGTCGCGAACAAAGCGCGCGCCAGCGGCGGATCCTCGACGATCGGAATATCGTGCGCGTTAGCGGCTTCGCGAATCCGTTGCGCCACCGCATCGACACCCATTGCCAAACAGATCGGCGCCGCCGTCTCGCCCTGCTCGTAGCGCAGCGCCACCGCATAATGCGTCGGGTTGGTGATGACGACGCTGGCGTTGGGGACATTCGCCAGCATGCGCGTCCTGGAGCGCTCCATGCGGATCTGGCGGAGCTTCGCCTTCACCATCGGATCGCCGTCGCTCTGGCGCATTTCCTCTTTGATCTCGCGCCGGGTCATTTTCATACGCTTCATGTAGGACTGGCGCGTAAACACGTAATCCACAGCGGCAAGCACCGCCGCCGCACTGGTCAGCGCTATCAACATCGCGACGACCCGCTCCTGGATGAACGGCAGCAGCGCCGCCGGATCGAGCAGCGACAAATCGTCGATCGAGGCGTCGTTGGGCCACAACACCCAAACCAGCACAGCGCCGACCAGAACCAGTTTCGCGAGCGACTTCAAAAATGCAGACGCCGCCTGCTTGCCGAAGACGCGCTTAAAGCCTTCCACAGGGTTTAGCTTGTTCAGCTTCGGCGTCAGCCGCTCGCCGGTGAAAGTCGGGCGATCTTGAATGTAGCGCGCGGCGATCCCTGCCACGCCCAAAGTAAGCGAGACCATGGCGAAGATCGCCATCAGCTTCAGCGCGACACTCACGAAAAGGCTGCGCAGCGAGGCCGGGTCGGACGATAGCTGCCCCGGCATCGCTAGAAAGCCGATGAACCCATGCGCCATCTGCGACACGATTGGCCCGGCCATGAAAGCGACAACGGCCGTCGACGCGATCAACGAGAGCGCCGCGCCGACTTCGGCCGAATAGATAATGTCGCCCTTCTCGCGCGCCTGATCGAGCTTTCGCTGCGTCGGCTCTTCTGTTTTGTCGTCGTCGTTCTGCTCAGCCATGGCGCTACCTCAGCCACATGGCGTAGCGCTCGATGCTGTCGAGCCAGATCAGCATGCCGGTTGAAATGCCGAGCGCGAACACGACCAAGCCGCCCATGATCTGCAGCGGCAAAGCGACGAAGAAGACCTGAATTTGCGGAATGAGCCGCGACAGCACGCCCAGGCCCACGCGGAAGATCAGTCCCGCCGCCACCACCGGCATGGCGATCTGAAAGCCAACGCGGAACGAAGACGCAGTGGTCTCCAGTGCGAGTTGCGCCGCATCGCCCACAGGCGCCGGCGCGCCAAGCGAGATCACGTCGTAAGACCCGGCGATGCCGGCCAAGAACATGTGATGCAAGCCAGTGGCGAAGATCAGCGCCACACCCATAATGCCAAGAAACACTGCAAGCAGCTGACCGGATTGCGTTTGCGTCGGGTCGGCGGTTTGCGCGAAGGCGATGCCGATTTCGAGGCCGATGATCTGCCCTGCCGTCGCCAGCGCCGACACGAGGATGCGCGCAGCGCCGCCAAGCAGAACGCCGATGAATAGCTCGCTTACGATCTGCCCGCTCATGCCGAACGCCGTCGCCGCCACCGGCGGCACACGGTCAGCAAGGCTCGGCCCGAGCGCGATGGCGATCGCCAGCGCAAGCGCCAGACGAATGCGCGGCGGCACCGCCGGCTCGCCGAAACCCGGCAGCAGCATCAGCATGCCGCCGATCCGCGCAAACAGCAGCGCCGTCGCCCAAATCTCGACGCCGTAGAGCGTGAGGTTCATGGCGCGCTCCGCGCGCAGGCAGTCGGCACTCGGCAGTCGGCGATCGGATGCACGTAACCGCAGTGCTGCCCCAGCGCCCTACTGCCTACTGCCGATTGCCGACTGCCTGTCCTCATCAGAACGCCGCTATCCGCGCGAAGATTTCGGTGGTGAAGCCGCCCAGCAGGCCGCCCATGATCGGGAGGAAGAGCAGCACGGCGAAGAAGATCGCCAAGATCTTCGGCACGAAGACGAGGGTCTGCTCCTGAATCTGAGTGAGCGTCTGCAGCAGCGAAACCACCAGGCCGACAACCAGCCCGACAATCATCGGGCCGGCGCACACCAGAACGGTGATCCAGATCGCTTCGCGTCCAAGATCGAGGACTTCGGCGCCCGACATGGCTTCTCCCTCGCCCGGCAAATTCTGCCGAGCTGACGCTTCAAGGACGCCTGCCGTGGTTAACGCCGAGTTTCCGAACTCACCGGCCGTTGCTTAAGCCTTCGCAAGGTCGCGAACGCGCACGCGTCGCGCGAAATCGTGTTCCTGCCGCCACACTGCGACTCTCTTTCCACAACGCGCATCCAAAAGACCGATTCCGCCTCATCTTGGATTCAGACCTGCATGGAACGATGCGCAGGTCAGAGGCGTACTGATGCCGGTGCTACCAATGTGGGGCGACGCGATGCTGAGTGCGATTGCTGCTTTCTTCCGCGGGCTGTTCACGCCCAAGGAAGACGATTTCAAAGCGCTCTTGATCTCCGATCTGGGGATCGAGCGCTAAAGCGAGGTTCGCGCTAAGCGACCCTAACCGCCAGGCGGCACGCCTGAGCCGAAGCTTTCAACGAGGCTGCCCGCGACCAATCGCCAGCCGTCCACCAGCACGAAGAAGATCAGCTTAAACGGCAAGCTCACCGTTACGGGCGGCATCATCATCATCCCCATCGCCATCAAGAGTGACGCGACCACGAGGTCGATGATCACGAACGGGATAAACAGCATAAAGCCGATCTCGAAGGCGCGGCGCAGCTCCGAAATCATGAAGGCCGGCGCGAGCACCCGGAGCGGCGTCTCCACCGCGCTGGCCGGGCGCTGCTCTAAGTCCGCCATGTCGATGAAGAGCGCCAGATCCTCCGCGCGCGTCTGGCCGACCATGAACACCTTGAGCGGCTCGACGATGCGCGGAAACGCTTCATCCAGCGGCATTTCCTCGTTCATCACCGGGCCGATGCCGGCCTGGTAAGCGTCATTCCAAACCGGCTGCATCACAAACGCGGTCAAGAACAGCGACAGCGACACGATCACCACGTTCGGCGGCGCCTGCTGCAAGCCGATCGCCGTCCGGAGCAGCGAAAGAACCACAACGATGCGCACGAAGCTCGTCGTCATGATGATGATCGAGGGCGCAAGCGAGAGCACCGTGATCAAGGCCGCCAGTTGCAGCACCCGCGCTGTCAGCCCCTCGCCGGTGCCGAGATCGATCGATAGCGTCGGCTGCGCCGCGGCGAAGGCGACGCCGGTCCACAACGCGGCGAACACCGAGGCGAGCAGCACAAGGCCCGTCCATTTGCCGATGCGAAGGCGTTTCAGCGCAGCGGTCAATTTGCGCTCTCCGCCTGTTCTGCCGCCGCCATTTCGCTCACGACAATATCACCGCTTGGACCGAGGAGGATAAGATGCTCGCGGCCGTCGCAGCGCACGAGGACGAGGCGCCGGCGCGGATCGAGCATGAGCGATTCGCTGAGCTTCAGCCGCCGCGGCGCGCTTGCGCCCCCCTGCAGCATGCCGAGCCGGCGCGCCCCCCAGGCCACGGCCAAAATCAGCGCAAGCGTTGCGACTAACGCAGCAGCCGAGCGCGCCCAATCGATCCAATCCACGAACACCCCTCCATTCTGGAGCAGCCTCCTGGCTCGACGGGTTTGGTAAACGAGAGGTAAACATTGCGGCGCCAGATTAAGGCGCGCTTAACCATGCGCTGTTCGACTAGGCAAAGTTTGCAGCCTTGAGTCGGACTCCTTTGGACCTCGCCAACACACCCTTCTTCGGCCTCTTGCGCGCGCGGCTTGATCAGCTGAGCGAGCGCCAGCAATTGATCGCCGAGAACATCGCCAACGGGTCGACGCCGGGGTACCGGCCGCGGGACGTGGATACGGCGGGGTTCGAGCGCATGCTTGCATCCGCGGCCGGCGGGCGGGGCTTGACGATGGCGCGGACCAACGCCTCGCACATGACGCCAAGCGGCTCGACCAGCGTCAGCGTTGTCACCCGTGACGATAGCGAAACGACCATCGACGGCAACGCGGTCGTGCTTGAGGAGCAGATGGCGCGGGCGGCGGAGACGCGGATGCAGTTCGAAACTGGCATCGCGCTCTACCAGAAGGGCCTCGAACTGGTGCGCCTCGCGGCGCGGGCGCCCGGACGATGAAGGGGCGGAGATAAAACATGACCGACATCAACGCCACCATCTCCGCCGCCGCCTCCGGCATGCGCGCGCAAACCGTGCGCATGCGCATCGCGGCGGAAAACGTGGCGAACGCCAATTCCGCCGGCGCCAATCCGAACGAGGATCCGTTCCGGCGGCGCATTCCGCTGTTGGAGACCACGACCCTCGGATCGGGCGCGCAAGGCGTGCGCGTGGCGGGCGCGATGTCCGACATGAGCCAGTTTCGTGAAGAGTATAATCCGTCACATCCGGCCGCGGACGAACGCGGCTACGTGCAGCTGCCCAACGTCGATACTCTGGTTGAAATGATGGATTTGCGCGAAGCGACGCGCGCCTACGAAGCCAACCTCAACATGATTGAAGCCGCGCGCACGATGACGACGCGCGCGCTCGAACTTCTGCGGAGATAACATAAATGGCGATCGATCCGGTCTCGGCCGCAAGGGCTTATCAGCAAGCGGCGAACGCTACGAACGTGGGCGAGGCGTCGGGCGCCGAGGGCGTCGATTTCGGCGGCCTGGTGCAGGAAGCGATCCGGCAGGCGGGGCAAAGCGCATCCGTCGCCGAGACCCAAGCGCTTTCAGTCGCCGGCGGCCAGGGCGACATCGTCGATGTCGTGACCGCCATCGCGGCGGCCGAAACGCAGCTGCAAACGGTGATCGCGGTGCGCGACCAAGTGATTTCGGCCTATCAGGAAATCCTGCGCATGCCGATTTAGCGAATTTCCCCAACTGCCGTTCTTTTTTTAGGAACTTTCCTCTCTTCAGAACCGTTCAGCCCGCGGTTCCGTGAGGGAGAACAAACACATGTTGAACTGGGCCATTGGGTTTTTTATCGCCGCGATCGTTGCCGCCATTTTCGGTTTTGGCGGCATCGCAACAGCGTTTACGAGCGTCGCCATCCTGTTGTTCTGGGTTTTCGTCGCCCTCTTCGTGCTGTCGCTGCTGTTTAATCAATTCGGCGGCGCACACGCCGCAAGCCACGGCAGAAGCGGAGGCGCCGCGGCGACCCTCGCTCTGATCATCGGCGTCGGCCTGGTCACCTACGCCTGGACGTCCAACGATATGACGGCCGAAAGCGTCGGACGCACGATCGATCGCGAAACCTCCCAACTTGCCGGCGCCACGGGCGAAGCGTTGAGCGACGCCGGCGATCGCGCGCAGTCCTTAGCGACCACCGCGGGAGACGAGATCCGCAGCGACACCGCCGAAGGTCTTGATGAAGCCGGCGACACCGTTGAAGGCGAAAACGACTGACCAACGCGTCATGACGAAAGACAACGGCCCGGGTTCGCTCGGGCCGTTGCTTTTTTTCGGAACGCCTTTTCTCCTTTTGCGTTGGCGCGGGGTGTGGTGAGCCGCCACGCTTTATCCGCGATGCGAGGGAGGAAGCCATGTCGAATTGGCCAATCGCTTTGTTTGCCGCCACTGGCCTGAGCGGCCTGTTGGCGTTCGGAATCATCCAGTCTTCTTTCACACCGCAAGCGCAGGCGCTGTTCTATGTGTTCGCCGCCGCCCTACTGCTGACCTTCGCCGCCAAGAAAATCTTCGGCGGCGGCGGACATGCAAAAGGTCACGGCAAGCCCAGTGCTCATGGCGCGCACGGCCATGGCGAGCGCGCGCTTTTGTTCAGCGGCCGCGCTATCGGCACGATGATGATCGCCGCCGGCGCGCTCGGCGCGATTTTTTTCTGGACCGACAACGATCTCACCGCGGAAAAAGTCGGCCGCCAGATCGACGGCGGCGTCGCCAGCGTCGGCCGCCAAGCGCAAGCGACGTACGTTGCGCTGCGCGAAGATACGCCGGCGGAAAAAGACGCCACGGCGCAGAATTAGGGATTGCCGGCGCACGTTGTCAGGCTCGGTGCATCGAGGTTCACCCCGCCCCCTGCCCCCTCCCTCGGCGGGAGGGGGTGATGTGCGTGCTACTTCTTCCCGCCGCTGCCAATGCCGCCGGCGGTGCTGGCAGCTTTGGGCGCCTTTTCCTTCTTCGGTTTGCGCTTCTCTTTGTTGGACTTCATCTGACCTTTGGCCATGCGAGAATCTCCGTCGCTAATCGCGGCATAGAGGATTGCCACGTTTTGCGATGACCGCAAGACGGCGCAGCTTCTCTCTGAAGTTTAAGCCCGCGCTTCGTTCACGCCGCGGCCGAGCGCCAGCAGGGCGGCGTTGGCGATGGCGTCGGCGTCGAGGCCGGCTTCGGCGTACATGGCTTCCGGCTTGTCGTGGTCCTGGAAGATGTCCGGCAGCGTCAGCGTGCGGATTTTAACGCCGCGATCGAGCAGGCCGTCCTTGGCCATGAACTGAAGCACGAAGGCGCCGAAGCCGCCCATCGCGCCCTCTTCGATCGTCAGCAGCACTTCGTGCTCGCGCGCGAGGCGGCGAATCAGATCTTCGTCGAGGGGCTTCGCGAAGCGCGCGTCGGCCAGCGTGGTGGAGAGCCCCATGGCGGCGAGCTTGTCGGCGGCCTTGTTGGCTTCCGACATGCGGCTGCCGAAATTGAGCAGCGCGACGGACGTGCCCTCGCGCAGGATGCGGCCCTTGCCGATCTCCAACGGGGTTGCGCTATCGGCCAGCATCGGGCCTTCGGCGTCGCCGCGCGGGTAGCGGAAAGCGGATGGGCAATCGTCGATCGCCGCGGCGGTGGCGACCATGCGGGAAAGCTCGTTGCCGTCAGCGGCGGCCATGACGATGAAGCCCGGCAGCGCGCCCAGATAGCCGACATCGAAGGAGCCCGCGTGCGTTGCGCCATCGGCGCCGACGAGGCCGGCGCGGTCCATGGCGAAGCGCACGGGCAGCTTCTGGATGGCGACGTCGTGGACCACTTGATCATAACCGCGCTGCAGGAACGTGGAGTAGATCGCGGCGAACGGCTTCATGCCGTCTGCCGCCAAGCCAGCCGCGAAGGTGACGGCGTGCTGTTCGGCGATGCCGACATCGAAGGTGCGGTCGGGGAATTTCGAACCGAAGAGATCGAGCCCGGTGCCGGACGGCATGGCGGCGGTGATGGCGACGATTTTGTCGTCCTTCTCCGCTTCGCGGACGAGCGATTGCGCGAACACCTTAGTGTAGCTCGGCGCGCTTGCGCCTTTTGCTTGCTGGCCGGTGATCACGTCGAACTTGGAGACGCCGTGATATTTGTCGGCGGCGTTTTCGGCCGGGGCGTAGCCCTTGCCCTTTTTGGTGACGGCGTGGATCAGCACCGGGCGGTCGGTGAAGTCCTTGGCGTTGGTGAGGATGAGCCGCAGCATGTCGACGTCGTGGCCGTCGAACGGCCCCAGATAGTGAAAGCCTAGCTCTTCGAAGAACGTCCCGCCCGTCACCATGGTGCGTGCGTATTCTTCGGCCTTTTTCGCAACGTCATGGATCGGCGCCGGCAGATGTTCGGCGACGGATTTCGCGGTCTTCCGAATGCGGCGGTAGGTCTTTGAAGATGCGAGGCGCCCGAGGTACGAACTCATGCCGCCGACCGGCGGGGCGATCGACATGTCGTTATCGTTGAGGATGACGATCAGACGCTTTGTCGTTTCCGCGGCGTTGTTCATCGCCTCATAGGCCATGCCGGCCGAGATCGAACCGTCGCCGATGACGGCGACGACATGGCTATCGTCGCCGCGCTTATCGCGCGCGACGGCAAAGCCCAATGCGGCGCTGATCGAGGTGGCGGCATGCGCGGCGCCGAACGGATCGTATTCGCTCTCGCTGCGCCTGGTGAACCCGGAAAGCCCGCCGCCTTGGCGCAAGGTGCGAATGCGATCGCGGCGGCCAGTGAGAATTTTGTGCGGGTAGGCTTGGTGGCCGACATCCCAGATGACGACGTCGCGCGGCGTGTCGAACACGTAGTGCAGCGCAACCGTGAGTTCGACCACGCCGAGCCCCGCGCCCAAATGGCCACCGGTGACGGAGACTGCGCTGATCATTTCCGCGCGCAGCTCGTCGGAGACCTGGCGCAACTGGCCCTCGTCCAGCTTACGGAGATCGGCCGGGAGCTTGATCTGGTCGAGCAGCGGGGTGTGGGGAGCCATGAAGCCTCGTGTCGTTTCAGCCAGAGAAGCCTACCTGTGATCTGATCTAAAGGCGACGCCCGCACCGTGGCCAGACCAAGGAATTACCGCACTTTTTCTGCGTCACGCCAGCGCAGCGGCGTTGCGCCTCAGAAGGACAGCACCAAACCGTCCCGCGGTGGCACACTACCCGCGGCCAAACGAGCCCAACTAGCCTGGATGGCGTCGAGCCCTTGAAGGCGCTGGGCCGCGACGTAGTCACGCGAGAGCGGGTAGAACGCACGCAGGTCGCTTTGCATGGCGGCGCCAAGCTGTGGTTCGGCCTTGAGACGGGCGACCGCGTAGGTCGGGACGAAGAAGAATTCGGGCTTCGGCCCTGCAAGGTCGTTGTTGGGCGCGCCCATGCCGCCGGCAGCCCAATCGGTGACGCCGATGATGATGCTGCGCGTCAGGTTCGCACCAAGCGCTTGGTGCACAGCGGTGGTGAGCGCGGCGCGGCCCAGGAAATCTACAAACGTTGCGGGCCCGGCGGCGCGCAGCGAAGCGACGTCCTCGTACAGCAGGGTGCGATGGTAGAGGCCAGTGGCGCGCACATAATCGGCGTTGCCAGCAGATGTCAGCGCGATGAGTTCGGCGCCGCCGAGGCGGCGCAACTGATGCGCGGTGGCGAGCGCGGTTTTCGATGAGGCGCTCGATAGAACGACGCTGCTGGCTTGCGCCTGCTGCACGCAATCGGCCGCCCACCAGCCGGTGCCGTAGAGCGGACGAAACAGTGTCTGCTCCGGCTCGAAGGCGGCGTCGTAGGCGGGATCGGCGGCTATGTTGACGTAGTGATTGTAGATCGCGGCCTTCGGTGCGCGGTGCGGCGCGCTGTCGATGAAGCCGACCGGCGTTTTCGATGGTGTGACGTTGAACGTCTCGGCGATTGGATAATAGCCGTAATAGCGCCCGCCTACTTCGATGCCGGGCGCTTTCGATTCAAGGACGGTGGCGAAGCCCCACACGGGCGGTTTGCCCCAGCCTTCGGGACCGGGGAAGAAATCCCAATAGCCCAGCATGCCTTCGCCGAGCGCGGCGTAGGTGATGTTGTTCGAGGTCAGCGCGAAGAGATCGAGGTGAAGCCGCGCATCGCCCTCAGCCAGCGGCGGCGGCGCAACGTCCACCACGCGAGCGGTGCGCAGATCTTGTTTGCCGATGTGCAGTTCGCGCATGTCCGTCTCCTGGCTTCACAGACGCTAGCGCGGCTGGGAGAGGGATGCGACGCCTTTTCCGGTGCGTGAAGGTGCGCGGAGCCGCGATAGGCTCGCGCTCGGCCAAGTGCGGCGGCCGCCGGCTGGGCTGCAGACTTTCCGGCCGACAGAGGAACAGCTGCGCCAAACGCGTGTTCGTTCGGGGACAATTCAGTTCGGAAGCCGAGCATGCACAGCGTAACCCCGGCCATTGTCGCGCTTCAAAGCGCTCGCCCAGATTTGTTGTCGTTCGAGGTCCGAGGACAAATCCGCAAATCGGACATCGAGTGGATGGCCGAGCGAGTGAACGCGGCGTTCGACGAGATCGACAAGATCGACATGCTTATCGTCATGACCAATTTCGAAGGCGCTGAGTTAGGCGCCGTCTTCGACGCAGAAGCGGCGGCCGTGTCGGCACGCTCACTGGGACACGTAAGGCGCTATGCAGTCGTCGGCGCTCCGGCCTGGGCGGCAGGCATGATCAATGTTTTTCGTTGGCTGACGCCAGTGGAGGAACGGACCTTCGCACTGAACGAATTGAGCGAAGCGCGCGAATGGATCGGCGCAACGGCCTGACCTTCAACGGCGCAAATACGGCTACTTCTTCTCGATCAGCAGCGTGCCTTGCTGCTTCAGCCTGCCGGCAATCTTTTCGGCAAGACCTCCAAGCAGACCCGGAAGCTCGACTTCGATCTTCAGGTCGGTGTCGTTCACGTCGATGCGACCCATAATGTTCTGGCCGAGCGCCTTGGCGGTGAAGCCGAGCCGGTCCTGCGTCCATGCATGCTGGATATTTCCGAGGCCGGCGCTGCCGAGTTGCGCTTTAAACTGGTCCAAGCTTGCATCGACGCGCTTGCGCGCTTCTTCGCGGCCCAGCTGGTGCGGAATCGAAACTGTGACAGGTCTTCCCATGCTGAGGGAACGTGCAATCGGTGGCTTAAGTTTCGTCGCGCTAATGGCGCCGCTGCACGACAAAATCGACCGCATCCAGCAGGACCTGCGCGCGTGGGCCAAACATGGCGAGGTGGCGCTTGGCTTGGTCCGCCAACATGCGAATGCGATCGCGCGTGGCGTCGGCGCCCAGAACCGTGACGAAATTGACCTTGCCGCGTCCCTTGTCCTTGCCGACAGCCTTGCCGGTGTCGCGGATGACGCCCTCGGCGTCGAGCAGATCGTCCACCATTTGGAACGCGAGGCCGATGTCGTGCGCATAACGCGAGAGCGCCGTCTTTTCCGCTTCCGAGGCGCAGCCGATCAGCGCGCCGGCGTCGACGGCAAAATTGATCAGCGCGCCGGTCTTCAACCGATTCATGCGCGTCACAGCGATGAGATCGCTGCCGATATCTGCGCCGGCCATGTCGGCCGCCTGCCCTGCAACCATGCCAACGGCGCCTGACGCTTTGGCAAGCCCGGCGATCAGCTTGCAGCGCATCTGCGGATCGGAGTGCGAGGCCGGTTCAGCCAGTACTTCAAATGCAAACGTGAGCAGCGCATCGCCCGCCAGCAGCGCGGTGGCTTCATCGAAGGCGCGATGCAGTGTCGGCCGGCCGCGGCGCAGATCGTCATCGTCCATGCACGGCAGATCGTCGTGGATTAGCGAATAGGTGTGCACGCATTCGATCGCCGTCGCCGTTCGCATGAGGCAGGTTTCGTCAGCGTCGAAGATGCGGCCGGCTTCCAGCGTGAAAAACGGGCGCAGCCGCTTGCCGCCGCTGAGGGCGGCGTAGCGGATCGCTTCGATGAGACGCGACTCCGCCCCCTGGGGTTTGGGCAGCAGCGCATCGAGCGCCACGTTGATGCGGTCGGCGGTCTCTTTGAGGCGGGTGTCGAGCTTGGCCATGGCCGCCGGGGTTAGCAGAGCGCGCCGCTGGCGCAAGCGCTGGAAGCCATGCTCCGGCCTGGGGAATGCCTTGGCGCTGGGACGCGGACTTTCCAACACGGGTACATCCGGGGCATCATAGCCCCCGATGGGCTAAGGCCCTGGCCGGCGCCGTTTTGGGGGCGGCGCCAGGAACCGGGCCTGGGGGTTGATTGAGTGAGGAATTTTTCATGCCAACGGTGGTGATCATTCACGCCGCGGAAGACACGCTGCCCGCCCGCGCGCTGGCCGAGAAGCTCCGCCAAGCCAAGCTGGACGTCGTGCTGGAAAAAAACGGCGACGAATTGCGCAGCGCTTTGTCCTCCGCGAAGGTCGCTATCGGGCTCTGGTCGCCGCGCTCGACGTCGCAGCCGGAGCTGGCCGACCACGCCGTGTTCGCCAAGGGCAAAACCAAACTCATCCACGCGACCATGCAGAGCGCGCCCGCGCCCGAGCCTTTCCGCAACGAGAACGCCGTGAACCTCACCGGCTGGCGCGGCGAAGACGATTTCGCGGCTTGGCGCGATCTGGCGAAGATGGTGACGGACAAAGCTGGCGTGGCCCCGCTGCCGCCGCCTGTCCCGAAGCCGCCGTCCGGGTTTTTTCAGCCTGGCGTAGTCGGAGACACCGCCCAGGCGCCGCCTGCGGGCCAGCAGCGCCAGGCCGCGCCGCAA
>JACMMP010000073.1 GCA_014378995.1 Hyphomonadaceae bacterium
AAAGCGTGCGCGTTCGCGCACCACCCGCACGCCGAGGCCCTCGAACCGCTCTTGGCTATCGATTGGCGCGATCGTCTCGATGACGCCCTGCACATGGGCGCTGATGCGAGCCCAATCGACGCGCGGCGGGCCGGCATCGACGCCAAGCGGCCCCGAAGCGCGCGCGCCCTCTGCCGCGCG
Source organism: Hyphomonadaceae bacterium (assembly GCA_014378995.1). Lineage (GTDB taxonomy): Bacteria > Pseudomonadota > Alphaproteobacteria > Caulobacterales > Aquidulcibacteraceae > Vitreimonas. The sequence goes on from JACMMP010000073.1 coordinate 181, forward strand.
CGCGGCGGCGATCAAAGACTTTGAAGGGACGCAGCCAAAGTTCAGGCAATCGCCACCCATTTCGCCGCTTTCGAACAGAACGACTTTTTGGCCAAGCTGTGCAGCGCCCGAGGCCGCGACCAAGCCGGCTGAGCCGCCGCCAATGATGGCGATATCCGCCTTGATGTTTTCCATGGGAGTGTTGTTTTCTAGGAGGCGGGCTTAGGAGGTTTGAAATGGCGATAAATCGCCGGCGCAATAGCGAGTAGTGCAAGCGCGATGAACGCCGGAGCCAGTTGTCGCGCGAATGAGGCTACATCGGGCGCCTCGCCTGCGTCGAAGGCAGCCCCAAGTCCAGCGCCGATCCAGGTATAGGCGATCACGCCCGGGATGATGCCGATTGCGGTCGTCCAGACGAACGTGGTCAAGCGCGCGCCGAGAAAGGCTGGCGCGACATTGGCGATAAAGAACGGCACCACCGGAACCAGCCGCAGCGTCAACAGATAGCTGACCGCGTTATCTTTGAATCCGGCTTCAAGCCGCTTCAGGAACGGACCGGCGCGTGCCCGCAAAGTGTCGGCCAACAGGTAACGCGCGATCACGAACACTACTGTCGCGCCCAGAGTCGCGCCGATCGTGGTCGCGACCGCGCCGCCGACAAGCCCGAACAAATAGCCGCCAAGGATCGTGACCCAGAACGCTCCCGGAAACGCCAGCGCCGTCACCACAACGTAGACGGCGATGAAGGCGGCGAAGGACAGGACTAGATGCTCGGCGACGAAGGCGGACAACGCCTCGCGTTGCGCGCGCAGTGCTTCGAAGTTGAGATAATTAAAGACTCCGAACCGCCAGGCAGCGAAGATTGCGAGAGCAAGCACGACGACCAGCGCGAGCCGCCCCATGATGCCGCGCCGCGCCGGCGGCGCTTGGTCGGTGTTTGCCATGCTTCATCCTCCCGTACCCGTGAGGCACGAGCGCACCCGCTCTTGGGTACGCCCAAACCACGGCAGAGTTACATCCGCGCCAGCCGTTGCAGCATCCGTTACCCTTGCCAAGCCCGAACCGGGCAGATCATGTAGTTGTCATGGGCGTTTCCATCATAATCCCGACGTTGAATGCTGAGGCGGGTTTGCCGTCAACGCTTCAGTCAATAGCGTCCGCAGAAGAGATCATTGTCGCCGATGGCGGTTCCCAAGATGCGACGTTGCGTTTGGCTGGCGCCAGCGGCGCACGCATCGTGGAAACGGCGCGCGGTCGCGGCCGTCAAATGCACGCAGGCGTCGAAGCAGCAACGCAGGACTGGCTGCTCTTTCTGCACGGCGACACTACCCTGGCTGCGGATTGGCGGACACACGTCGATGCGCATGGTCGCAAGCCGAATGCTATCGAGGCTGCCGGGACATTCCGCTTCAAGCTTGATGACGCCTCTTGGCAAGCCCGCGCCTTGGAAGCGCT
>JACMMP010000074.1 GCA_014378995.1 Hyphomonadaceae bacterium
CGTTCTGCCGCCGCCTCCGCGACGCCGTCGCGCACAAACGCGCCCGCGCCGCGCAATGACGCCGGCCTGCTCGACGAGCTCGGCGGGCGCATCAAATCTGCCCGCAAGCCGCTTGCGCCAGCGCCGGTAAAGCCGGCCAAGAAGGGCGAGCCGGAGCGCCGCAAAGGCAAGCTGACGCTCGACATGGTCGAGCGCCAAGTGGCCGGCGACGACGACCGCGTCCGCTCGCTCGCAGCGTATCGCCGCGCGCAGCAAAAAGAAAAAGAACGCCGCGCCAAGATGATGGGCGGCAGCGGCGAACGCGAACGCGTCTCCCGCGAAGTCATCATTCCGGAATCCATCACGGTCCAAGAATTGTCGAACCGGATGGCAGTGCGCGTCGCCGACATCATCAAGTTCATGATGCGCCAAGGCCAGATGATGAAGCAGAGCGACGAGCTCGACGCCGACACAGCAGAGCTGATCGCGACCGAGTTCGGCCACGCTGTGAGGCGTGTCGCCGAATCGGATGTCGAAGAGGGCCTCGCCGGCACCATCGTCGATAGCGACGAAAATCTGCAGCCACGTCCGCCGGTGGTGACGGTCATGGGCCACGTCGACCACGGCAAGACCTCGCTGCTCGACGCGCTGCGTCAAACCGATGTCGCCGCCGCTGAAGCGGGCGGCATCACACAGCATATCGGCGCCTATCAGGTTCGCCTGAAGGAAGGCCAGCGCGTGACGTTCCTCGACACGCCAGGCCACGCAGCGTTCACCGCCATGCGCGCACGCGGCGCGCAGGTGACGGACATCGTCGTGCTGGTGGTTGCGGCAGATGACGGCGTGATGCCGCAAACGGTTGAAGCCATTAATCACGCCAAGGCGTCTGGGGCGCCGATTATCGTTGCGATCAACAAGATCGACAAAGAGGACGCCAACCCGACTCGCGTGCTGACAGACCTGCTCCAGCACGAGATCGTGACCGAAGCGCACGGCGGCGACACGCTCGCCGTTGAAGTTTCAGCCAAGGAGCGGCTGAACCTCGACAAATTGGTCGAGACCATTCTGCTTCAGGCCGAGGTTATGGGTCTCACAGCCAACCCGGATCGTCCGGCCGAAGCCACGGTGATCGAATCCAAGCTCGATCGCGGCCGCGGCACGGTCGCCACGGTGTTGGTGCAAACCGGCACGCTGAAGCGCGGCGACATCGTTGTCGTCGGCGCCCAGATGGGCCGCATCCGCGCGCTCACCAACGAGCGCGGCCAGCAATTGCAAACCGCCGGCCCTTCGGAGCCGGTCGAGATCATGGGCCTCGAAGGCGTCCCCGATCCGGGCGACACGCTGAACGTGGTCGAAAACGAAAACCGCGCCCGTGAAGTCGCCGATTATCGCGCCCGCGCCAAGAAGCTGAGAACGACTGGCGGCGCGACGCGTACCGGCACGTCGCTCGAAAGCATGATGGCCAAGTTCAAGGACTCGACAGCCAAAGAGCTGCCGGTGCTGATCAAGGCGGACGTGCAGGGCTCGGCCGAAGCGATTGTCGGCTCGCTGGACAAGCTGGCGCACGAAGAAGTGCGTGCGCGCGTGGTGCTTTCGGGCGTCGGCGGCATCAATGAATCGGACGTGCAGCTGGCCAAGACATCTGGCGCGCCGCTGATCGGCTTCAACGTCCGCGCCTCGAAGGAAGCGCGCGACCTCGCTGAGCGCGAAGGCGTCGAGATCCGCTATTACTCGATCATTTATGACCTGATTGACGACATCAAAGGCGTCATGTCGGGGATGCTCGCGCCGCAGCATCGGGAAACCTTCCTTGGCAACGCCGCCGTGCTCGAGGTGTTCAACATCTCCAAGGTCGGCAAAGTCGCGGGCTGCCGCGTCAGCGACGGCGTCGTGCGCAAGGGCGCCAAGGTCCGCATCTTGCGCGACAACGTCGTGATCCAGGAAATGGGTGTGCTTTCAACGCTCAAGCGCTTCAAGGATGAAGTCGATCAGGTCGTCGCCGGCCAGGAGTGCGGCATGAGCTTCGGGCCGTTCCAGGACATCAAGCAAGGCGATGTGATCGAGTGCTTCAACGTCGAAGTGGTGCAGCGGTCGCTCTGAGGCAGGGAATGCGCGGAGTAATCGTAGCAGCGATGGCGGCGGTGCTTGTGCTTGGCGCATGCCAACGCGAGGCCAACGACCAGCAGCTTCCCGGCGAGCGGCCGGTGACGGTGGTCGAGCCTGAAACGCGTGTCGATGCGGTGCCGCAGGAAGAACCAGCGGTTGCGCGTTCGCAATGGCGAGCGGCCAGTGAACAAGCCCGGACGGTCACCGGCAATCTACGCGTTAGCCTGGAAGACCGCCGCGGCGGGCCGGTGGTGTTCGCCTTCGCCAACGGCATTACGGTGCGCGCGCAGCCTTACAATGTGGTGCCGGCTGAACAGCGCTCCGGCTCGGGCGGGCAGAGCTTCGCCGCCATTCTGGCCGGCGATCCGCGGGTCGATGCTTATCTTTATCGCGTGCTCGATGAGAACTTGATCCCGGGCCGTCAAAGCGGCCTGTGCGGTGAGGCGGGTACACGCAACATGGCGGTGAGCGAGTTTGTCGACGCCAGCGGGCGCTGGGTGTTCAAGATCGCCGCGTTCCGCGGCGAAGCGCAGCCGCCGTCGAGCGCCGACCCAGAGCTGTGCGGCGCGTACGCCTACACGGCGCAATAGGCGAGAGATGAAACGCAAATCGCGAGGCCATGAGGGCCAAGGCCCATCGCAACGCCAATTGCGCGCCGCTGAATTGGTGCGCCATGCGCTGGTGGAAATCGTCGCGCGCGAGGATTTGCGCGACCCCGAACTTCTCGGCGCGTCGATCACCATCGGTGAAGTGCGCGCATCGCCCGATCTGAAGCACATGACGGCGTTCGTCTCGGCGCTTGGGCCTAACGATCCGCAGACCATCGCCAACGGCATGACGCGACTCACCAGCTTTTTCCGCGGGCGCCTGGCGCGTGCGGTAGATTTGCGGTTCACGCCGGAGCTGCACTTCCAACCGGACGTTTCCTACGAAGAAGCGCGCCACATCGACCAATTGCTCGCGGCCCCAGAAGTCGCCCGCGACCTGAAGCGCGAGGACGAAGAATAATCATGGGACGCCGCAAGAAGGGCGACGACGTCTCGGGTTGGATTGTGTTCGACAAGCCGGACAACATGACCTCGACGCATGCGGTCTCCGCCATCCGCCGCATCTTCAATGCGCAGAAGGCAGGCCATGCCGGCACGCTCGATCCGCTCGCCTCCGGCGTACTGCCGATCGCGCTCGGCGAAGCGACCAAGACCGTGCCTTGGCTGATGGAAGCCAAGAAGACCTACATCTTCACGATCAAATGGGGCGTCTCGACCGACACTCAGGACCGCGAGGGCAAATCCATCGCAGAGAGCGACGTCCGCCCCACGCCAGAGGCGATCCGCGCGGCGCTTGCCGGCTTCGTCGGCGAGATTAAGCAGATCCCGCCCCAGTTCAGCGCGGTCAAGGTCGATGGCGAGCGCGCCTACGATATTGCCCGCTCCGGCGAGACGGTGGAGCTGAAGTCTCGTCTGGTCACGGTCTTCGACGCCGAGCTCGCGGGAACCGAGGGCGATGATCTCGCGACCTTCCAGGTCCGCTCCGGAAAAGGCTTCTATATCCGCGCTTTGGTGCGCGATCTGGCGGCGAAATTGGGCGCTGAAGGCCATGTCTGGCGGCTCCGCCGCACCGCCGTTGGCCCGTTCACCGAGGCCGAATCAGTCACCCTCGACGTGCTCGAGGATTTGCGCCATAAGGGCGCCGCGTCAGAACGCCTGAAACCCGTTGAGACCGCGCTGGACGACATCCCGGCACTGGCCATCAATGGAGAGGACGCGTTCAAGCTCAGACAGGGACGGCCCATCGTCCTCCTCCCGCATGTGGTGGAGACGCTGAAGCCTCAGTTCCGAGACCGCACCATCGCCGGCGAGGACGCCTCCCGCGCGGTGGTTGCTCTGTTTCAGGGCAAGGCGGTCGCGCTGGGCGACGTGCGAGCCGGCAAGTTTTCGCCGACACGCGTGTTTCACCTCGCAGACGAATAAGGAGTACCGATGTCGGTTACCGCAGAGCGCAAGCAAGCGCTCATCAAAGACAATGCCAAAACCAAGAACGATACCGGCTCGCCGGAAGTGCAGGTTGCGATCCTCACCGAGCGCATCGTCAACCTCACCGAACACTTTAAGACGCACAAGAAAGACAACCACTCGCGCCAAGGCCTTCTGAAGATGGTCTCGCAGCGGCGCCGGTTGCTCGACTATCTGAAGAACCGCGATGTGCCCCGCTACCAGGCCATTATCGAAAAACTGGGTCTGCGCCGTTAGGCGCGACTCTGGTCCTCTCCCCTTGTGGGAGAGGACAGGCGCGCGTGAGCGCGCCAGGTGAGGGGTGCTGGCGCTAACGTGTCAGACCTCACGCGATTCACCCCTCATCCGTCATCGCGCTCTGCGCGCTGGCACCTTCTCCCACAAGGGGAGAAGGGAGGAAGAACGAACCTCCGCCCATCCGGGGCGGAGGCAATTCGCGTAACGGATCGCCGTTGCGCATGTACGAGGCCTCAGGAAGCACCGGCTTCCGGCCTGGAGTAAGATGTATGTTTGATACCAAAACTGTTTCCATCGATTGGGCCGGGCGTCCGCTCACGCTCGAAACCGGACGCGTCGCGCGTCAAGCCGATGGCGCCGTGTTCGCCACCTGGGGCGAGACCGCGCTGCTCGCGACCGTCGTCTACGCAAAGGAAGCAAAGCCGGGACAGGACTTCTTCCCGCTGACCGTGAATTACCAAGAAAAGTACTTCGCCTCTGGCCGCATTCCCGGCGGCTTCTTCAAGCGCGAAGGCCGCCCGACTGAACGCGAAACGCTGCTGTCGCGCCTGATCGACCGTCCGATCCGTCCGCTGTTCGTCGATGGCTTCAAGAACGAAGTCCAAGTCATCATCACGGTGCTGAGCTGGGACAACGAAAACGAGAGCGATCTGCTCGCCCTGGTCGCGGCCTCTGCGGCGCTGACCATCTCCGGGGTTCCGTTTATGGGACCGATTGCGGCCAGCCGCGTTGGCTGGATCGACGGCAAGCCGCAGCTGAACCCCACCATCGAGCAAATGAAGACGAGCGCGCTCGATCTCGTCGTCGCAGGCACCGCCAACGCGATCATGATGGTCGAGTCGGAAGTGAAGGAGCTCAGCGAAGCGCAAATGCTTGAAGCGCTGGCGCTCGCGCACAAGGGCATGCAGCCGGTGATCGATGCGATCATCGAACTCGCCGAAACGGCCAGCAAAGAGCCGTTCGAATTCGATCCGCCGGACCACTCGGCCCTGCAAGCCAAGATCGTCGCCCTTGTCGGCGCCGATCTCGGCGACGCCTACAAGGTGACCAAGAAGGACGAGCGCTATGCGGCCGTTGGCGCGCTGCGCGATAAAGCCAAGGCCGCCTTGGTGAAGTCCGACGCGAACCCGGATGGCGTCGACGCCAACGTGTTCAAGGAAACCTTCAAGGCCGTCGAAAGCAACATCGTCCGCACCCGCATCGTAAAAGAAAAGGGCCGCATCGATGGCCGCGCCGTCGACAAGGTGCGTCCGATCGAATCGATGGTCGGCTTCCTACCGCGCACGCACGGCTCAGCTTTGTTCACCCGCGGAGAAACGCAATCGATCGTCGTCGCCACGCTCGGCACCGGCGAAGATGAGCAAGTCATCGATGCGCTGAGCGGCACCTACAAGGAGCGCTTCATGCTCCACTACACCGTCCCTCCCTACAGCGTCGGTGAAACCGGCCGTATGGGCGGGGCCGGCCGCCGCGAGATCGGCCACGGCAAGTTGGCGTGGCGCGCGATGAAAGCGGTTCTGCCCACCGCCGAGCAATTCCCGTACACGGTGCGCCTCGTCTCCGAGATCACCGAGTCGAACGGCTCATCCTCGATGGCCACGGTTTGCGGTTCTTCCCTCGCGCTGATGGATGCCGGCGTGCCGATTTCGGCGCCTGTCGCCGGCGTCGCCATGGGCCTCATCCTCGAAGATTACGGCTTTGAAGTTCTGACCGACATCCTCGGCGACGAAGACCATCTCGGCGACATGGATTTCAAAGTGGCGGGCACCCAAAAGGGCATCACCTCGCTGCAGATGGACATCAAGGTCGCCGGCATCACGCAAGAGATCATGCAGGTCGCGCTCGATCGCGCCCACGGCGCGCGCCTTCACATCCTCGGCGAAATGGCCAAAGCAATGGACGCGCCGCGCGGCGAAGTCGGCAAGAACGCCCCACGCATCGAGCAGATCAAGATCCCGGTCGATAAGATCCGTGACGTGATCGGCACCGGCGGCAAGGTGATCCGCGAGATCGTGGAAAAGACCGGCGCGAAAGTGAACGTCGAAGACGACGGCACGGTGAAGGTGGCGTCCGCCAACGCCGAGTCGATCGAAGCGGCGATCAAGTGGATCAAGTCGCTGACCTCCGAACCGGAGATCGGCCAGATCTACGAAGGCAAGGTCGTGAAGGTGATGGAGTTCGGCGCCTTCGTGAACTTCTTCGGCGCCAAGGACGGCCTCGTCCACGTTTCCCAGCTGGCGCGCGAGCGCGTCGAAAAGCCGGGTGACGTCGTGAAGGAAG
>JACMMP010000075.1 GCA_014378995.1 Hyphomonadaceae bacterium
CGATCACGCGCTCGGTGCCGTTCACGACGAACGTGCCTTTGTCCGTCATCAGCGGGATGTCGCCGAGATAGACGTCCTGTTCTTTGATGTCCTTCACGGACTTGGCGCCGGTTTCTTCGTCCGTTTCAAAGACGATCAGGCGCAGCTTGACCTTCAGCGGCGCTGCATAGGTCATGTCGCGCTGCTGGCATTCTTCGACGTCGAACTTCGGCTCTTCGAATTCGTACGAGACGTATTCGAGCACCGCGCGGTCCGAGAAATCGCGGATCGGAAACACCGATTTGAAAACGGCCTGCAAACCCTCATCGATGCGCTCGTACGAACGCCCGTCTTTCTGCAGGAATTGATCGTAGGAGCTGCGTTGCACCTCGATCAGGTTCGGCATGCGCCCCGCTTCCGGGATTTTGCCAAACGACTTACGGATTTTCTTCTTCCCGGTGTACGACAGAGTCATCTGTTCTCGTCTTCCCATGGGCTCCCAGCACACCGTTGCGAACCTCCGGCCATAAGGTTCGCCTGCGCGGGCAGCATGAGCCGCCTTTGTCCGCCCTGGCCTCACGAGAACCCGTGAGTCCGACCCCTTGTTCGAAGCACCGTGGGCGGAACGGCGCTTCGACGCACCCGGGAGAAACGAGCCTCCGGACGCGCAATGGCGGAAGCCGCGGTCATTCCCGAAGGAACAACCGTGCTTCCGCGTGATGTTTGCGAGTTACTTCAGATCGACCTTCGCGCCGGCTTTTTCAAGTTGCGCCTTGAACTTTTCGGCATCGGCCTTGTTCACGCCTTCCTTCACCGCTTTCGGCGCGCCTTCGACCAGGTCCTTGGCTTCCTTGAGGCCCAGGCCCGTGATCGCGCGCACTTCCTTGATGACTTCGATCTTCTTGTCGCCCGCGCCGGTGAGCATGACCGTGAACTCGGTCTGCTCCTCAACGGCGGCCGCAGGGGCGCCGCCACCACCACCTTGTCCCACCATCACCGGAGCAGCGGCGGAAACGCCCCACTTTTCTTCCAACATCTTCGAGAGCTCAGCGGCTTCGAGGACGGTCAGCGCCGAAAGGTCTTCGACGATTTTATCGAGCTTTGCCATGATCTTTGTTCCTGACGTTTTGTATGTGTTTTCAACTGAATGCGGATGTGACGGTTAGGCGGCGTCCTTGGTGGCGTAAGCGTTAAGCACGCGCGCCAACTGGCCACCGGGCGCGGCAAGCACACCGGCGATCTTGGTCGCGGGCGCCTGCACCAGGCCGATGATTTTCCCACGCAGCTCGTCCAACGAAGGCAGCGTGGCCAAAGCTTGGACGCCCTGCTTGTCGAGCAACTGGTCGCCGAACAGCCCGCCGAGAACGACGAACTTTTCCTTTTCCTTCGCGTAAGCGACTGCGACACGAGCGGCCGTAATCGGGTCAGCGGAGTAAGCGATTGCCGTGGGGCCGGTGAACAGGTCGGACGCGGACGCTTTGGGCGTATCCGCGATCGCCAGCTTCACCAGGCGGTTCTTCACCACTTTGAGCGCGGCGCCTTCGGAACGAAGACGCGAGCGCAGCACCGTCAAATCCGCAACGGTCAGACCGGCATAGTGGCCAACGACCACCAACCCAGCCCCGGCGAAAACGCCTTTCAGCGATTCCACCGTTTCGGCCTTCTGAGCACGATCCATTGCGGTCTCCTCAGTTGGGCCACCGGACAATCCGATGCGCCCTAGCGCACGAGGATCAGCCGGCCGGCGGAAAAAACCCCCGAGCGGCGCGCGATCCACGCGCAGCCTGTCCCAGGAGCCGGCCTACAGAGCGGACTTGACAGCCCACCCCGAAAAACGTCAGCTTCTGTCTATTGCGGGCCCCGAAAGCGCTTGGTTAGACCAAGCCTTTCAACGATTTAAGCCACGCGCATGAAGCCCTTTCGGGCCGACCATATGCATGGCGCCTGCAGTCTCGGACAGGATCGGCGGGGGGTTAACCCCGCCGGATCGGCGCATATGCACGGTTTGTTAGGAGCCTGCAAGAGGCGCAGGCACGCTTTCCTGCGTTTGGCAAGTACCCCGTGCATAGTGCGCTCGCGAAGACACGGGTTGCGGCGTCCCAGCCATTACGTTTTGTGCTAGAATTAGCCCATGACCAAGATCGAACTGGCCATCAAGGCGCTGGAAGAGGTCCCCGAAGACCGACGGGACGAGGTCGCTGACCTGATCCTGACCATCGTCGCCAATACAACGGCCACCGAGTCCTCATTGACCGAAGAGCAATGGGCCGAAGTGCGCCGACGGCAAGAGCGCGGGTTTGAACCAGCCGATCCCGATCACTTTGACAAGCTCATTGCCCGCCTCTCATGAAGCTTCGCGTGGTCTGGGGCCGGCGCGCCGCAACCGACGTAGATGCGATCGTCGAATTCATCGCGCAGGACAGCAAACCCGCCGCAAAGCGTGTGGCCTTATACATCCGCCGATCTGCTCGGCTGCTGCAGAGTTCACCATGGCTGGGACGCGCTACGCAAAGTGATGAGACTCGCGAGTTGATCTTGTCGCGCTATCCCTACGTGCTCGTGTACGAAATCGGAGCTGGCGAAGTGCGCATCCTCGCCGTGTTCCACCAAAGCCAAAATCGCCCCTAGCGCCCATCGCCCACAAGCTTGGCGATAGCCTCCAGGTACGCGCCGAATGCCGTGCGGCCATCATCCGTCATGCGCACGCGCGTAAGCGGTTTGCGGTCGAGGAAACTCTTATCGATCGAGACGTACCCGGCCTCTTCCAGCTTGCGCAGGTGTACTGAGAGATTGCCCTGGGTGACGTCGAGCAGCGTCTTCAACTCGGTGAAATCCGCCACCTCCGCATCGGCCAGATACGCCATCACCCCCAGGCGCACGCGCCCGTGGATCACGTCGTCCAGTTTGCCGATGTCAAACGAAGCCACGGGGATCAGCCGGTCCGCTTGGCGCCACGCCACATCACCCAGCCGGGTATCGCCATAAGCGCGATCAGCGCCGCGCTCAGGATGAGAAGATATGCGCCGGTGTCGCCGATCACGACGCCGAGCCCCACTGTCGTTGCGAACCAGCCGGCCGCTACAAAGCCCAGCCAAACGCGCTGCAGAACCGCCCACGCTGTGTACCAGGCCACCCCCTGAAACATGCACACGACCACCGGCTGATAAAGCCAAAGCCCTGGCGTCTCGAACTTCTCGGCGCCGTATGCAAACACGAACGCCATCACCAAATTCGCTAGGCCCGCGCCCTGAAAGACGGTGCTCAGCGCGCGCGATGAAGGGCCGCCCGTTGGGGCCTTGCGGTCTTTCCAGATGATCACCGCCAACACCGCGCAGAAGATAACGGTCGGCAGCCACGCAATCAGCAACGCCGGCAGCCCTTGCTCTGGCGCCATGCCCGCGACCTGCAACGCGTGCAGACCGCACTGCGCGCCATAGAGCAAGCCCGCCCAGAAGAAGGCTTCGCCCATCGTCTTCTGCATGCGCTCTGTGCCGCCAATCAGCGAGCGCATGTAAGCGAGGTCGCCGCGTGCGGTTTCAAGTTCTGCGTTCATGACCTGCCCCTACTCTGCCGCCGCGAGCGCTTGGTTGGACTTCGCCCGCCGCGCCGGCTTCTCGCGTTTGCCGTTGAGAATCGCGCCAATCCAAGAATAGCGCACGAACCATTGATAGCTCGCCAGCATGATGATGAAAGCGACAGCCAGCATCAGCGGGTATTTCACGAACCACGGCCACGGATATGGCGCGATCAGCGTTTGTAGCGCGATCAGGATCGGCAGGTGGACAATGTAAATCCAATACGACGCGTCCGCGAGATAGCGCCGCACCGGGCTGTGGCCGGAAAGATGGCGCACGGCGAAGCCGATGATCGCGACCGTCCAGGCCCAGCATGCGAAGGCGTAGAGCGCGGCGTAACCAAGCGTGCGCAGATCCTGCGATGCGGCGGTGAAGTCTTGCGCCGACGTGGTGAAGACCGGCGTCAGGCTCGTCATCATCAAGCAGCCCGCCGTCGCGCCAATCGCCGGGCCGACGTAGGCGCCCCAGCGCTCGCCCCAGCCTTGCAGAATTTCCGGCTGGCGGTTGAGCAGCCAGCCGAAGCTGAACGCAAAACCGTAAATCACCATCGATGTCGAGTTCGGCACGACGCCAGTGTCCGGCGTTGGTATGCCGAACCACATCATCCAACCGGGCGTGAAATAGAGCGCAGCCGCGACAGGAATCGCCAGCAGTACCGGCGCGGCCCGACCGCCCAGCAAACGCACAACCGGATCAACCAGGCGCGCACGCAGCTCGCCGCGGCGGTCGACGCGATGCACGACGCTCCGCAGCAACAGCGTGATCGCGTAGAAGATCAGCAGCACATAGAGAAACCAAAGGTGCAGGAACGGGAATGTCTCCGCGGTCAACGGCGGCGGCGGCGGACCGTCCGGCAGCGTGCCGCCATTAGCTTGCGCGGCAGCCCAAAGCAGAGTCGCGATAAACGCCGTCAGCACCATCGGCCAAAACATCGCCAGCGGTTGCGCGATCCGCTTGGCGCGGTTCAGCACAAAGCCGCCAACGCCAAGCCGCTCAAGCAGCAAGCGGCCGAAGAAGCCGGCGAGCACGAAGAACACCGTCATGCGGAAGATGTGCAGCGTGAAGAACAACACCGAGAGTTCGGTGCTGCGCGCGCTGTCCATCACCAACCACACCTGCGTCCCCGGCAGGAACGATAGGATGCCGTGAAAGAACACGCCGAGGATCAGCACCCCGCCCCGCACCGCATCCAGCGCGTGATACCGCTCGCCAACACCCGACATGACACCCTCCACGGACGAGCCTCCCGCCCGCCTCAACAAGTTTGTTTTATAAACCTGTCTGAGAGATGTCAATGTGCCCAACGTTAGGTACCATTGACTTAATGTACGTTATATTTTACACCATGTCTGCATAAGCAGACCTGTGGAGATTGAGAGATGTCGTTTCGAGAGAAGAGCGCCTGGATTGCGTTCGTTGCCTATGGCGTTGTTTTCGGAGGCTATTTCTTCACGCTTTGGCGCGGGTGGGACGAGCGCTACGCCCAGGGCCTGAGCGTTGGCCTCATGGTCGGCGCTGTGGTCATGCTGGTCATCATTGCGACCTCGCTCACCATCGCGGCTGCGCTGCTCACCCCGAAGGCCGCCAACGCGCCGGCGGACGAGCGCGAACGGCTGATCGATCTCAAGGCCGAGCGCATCGCCTCCTACACGCTCTCGGTCGGCGTCGTTTGTCTGATCGGCGCGCTGTTGATGGGTTGGAACGGCATTCTCGTCGCCAATCTGCTGCTGGCGGCGATGGTCGCGGCGGAACTCATCAAAGCCGGCTGGCAGATCGCCTCGTTCCGGGGGGTAGTGCAATGACGCGCGCCAGTTCTTTCCGCGAGCGCGTCGCTTGGAGCGCGCTTTCCACCTATGTCATGGTCTTCTTCCTCTTCTTTTGGACGTTACCCAAGAGCTGGGCAGACCAGCCGGCAGGCGGGGATGCGATGGCGAGCTTGCTCGCTCTCGGCGCATTCGTCCTGATCGTAGGGGCCCAATGGCTCGGGGCGACGCTTGAAGCGCCACGCCGCGAGGCTAAGCCCGACGAACGCGAGCAATTGATTGCGCTCAAGGCCGATCGCATCGGCGGTATCGTCACCACGCTCGGCGCGATCAGTGTCACCACGGCGGCGCTTATCTTCAGTTATACCGGCCTCTTCCTCGCCAATCTCGTTCTCGCTGTTTTGCTGCTGGGCCAGATCGCCAAGACGGTCACGCAGATTGTCCACTTCAAGGCCGGCGCCTAATGGCGATTGAAAACGAAATCCGCCGCTTGCGCTTCGAGAACAGCGAAATGACGCAGGCCGAGCTCGCGGAGCGCATCGGCATGACGCGTCAGACCGTCATCGCCATCGAGCAGAATAAATACGCGCCATCGCTGGAAGCGGCGTTCAGAATCGCCGACGCCTTCAACGCGCCGCTGGAGCAGGTGTTTCGTTGGAAGCGCGGTTGAGCGCGCGCGTAACAGAACACGGCCAGACCGCTCGTCGCGCGCCTCTGATTGAGCCGCGCACCGAGCGCATTAGCCGCTAATCGGCCCGCTAAAGATGCGCAGCAGCGTGTCCAGCGTCGTCACCCACACGCCCGCCAGCCAGCGCGCGAGCATACGCGCGAGCGCTTCCTGCAGCACCAGCATGGATGCGAACACGACGAGCGCGAAGGCCGCAAAAAGCCGCCAACCTTGGCGCGGCGGCGCGCTCTTGGTCACGCCGCCGTCAGCACGAGAGCGCCGCTTTTGGTGGCGACCAGCGTGTGCTCGAACTGAACCGTCGGCCGGCCGGTATCGGCGCGCAACGTCCATTCATCGTCGCCCTCGACGGCCCATTCAGAGCCCATCGACAAAAACGGCTCGATCGTGAACACGAGGCCCTCGCCGATGCGCCGCCGCTCGCCCGGCTCATGCCAGGTCGGGATCTCGCCCGGCTCTTCGTGCAAACCGCGCCCAACGCCGTGGCTGGCGAGATTGCGGATCAGCGTATAACCCTCGCGGTCCGCGAAGGTCTGGATGGCGCGGCCGATGTCGCCAAGCTTGGCGCCGGCGCGCACGCTGTTGACGCCGGCCCACATGGCGCGTTTGCCGTCCCGCGCCAGCCGCTCAAGCTTCGGTGCTTTCGGCGGCATCACGAAGCTTGAGCCGGTGTCGGCGAAATAGCCGTCCTTCTCGGCAGAGACGTCGATGTTGACGAGATCGCCCGCCTTCAAAACGCGATCACCCGGAATGCCGTGGGCGATGTCGGGAAACACCGAGATGCAGGTTGCGCCAGGAAAATTGTAAGTCAGCGCCGGCGCGGGCCGCGCGCCTTCCCGCTCCAGCAGCACGCGCCCGATCTCATCGAGTTCGCGGGTGGTCATGCCCGGCTCGAGCGCTTTGCCCATGGCGGCAAGCGTACGCGCGACGATGACGCCAATCCGCTTCAGCGCTTCCAGATCGTTATCGTTCTCGATCGTCATGGCGAGAGGATAGCGGGCCGGGAGCGCCAGCGCGCGCCAAATCGCAATTCAGTGCGACTTAAATCGTCCCTCGGGCGCCATGCCGACCGTACTCGTGTCGAGCTTTGACATGGGGATCGCGGCTTCCATGTAGAGCCGGACGATATCGGCGCGCTGCATCGCGACGGTGACGCGAACGTCGGCGACCTCGCCCGCCGCGAAGGCCGCGAAGTGCTGCGCGACCGAACCGAACACCAGCATTAGCTTCGCTGGATCGAGTTCAAGGTCGAGAAAGTGGCGCAGCAACACTGGGCCGTGGGCGCGTACGGCGTCGATCGGGCGTTCAGTCAGCTTGTAGCGTGCATCGATACGAGGCTCGCCGAACAGCGGACCGCCGACGCCTTTGGTGGTGCGGCGCGCAATTTCGATAATGTCGATCTTGTCGCCGATCTTGGGATCGCCGGATGCGCCGGCGGCGAGATTCCAGAACGACAAAAACTTATCGTTGCCCTCAAATACGCAAGCGCTGATGGCGTCGCCTAAGAAGTAGCGCTCGCCGTTCTTAGTCTTCACCTCAAGCAGCGTCGTTTCAGTTTGCGGAATGACACCGGTCATCATGAGCGCGCGCGCCTGAATCTGCGCAAAGATGCCCGCCCAGGCGCCGAGCGCGCTGACGGCGTTCGGGGCGTGAAGCACGCCGCGCGCATCGCGATACTGCATGAGAAGATAACCGCCGACATGGGCGATGGCTTGCTGTGTGTTGGGGTCCGAATTCATCCGCTTCGCCTAGCACGGCGCAAGCAAAAACGCCCCGGCTTTCACCGGGGCGCTTTCGTTTGGTTTCAGTTAAAAGCTCAGCCCTGAGACGCGTTGAGGGCGGCGGACGGATCGAGGCGCACGCCCGGACCCATCGTCGTCGAGATGGCGACCTTCTTGACGAACGTGCCTTTTGCGCCCGGCGGCTTCGCCTTGGCGACCGCGTCCACGAACGCTTTCACGTTCTGCAGGATCTGCTCTTCGGTAAAGCTCGCCTTGCCGACGCCAGCGTGGACGATGCCCGCCTTCTCGACGCGAAACTCAACCGCGCCGCCCTTAGCGTCGGCGACCGCCTTCTTCACGTCCATCGTCACCGTGCCGACCTTCGGGTTCGGCATCATGCCGCGCGGACCCAGCACTTTGCCGAGGCGCCCGACGAGGGCCATCATGTCCGGCGTTGCGATCAGACGTTCGAAGTCGATCTTGCCGCCATTGATGGTCTCGAACAGGTCTTCGGCGCCGACGATATCTGCGCCTGCCGCCTTGGCTTCTTCGGCCTTGGCGCCCTTGGCAAACACCGCAACGCGCGCGGTACGGCCGGTCCCGTTCGGCAGCGAGCAAACGCCGCGCACTTGTTGATCGGGATATTTCGGATCGACGCCCAAATTCATCGAGACTTCGATCGTCTCGTCAAACTTGGCGCTAGCGCGTTCCTTGATCATTTTCACCGCTTCGTCGAGCGTGTGCAGCTTGCGGCTATCGATGCCGGCGTGGCTCTTGGCCATTCTTTTCGTGGTCTTGGTCATGGCCCTACTCCACCACTTCCACGCCCATCGAGCGGGCAGTGCCGGCGATCATTTTCGCGGCTTGGTCGAGATCGGCGGAGTTCAGATCTTTTTGCTTGGCCTTAGCGATGTCCTTGCACTGGGCCATCGTGATTTTGCCGACAACATCCACGCCCGGCTTCTTCGAGCCCGAACCCGGCTTCTTCTTCGTGTCCATCTTCGCCGCCTTCTTGATCAGAAACGACGCCGGCGCCGTCTTGATCTCGAAGGTGAAGCTCTTGTCTTGGTAATAGGTGATGACCACCGGGCACGGATCGCCCTTGGGCATATCCTGTGTGCGGGCGTTAAAGCCCTTGCAGAATTCCATGATGTTCAAACCGCGCTGACCGAGCGCGGGACCGATCGGGGGCGAAGGATTCGCTGCCCCGGCCGGCACTTGGAGCTTAATCTGCCCCAGTACCTTCTTAGCCATGTTGGCCTCTCGCTTAACGCTAGGAGATCGTTAGACCGCCCAGCCTGAGTGGGTGCGTGGTAGGGCCGGCTAAAGCCTCCCACGCGGGAAGCGCGGGCTTATAGAGGGCGGGCGCGGGGTTGTCGAGCCGCCCGGTCCGCGCGCGAGAAGCGCTCGCGTGCTCCCTCCCTCCCCCTGCAGTGAGGAGGGAGGAGCGTGCGGGTGGTCACAAAACGGAAAGCTGAACACGCTCAACTGGCGCGTCCTCGAACACCAGCCTGTCTTCGCAACGGAATTGGTCGCCGCTGCATAGGTACGATTGCGCGCGGTTGACCCGCCGCACGATCGACGACGTCGTCGTGAAATGCAGTTGGAACGGCGCGATGCGCTGCGACATGCGCCGGCTCGACAACGCGGCATTCTGTTCAGCGTTCAGTTGGCCCGGATCAAGCTCTAACGTCACCTGCTGCGGGCGTTCGTCGGCATCGGCGCGTGAGCCTTTCGGATCGGCGATCTCCACAGTGACACGGACGACATCTCTGTAAGCGATCGGCGCCCAATCGTAACCGTCGTCGCTCACCCGTTCTGACCTGCGCTCATAGCCCGTCGCCGCGCGACTACGATGGACGCTCACAATACGCGCGTTCGCCGTCACAGTGATATCGACCTGCTGTGTCGCCGCAGGCGTCATTTCTGTTGCCGCGGCCGGTTGTGCGGCAAGCAGGGCAGCGGCCGCGCCTGCAGCGGCGACCGTGACGCATGCCTCGCGCAAGCGGCTAAACATCTGGTTCATTTCATCCCCTTCGTGACAAGTACGGCGTGATAATATTCCGCCAACGTAAGTTGGTACGTACGGAACGCATGCACGGTTGCATCAAGCAATACTGAGGCTGGCGCCAAGCGCTGGCCTATGACCACGGACACAATAACGAACTCGGGCCGCAGAAAACGTACCGCGAGGTAGGTTTTTTGGGCTCTCCTGATCCAAGCGGATGTCGCCTACCAGCGACATCGGCGCCACCAAGATAGCGCCCCTGGCTTGATCGTCTGCCAAGATTGGCAATTGTCGACGCCCCGTTCCGGCGTGGTAGGGCTTGGCGATGGACATCGAACCGGTCGTGATCTGGGGGCTGGTGCTGCGGGGGTTTGCGGTGGGGTCGCTGGCGGCGATCTCAGCGGGTCTGTGGCGGAGCGGCCAAGCCTCCATCCGCATCGCCGGCCTGCTGCTGACCGTCAGCGCTGCGGCCTACGTGCTCAACTCCGCCGCACTCACCCGCGACTCGCTCGGTATCGCCGAGATCCCAGTGCATTTCTTCGCTCTCGGCGGCGCCGGTTGCTTCTGGCTTTTCATCGTCACCCTGTTCGAGGACCGGCCGATCTCGCCGCTGACCTTGGCGCCGGCCGGGCTGCTGACGGCTGTTGGTCTCGCCGGATGGCTAGGCCGCCAGGAGATGAGCAGCCCAGTCTGGATCGGGCACAATTTGATCGAGGCCGCCTTGGCGATCCACGCACTCTTCGTGATCGCACGAAGCTGGCGGGGGGATTTGGTGGAAGCGCGGCGGCGCCTGCGTGGGCCGGTGCTCGGCGTGGTGACGGTTTACGTGCTGGCGCTTTCGGGGTTCGAGATCGGCGAGGGCCTCGGCCTGCGCCAGCCTTGGTTTGACCTGGCCGGCGCGGCGGCGCTCGCCTTCATGTGTGGGCTGGGCGCGGTGGCGTTCCTTCACGCGCAGCCCGAACTATTTGGCTCCGCGCCCGCCTCTGCTGAGCCCAGCAACACGCTCGACGCTGGCGATCGCCTGCTGCTCGCCAAGCTGGAACAGCTGATGGCGGCCGGTGAAGCTTGGCGGCGCGAGGGGTTGACCATCGGCGCGTTGGCGGCCGAGGCGGGCGCGCCCGAGCACAAGCTGCGGCGCCTCATCAACGATCATCTCGGCTTCCGCAACTTCGCGGCATTCGTGAACGCGCGCCGGATCGCGGCGGCGCAGCACCTTCTGGCGGACCCCGCGCGCGCCCGCGAGCCGGTCTCTGCCATCGCCTTCGACCTTGGCTTCGGCTCGCTTGGTCCGTTCAACCGCGCCTTCAAGGAGGCGACCGGCCAGACTCCGACCGAATGGCGGCGCCGAACCCTCGCCGAAGGCTCGCCAATTCCGGAAAACCCTCGCTGATTTCGAAATCGAGCGGCCTTTTCCACCGCCAGCGAGACAAAACGCGCCCCGTCAAGCGACGCCCTCTGCAACAAGGAGGCCCGCATGGACATCGCCGATTTCGCCGCCCAATGGCTCACGGCTGTAAGAAGTGATTTGACGCGCTATGTCATCTTCGCCGTCGCCGTTTGGTTCACTTTGTGGATCGCCCTGGCCCGCCCATTGGCGGGCCGCAAAATCCGCCCCGACACACCCAAGCCCCGCCAGATGCTGATCGAGTTCGGCGCCTCGCTGCGGTCAATCGCGATCTTCTCCACGATCGGTTTGCTCACATTCGCACTGCAAGGCTTAGGGTTGCTCCCCGGCCCCGCCATCGCGGCCCAATGGGGCCTGCCCTGGGCGATTGCGGCGCTCGTGCTAATGATCGCGGCGCACGATTCATATTTCTACTGGACGCACCGCGCCATCCACGACCCGCGCCTGTTTCGCATCTTTCACCGCCGTCATCATCGCTCGCACAATCCATCGCCCTTCACCGCCTATAGCTTCGATCTCGGCGAAGCGGTGATCCAGGGCTTGTTCGTGCCGCTTTGGATGATCCTGACGCCGACGCCATGGTGGGTGGTGGGCGTGTTCATGCTGCACCAAATCGTCCGCAACACGCTTGGTCACTCGGGCTACGAAATCTTCCCCGCCCGCCCTGACGGGCGCCCCATGTTCGATTTTCTCACAACGACGACTCACCACGACCTGCATCACGCTCAGGCCGGCTACAATTTCGGCCTCTACTTCACTTGGTGGGATCGCCTAATGGGCACCGAGCATCCAAAATATTACGAGCATTTCGCCGCTGCGACGCGCCTCCCGCTCCTGACACCGCGCGCCAAGGCGCCGGCGGTCATCACCGCCATCGTCCTCGCGCTGTGCTTGCTCGTGGCGGCGCCTGCGCGGGCCCAAGCGCCGGCGAGCATCGCCGGCGATTGGGCGACGCCGGGACTTGGCGCCGTCGTGCG
>JACMMP010000076.1 GCA_014378995.1 Hyphomonadaceae bacterium
CCGGCGCCGCGGTTCGGCTTTGGGTCGCAACAGATCAGGCGAAGCGCTGAAACCAGTCTGCGAAAATTGAGAACCGAGCGGCTAGGCGCGTTGTTGCTGCATGAACCGGCGGCGGAGGATGTCTACGATGCATTGGTGCGTCTGCTTGAGCAGCTGAAGCGCGACGGCAAGGTCGCCGCGATTGGACTCGCGGCGACGGCGGCCAACACGTCCGCCATTCTCTCCCGCTACCCCAACGTCTTCGACATCGCGCAAATTCCAGTCGCGGACGTGGGCAAGGTCGGCCACGTTGGCGCCGGGACCCTCACCATCGTTCATTCGGTGCTCGGCCTGCGGCTGACCAAGAGCCTGACGCGCGCCGCCGCAAGCCGGGAGGGCGCTCAGCGTTTCGAAGCGGACACCGGCGTCTCCCCTGCAGATCGGGAAGGCGTCGCCCGGCTGCTTTTGCGTTCGGCGATGGCCAGAAACCCTGACGGGGTGACGCTTTTTTCGTCCTCCAGGGCGGAGCGCGTGAAGGCTAACGCGTCGGTGAAGCCGCTTGACGCGGTCACTGCGGCGCACATCGCCACCCTGCTCGGCGAGTAGCGGCGATGCGGCTGCTGGCGGACCGGCATGCGCTGATGCAGAATGCGCCGATGCGGACACTGCTTTTCCTGTTTGCACTGGCGATATGCCCGCCCGCGCACGCGCAGCAGCAACCGCTTGCATTTGAAGAACGCTTTACCGCCATCGACGAGAGCCGGTGGCGTGTGGCGGACGGGTGGTCCAACGGCGAATGGACAGCGAACGATTGGCGCCGCTCGCAGGTGCGCGTAGTCCCGCAAGGGCTGGACATGCTGCTCTCAAGTTCGCGACGCGGAGAGAAACGCTACTCGTCCGGCGAGCTGCAATCGGAACAGCTTTATCGGTACGGCTATTTCGAAACCCGCATGCAGGTTCCGCGGGGCTCGGGGCTGGTGACCGGCTTTTTCACCTACACCCGGCCCGCTGGCGAGAACACCTGGGACGAGATCGACATAGAGATTCTGGGCCGCGACACGCGCTCGATCCAGTTCACTTACTTCCGGCGCGGCCGGCAGCACATCACGACGCTTCCGCTGCCGTTCGACGCCGCCGACGAGCAGCACACCTATGGCTTCGAATGGACGCCGCGCGCGATCCGCTGGTATGTCGATGGACGGCTATTCCACGAAGAGGCGGGCGAGAACGGCCCGCTGCCGCAAACGGCGCAGCGTCTTTATCTGCACCTTTGGAATTCCGAAACGCTGACGGATTGGCTGGGCCCGATCTTGCCGTGGCAGGGCCCATGGCGCGTCACCGTCTCGTGCATCGCCTACGCGCCGTCGTATTCGGGCGCATCGCTTTGCGCTGATGACGCTGGTTAACTGAAGCGCCGTTGGCGTGCAGGCATGACGCAGCGCAGCAATTGCATTAGCGTTCACCGCCCATGTCCGCTTCCGCCGATACGCGCACTGCCGTGCTGGTCGCCGCCTATAATGCGGAGGAGACGCTCGAGCGCGCCGTGATGTCAGCGCTTACCGAGCCGGGAACCGCGGAAATCTGCATCGTCGATGACGCCTCACGCGACGGAACGTTTGCACTGGCGCAGCTTTTGGCGGCGCGGCATGCGCGTGTGAAAACGCTGCGGCTCGATGCCAATGCCGGGCCTGCGGCGGCGCGGAACGCGGCTATCGCGGCGACTAACTCGCCTTGGCTCACAATCCTCGACGCCGACGATTTCTACATGCCGGGGCGCCTCTCCGCGATGCACGAGATTGCGGGCGATGCGGACTTCGTCGGCGACGCGCTGATCCGCGTCGCCGACGGCGCGCCCGTGTCATGGGCCCGATCCCCGCTCCGCGCTCAGCCCTTGGACCTGCAGGATTTCCTGATTGGAAACCTAGGCGGCGAAACCGGCGCCCTCGATCTCGGCTACCTAAAACCGCTGATGCGCCGCAGCTTTATCGATGCACGGAGCTTGCGCTATCGCGCCGACATGCGCCTCGGCGAGGATTACGAACTTTACGCCCGCGCGCTTGCGCTGGGCGCCCGCTTCATCGTGTGCGGCGAGGCCGGTTACATCTCCGTGGAGACCGCGGGGTCGCTGAGCAAAGCACATAGCGAGACCGACCTTCAGCGGCTTAGAGACTGCGACGACGCGATCGCGGCGATCCGCCCGCTCTCGCAGCCGGAACGGCGGGCGCTGGAGCGCCACCGAACCAGCGTCGACCGCCGCCTGCAATGGCGTCGGCTGATCAGCGCGGTTAAGGCGAAAGACGCGCGCATGGCGCTTTCGGCGTTCCGGTCCGTGGATGCGGCGCTTTACCTCATCGGTAAGCTGGCCGAGCAGGCGTGGCTCCGGGGCACGGGCCGCCGCCCCGCGAGGGACTTGTCCACTGAAGCGGCGCATTAGGGCCGGCCACTCGCGCGGGCGATTTACGGCGCGGAATTTTGTCGCGCGGCGAGATAGCCTGCCCTATTGGTCCGTCCCTTGCGGCAGAAGCCGCACGACGTAAGACGCCTGGAGGATTGGTCCCGCATGTCATCGCCAATTTGGCACACACGCCGCACGCTTCTCCTTGGTCTTTCATTGGGCGCGGGCGCGGCAGCGCTGGGCGGCTGCTCTACTGTGGCCAGCACCCCAGAGAGCGCGAACCAGCCTGGTGAGTATCGGTTGGGCGCCGGCGACCAGCTTCGCATCACCGTGTTCAACGAGGCCGAACTCACAGGCCAATTCGTCGTCGGCTCGCAGGGGACGATCTCCTATCCTCTCGTTGGCACTATCGAAGCCGCGGGGCTGAGCGTGTCGGAACTGGGCCAGCGCCTGCAACAGGCGCTGAGCGAATACATTCGCCAGCCGAATGTCAGCGTTGAAGTAGCCAACTACCGGCCATTCTTCATTCTCGGTGAAGTTCAACGCCCCGGCACGTACCCTTATTCGGCAAGTCTGACGGTGCTGAACGCTGTCGCGACCGCCGGCGGATTCACCTATCGCGCGAATCGCAACCGCGTCTTCATTCGTCACGCCAATGAACCAGATGAGCGCGCCTATCCGCTGTCGATCGCGACGCCGGTTATGCCGGGAGACACCATCCGCATCGGTGAGCGACTGTTCTGAGAAAAGGAACACGCGTCACGCGAAAACGCTTCCCATCCGACACACTAAAGCGGCGCAGAGCATGCATAACCGTCGAACGGGAGACGACATCGGCCGAGCCCTTGTGCTAGGTTGACGCTGTTTTCTGGCGGCGTTTTCTGCGCCGAAGACGGGGCTTTTGCGCACCATGAATAAGATGAACAAGGAGCCGCTCTCGGGCTCGCCAGGAAATGGTTCTGCGCCGCAGGGGCTTGCGGAACTCTTTGGCGTGACGGCCGCGATGCAGATGCTGCGGCGGCGCTTTCTCATCATGGCGCTCGTTGGGCTGACTGTCGCCGGCGCCGCGTTCACCTTCTTGATGCTGCGCACGCCGAGCTATACGGCAACGTCGCTGCTCATCATCAATCCGCGCCAGGAAACCGTTCTGAACAGCCAGGCCGTGACAGGCGCGCTGCCGCTGCAATCGTCAGCGATCGATTCAGAAATCGAACTGCTTCGCTCGCCCGCATTAACCAGCGAACTTGCCGCCGCGCTTGGTCTGCAAAGCCAGCGCTCAGGCGGCGAAGTGTTGTCGACTGAAGACATCGCCGAAAGCCTCGCCGGCGCGATGACGGTGAACCGCCGCGGCATGACTTATGTCATTGAGATCACCGCGCGCTCGACAGACGCCCAGCGCGCGCAGCTGATCGCCAACACCTACGCCGACGTCTACATCGCCAGCCAGGTGAACCAGCGGGTCGATACCGCCCAGCGCGCCAATTCCTGGCTCTCGCGCCGTTTGGCGGAGCTCCGCGACGACGTGCAGGCCAAGGAAAGCGCGGCCGAGACGTTCCGTGTGCAGTCGGGCCTCATGTCGGCGCAGGGTTCGACGCTGCAAGAACAGCAGATCACCAATGTTCAAAGCCAGGTGCTGCAAGCGCAGGCCGACCTTGCCGAGCGCGAGGCGCGCTTCCGTCAAATTCAGGAGCTGCGGGAGTCCGGCGCGCCGCTGGAAAGCATCGGCAACGCGCTAAACTCGGAAACCATCCGCAATCTGCGCGAGCGCGAAGCCGATATCGCCCGCCGCCAGTCTGACCTCGAAAACCGCTATCTGCCGACCCATCCGGCGGTGCAAGCGATCCGCGCCGAGCGCCAGGACATCGAAAACCAGATCCAACGCGAAATCCAGCGCATCTCCGTGAACCTCGGCAACGAGGTCTCCGTCGGGCGCGCGCGGCTAAATACGCTGCAGCAATCGATGCGCGAAGCGGCCGGCGATCTCTCGGACAATTCGAGCTCCAGCGTGCGCCTGCGCGAACTCGAGCGCGAAGCCGCCGCCAGCCGCGAAGTTTATGAGAGCTATCTGCAGCGCTACCAGGAAATCGCCGACCAGGATCAGCTCAACGTCTCGGACGCGCGCTTGCTTGCCTATGCATCGACGCCGAGTTCGCCGTCTTCGCCGAAGCTGCGCATCTCGCTCGCGCTCGCAATCGCCATCGGCCTGTTGCTCGGCATCGGCGCGGGCGTGATCGCCGAGATCATCGACCAATCGGTGAAGAACGCCGACGACCTGGAAGCAAAGGTCGGCTATCCCGCGATCGCATCGATCCCCACCATTTCCAAGCGCATGATGCGCCAGATGCCGCCGGCGGAGCGGCATCCATCAGGCTATCTTGTCGGCAGGCCGATGTCGGCGTTCACCGAAGCGCTGCGCGTACTGCGCACGGTGATCGTCTATTCCAAGCTGGACTTCTCAGTGAAGGTCGTGGCCATCACCTCGGCGCTGCCGGATGAGGGCAAAACGACCGTCTCGATGTGCCTTGCGCGCGTGGCGGCAATGTCCGGACAGCGCGTCTGCGTCGTCGATTGCGACCTGCGCAAGCAATCGATCAACGACGTCATCGACATCGAGACCGATGTCGGCATTCTGCAAGTGCTCGCCGGCGAAGTGCCCTGGCGTTCGGCAATCGTGCGCGATCCAAGCTCGGAAGCGCACGTGTTGCCGGTGGCTACGTCAGGCTTCACCCCGCGCGACGTGTTCGGCTCCGAAGCGATGGAGCGGCTGATCGGTGAGCTACGCGCCCATTACGACCTAGTGGTCCTCGATTGCGCGCCGATCCTTGCCGTTGCTGAAACCCGCATTCTGGTGAAGCAAGCGGACACGACGGTGCTGGTCGCGCGCGCTGGCCGCTCGGCTATCGGCGCGGTGCGCTCGGCCGTGGCGCAGACGGAAGCAGCCGGCGGCAAGGTGCTCGGCATCGCGCTGAACTGCGTGCTGCCGCACTGGCAGTCCTACGCCGACAGCCTCTATTTCTATCAATCGAAGTCGTACTACAGCGTCTCGTAACGCCGCGCAGCGCGAACGACGGCTTCCGCCATCGCATCGGCCACAGCTCCGCCGATCGCCGGCGCGTGCGCCCGCTCGATATAGGCGCGTGCGCGCGTTGCGAGCATGTGTTTCAGGCGCGTGCGGCGGCGCAGCGCAATTGCGGCGCGCAAGACGCCGGGGACGTCGTCCGCCACCAAGAGCTCGCGGTTGGCCCTGACGCTGAGCCCTTCGCACGCCTTGGCTGTGCCGACGACAGGGCAACCCAGCGCCATCGCGTCCAGCACTTTGAGCTTCACGCCGCTGCCTCCAGTGACGGGCGCAAGGAAAATGCCGGCGCCCGCCAGCGCGCCGAGATCGGGCGCGCGGCCTAAAAAGCGAAAGCGCGCAGCATCGAACTTCCCCGGCAGGTCCGCCGCATGATCGCCAACCGCTTCAATGACGACGTCCGCGGGCAATTGGCCGGCCGCCGCGAGCGTGCGCACGGCGTCAGCGAGCGCGCGCAGCATGACGATGTTCTCGGCGTAACGCATGTTGCCGAGGAGGATTAGCCGCTCACCCGGCGGCGGCGCGACGGCGTGCGCGGCGATGAGCGGCGGCGCTGCAAGCACCACGG
>JACMMP010000077.1 GCA_014378995.1 Hyphomonadaceae bacterium
GCCGTGAGCGCCGCCGCGAACGCATCCGCCAATGCGTCCTCAGCGGCGGCCACGTCGCGCGTGCGCGCCACGAGCAGAGCAAGCAGGCGCCCGTAACTCTCGCGCGCGACGCGCTCGGCGGTCGTAGCCGCACTCATGGGTTCAGCGTTGAACGACGGGGCGCACTTCAATGCGGCCGTAGCGTGCGCCCGGGCACTTCGCGGCCCAGGCCAGCGCGTCTTCCTGGCTCTCGACGTTGACGAGGTAGTAGCCGCCGAGCGTTTCCTTGGTTTCGGCGAACGGTCCATCGACGACATTCTGTTTGGCGCCGGAGACACTGACCGTTTTGGCCGTCGATACCGGGTGAAGTTCATCGCCCGAGATGAGTACTCCGGCTTTGGCCAAATCCTGGCTGTAGGCCATGTAGGCGCCCATGATCTCGGACAGGTCATCCGGCGCGATGGCGGCCCACGCGCTCTCGTCGGTATAGATCAACAGCATGTATTGCATCGAACGCCTCCAATAGCAGACGTGGGCGGCACACCCACAATGCTGTGACGCGCAGCGTTAGCGGATTTCGACACTCACGCCGCTTTTTTTTGCCGAGTCCTTCAGCAGGCCGAGCGCGGCTAGGCTTTCCGCCGTCGCCAAAATCGCCTCTTCGTTCGAACGCGGCTGCCAGCCAAGGACGCTTTTGGCTTTGGCGTTGGTACCGTTCTTGCGCTTGCCGAGTTCGGGCAGGATCTGCTGCACAGCCGGATCGCCCCGCGCGGCGAGGCGGACGAGAAAGTCCGGTAGCTCCATCGTCGGCACGCGCTTGGCGGCGGCGCCGAGCTTGCGTTTCAAAATGCGCGCGATCTGCGCGATCGAGAGGAATTCGCCCGCCACCGCCATGAAGCGTTCGCCCTTGGCGCCGGGATGAGTCATGCAACGCATATGCATGTCGGCGACGTCTCGCACATCGACGATGCCGAAGAAGAGCCGCGGACATCCCGGCATGTCGCCGTCCATCAGACGTTTGATCAGCATGATCGAGGTCGAGTAATCCGGCGCGAGCACCGGGCCCAGGATCGCCACCGGATTGACGACGGAAAGCTCCAGCGCCCCGCCTTCGCGCTGCATGAAATCCCACGCCGCGCGCTCGGCCAGCGTTTTGGATTTCACATAGGCGCGAACATCGTCGCCGTCGGGATTAGTCCAATTGGTTTCATCGAACGGCGCGCTTTGCTGCGGCTGGCCGTAGCCGATCGCGGCGTAGGACGACGTGAGCACCACGCGCTTGACGCCAGCATCGCGCGCCGCTTTCAGCACGCGCAGCGCGCCGTCACGGGCGGGGATAATAACTTCGTCTTCGTGTTTGGGGATGTTCGGTGGAAACGGGGACGCGACGTGGTGCACATATGTGCAGCCAGCAACGGCGGCAGCCCAGCCGGAATCGCTGGTGAGATCGGCGGCCGCGAAGGAGAGACGATCCCCCGCGTCGACGCCGCCCACGCGCAGCATTTGGCGCACTTCGGCTTCACGCGACAGCGAACGCACACTGGTGCGCACATGATAGCCGGCGTTCAGAAGTTGGACGATGCAGTGCGACCCGACAAAGCCGCTGCCGCCTGTGACGAGTACCAATTCCCCGGCCATGATGGCCTCCGCTTCGCTACTCAGCCGCGCGTGGGCGCCACGCGCTCCGCCAACTGATCGAATTCCGCCCAGAACTGGCTGCGGAGATCGTCGGTTTCCATGAGGATTTCGTGCTTGGCGCCCGGGATCGTGATGTGGCGCGCTTCCGGCAATTGCTCGACAACCAGGGCGTGGCTGGCGTTGTCGACCAGCTGTTCTTCGCCGGCGGTCGCCACCAGCACCGGGATACGCACATGCGCCAAGCCGTTCTGAGTGAGGAAGGTTTCGGTCGCATCCGCCGCCGCCGCGACCCAGCCTACGGTCGGGCCGGCCAGCGCAAGGCGCGGTTCTTCCGCGATCAGACCCTGAGACCGCGCGTGGCGTTCTTTATCGTGTGTGATCGGGTTTTTCTTAAAGACCTCACGCTTCCACTTCTTCTCAACGCCTGGTGCGAATTGTCCGCCGGCGCCGAGCGACGTCATGAAGCGCACGTATTTTTTGCCGGTGTCGTTGAGCCCGGCGATGCCCCACATCGGCGCCGAGAACGCGGCCCCATCGAGTTCAATGCGCCGTGTCTGCAGCGCGCGCAGCATGATCGCGCCGCCCATCGAATGGGCGAGGCCGATGTGCGGGCGCGGCAACTTGGCCGAGAGCAGCTTCAACGCCGTAGAGAGATCGTTCACCGGATCGTCGAAGCTGGCTAAGTGGCCCTTCAAGCCATTCTCTACTTCACGGCCCGATAAGCCCTGCCCGCGCCAGTCGATACAAAAAACGGCGAACCCGCGCGCCTGAAGCTCGCGGGTGACTTCGAAATATTTCTCGATGAATTCGGTGCGCCCAGGCGCGACGATCACGGCGCCACGCGGCTCGGCGGCCGCGGGCGCGGTCATGACCCGCACCTTCACGCCGCCGCGGCCTTCGAGCCAATGCTCTTCAGCGCCCTCGGGTATGTCGTTGCCTGGGACGCGGACGAAAGCCATGGCCCCTCTGCCGCCGCTTTCTATATTAGCCGCGCAGTTTCGCCATCACGCCTTGCAGCTGCATGGCGACGCCCATGTCGCCTTCAACGCGCAGTTTGCCTTGCATGAAAGCGGCGGTCGGATCGAGCGTGCCTTGCGCCATGCCGACGAAATCCTCGAGCTTCACCTTGATCGTGGTGTCGGCGGCCGCATCCTCGGCCGATACGCTGTTGCCGACGCCGTCCAGGTAAATCTTGCCTTGGTCGCCGAAGTCGAACTTCACCTTCTTGCCCGGCACGACAACACTGCCTTCTTTGAAGCGGTTCAGGATTTCGTCGTACGTCATGTCTTCCTCCGGCCTAGCGTCGGCTCCTTACACACCAGCACGCGCTAGCCTGCAAGAGTGACGGCGGCGTCAGGGTCGTAATTCGGCCGGTTCGCCTGGCGCCGTGGCGGCAGGGTTGCTCGATTTCCGGAACTTGAGCGTCATCCGGTCGCTTTCGCCGATCGCCACGAACGGCGCCGTGTTGAAGTTCGGATCGTCTGGCCGGCCGAGCGGCGCGGTGCGCAAGGTTGGCGGCAGCGTCCACACGCCGAACGGGTGATCGCGCGTGTCGCGCGGGTTGGCGTTCACATCGCTTGCGGCGACGAATTCCAGCCCCGCTTCCTGCGCCAACGCCTTCACATACGCCTCTTGCACATAGCCGCTGCCGGCGAGCGGATCCTGCAGGCCGGTCGACGCTGCGCGATGCTGTTCGATGCCCAGCGAACCGCCCGGCTTTAGCGCCGCCGCGATGGCGCGGAAGACGGCTTCGGCGATTCCTTCGGCCATCAACGTATGGACGTTGTTGGCGAGGATCGCGAGATCGACGCTGTTGGGCGGCGCAAGCGGCGCGCCGCTGCGCAGCACGGTGCGCTCGATTTCGCCGAACAATTCCGTATCGCGCTGGAAGCGCGCTTCCCATGCAGCCAACGTTTCGCGTTGCGCGAGCGAAGGACTGCGCGGATCGAAGCCCGCGCAAATCAAGCGTCCGTCATTCGCTGCAAGGTAAGGCGCGAGGATCGCCGTGTACCAGCCGCGCCCCGGCAGCACTTCCAGCACGGTGATGTTGCCTTCAATGCCCCAGAACAGCAGCGTCTGCAGCGGATGGCGCCACGTGTCGCGATCGGGCTCAATGCGCCACTCGCCGGCCAGCGCCCAAGCGAGCGA
>JACMMP010000078.1 GCA_014378995.1 Hyphomonadaceae bacterium
CTCGCCTTGGCGTTCGCGGCCGCGCGCGCGCATCTCCGCCGCGAGGCCTTCGGCGCCTTCGCGCAAATTATCGAGCGCCGCCGACTGCGCCCGCCCGGCGTCTTCAAGATCGCCGCGGCGGAGCGCTTGCTCGGCGCGCCGCATGGCTTCGCCGGCCGCGTTCAAATCGTCGCTCGGGGCGCCGCCAGCTTCTTCAGCCATACGCTGCGCTTCAGCCACGCCTTCACGGATTTCCGCTTGGCGCTGCGCCAGCTCATCGCCGCCCATGCCGCCTTGCTGATCGCCGCCGCTGCCGCCTTGGCTTTGCTGCTGTTGTTGCTGACCCTCTTGCTGCTGTTCCTGGGCCTGTTCAGTCTGATCGCGCAGCGCGCGCTGTTCGCCCATCGCTTCGGAGAGCTCGTCCATGCTCTCTTGCATCTGCTGCTCGCCCTCGCCTTCACCTTCGCCTTGCTCGCCTTCGCCGCTCTGGGCTTGATCGAGCTCCACGTCGAGGTTCTGCAGGATGTTGGCCAGCATTTGCAGCATCTGCTGCGCCTCGGCGTGGCGGCCTTGTTCGGAGAGACGCTGCACTTCGTCCAGCAGGTCTTCGATGTCGCGGCCGCTGATCGTGGTTTGATCCTCGGTGTCTTCCATGTTGGCGCTCTCGCCGTTGCGGAGCGCTTCCTGCACCAGCGCCTGCATGTAATTTTCGGTGGCGCGGCGGAGCGCTTCCATCAATTGACGCATGCGTTCGGGCGGCGCGCCTTGCGCCAAAGCTTCGGCCAGTTGGCGCTGCGCTTCTTCCAGCGCCCGGCGCGCATCGGCGGCGCCGCCATACTCGGCGCGGAGCGCCGTGCGCCAGAGTATGTCGGCGGCGAGATTGGTGTCGTCGATCTCGCGCGCGACATCGAGATCGGCGCGCGCAGTGCGCAAACCCAAATAGACGGCGAGGTCGCGGAAATAGCCGTCCTCCGGCGTCATAGTCAGCGCATCGATCAAACGCGCGGCGCGGCGGATGCCTTCGGGGGCGCGCTGCAGGGCCGGGCGGCGATCGTAATCGCGCACTTCGATGCGCTGATTGCCCAGCAGGATATCGCCCGCCGGAACCGTGCGCCGGCGCACTGGCCGCTCTTCGCGATAAGCGCGGCGTTCGGCCAGCACATGGCGGCGGATTTCAATCGCCGCGCGGGCGAGCGGCTGCAGGAATACTTTTTCCGGCAACGTAAAGCGCATTGCTTCGCTCACGCCTTCTTGGCCGAGGGCGTCGAACGCCACGATCTGCGCTTCGACCTCCATGCCCACGTAAGGATGGGCGGCGAGATCGACTTCAGATTCGCTTTCCGCTTCGCGCGGATCGCCGGCCGGGGTTTCGAGTTCGGTGTCGATCGGATCGGCGTGCGCAAGGCCGGGCGGGGGACGCATCGTACGCACGCGCAGCGCCAGGCGCCGGACACCGTAATCGTCACGCACGCGCCAGGCGACGGCGACCCGTTCTTCCGCAAGCTGCGTAAGCGGCGCCGTGAACGTTGCGCTCGGCCGGGCGTCGGGCGCGGGAGTGATGCGCCAATGGCCGCGGGTGTGGAAGCGCACGATCTTGAGGCGCCCGGCGCTTTGCAGCTGCATGCGCGCTTCCCATGCGCCGTCGGCAGCGCGGGTGAAGCGCACGCTCTGACGCGGACCGCGGCCGTCATAGACGAGGCGCGGCGCACCCGTGGGCCCGGTGAGGCGAACCGTGACTTCCACCGATGGCGGCGTGGCCACCGTTTCACCCAGCCGGTCGCTCAACGAAACCGGCGCCGCGCGCGTGTATTCCGCGGGCGCCGCCCAGGCTTCGATCGCCATTTCCTGGTCGCCGAAGAGCGGGCCGGGATCGGGCAAGAACGCGCGCGCCAAACGGTCCGGCGCATTCAAGTTGCCGATGGCGAGCCCGATCAGCAGCGCGCCGGCGAGCACGTAACGCAGCCGGCGCGGATCGCTCGCGTTGAGGTCGGGCGCCGCGCGCGCGA
>JACMMP010000079.1 GCA_014378995.1 Hyphomonadaceae bacterium
ATGGCGTGCCGCTCGCCTTGTCGCCCCTCACACCTTCGCCGCAGCCGGCGATCACTGACGCAGGGCTCAACAATTACGGCTACTCGACAGATCCTGATGGCCAACGCTGCCCGATCGGCAGCCACATGCGCAGAAGCAATCCCCGTGACGCCAGAACCGTGCAGCGCAACACCAATCATGCGCGCCGCCTCGTCCGCCGCGGCATCCCTTACGGACCTCACTACGACCCAGCGCACCCCGTGAAGGCTGAGCGCGGGCTGCTGGGTTCATTTATGTGCGCTAGCCTTACGGGACAATTCGAAGCGATTCAGTACGATTGGACCAATCTCGGCCTCCAGGATCCCCGCATCACCGGCTCAAACGACCCAATCCTCGGCAACAACGATCCCTTATTCAGCCGGTTCTCGTTTCCGGTCGGAGAC
This sequence comes from Hyphomonadaceae bacterium, assembly GCA_014378995.1. GTDB lineage: Bacteria > Pseudomonadota > Alphaproteobacteria > Caulobacterales > Aquidulcibacteraceae > Vitreimonas. The sequence goes on from JACMMP010000079.1 coordinate 423, forward strand.
GGCATAGTTACGTTTCGCGGCTTCCCGCACTTCATCCATACAAGAGGTGGCGCCTACCTCTTTCAGCCGAGCATGAGCGCCATCCGTTATCTCGCCAAGCTCTCGGGCGGCGGGACAGCCAACAGGCGATAGACGCATGCCCACCGAGCAACTGGCGATCCTGTTCACCGACCTCGTCGGCTCCACCGAACTGTCGCAACAGCACGCGCCAGACGCGGCAGACGATATCCGCCGTCAGCACCATGTCCTCCTACGCCAAGCCATCACAGAACACGGCGGGACTGAGGTGAAAAACCTCGGCGACGGCGTGATGGTGGTGTTTGGGTCGGCCTCAGCCGCGATCGCTTGCGCGGTGTCGATGCAACAAGGCGTCGATATCGACAATCGACGCAAACAGCGTCTAACGCCACTGCGCATCGGGATCAGTGCAGGCGAAGTTGTGTGCGAAGATGACGATTATTTCGGAGACGCCGTCGTGGAGGCGGCACGTCTGTGCGGGCAGTGCGAAGGCGGTCAAATTCTGCTCGCTGAGGTGGCGCGCCTCTTGGCGGGACGGCGCAATACGCACCAGTGCCGCCCGCTGGGTGCGCTCGCTCTTAAAGGTCTCAATACAGCTGTCGAAGCCGCTGAATTGTTGTGGCCAAAGTTGGAAGTAGTAGGCGCGGCACGTATCCCTCTCCCCGCGCGTATCGAGCGTCCGGTCTCACACTTTGTAGGCCGCGCAAAAGAACTTGAACTCGTTGATGCTGCCTTCGCCCGCGCGTCAGCGGCTCAGACGCGGGAAATCATGCTCGTCGGCGGTGAAGCCGGGCTCGGCAAAACCACCATGACTTCACGCGCCGCTCGCGCTGCGTTCGACCAAGGCGCCAACGTGCTGTTCGGCCATTGCGAGGAAGACCTCGTTACGCCTTACCAGTTGTTCGCCGAATCATTGCGTCACTACGTAACGCACGCGCCGGAAGACGAACTGCGCGCGCACGTGGCGGAGCATGGCTCCGAACTCGCTCGGATCGTGCCCGCACTGGCGGGGCGCATTCCGGATCTCCCGCCGACGAGAGCCACCGACTCTGACTCCGAACGATCTCTGCTGTTCGCCGCCGTCGTGGGCATGCTGGCCGCTGCATCGTCCGAACGGCCACTCGTCTTGCTGCTCGACGACATCCAGTGGGCCGACAAGGGTAGTCTGCTTTTGCTCCGGCATCTTGGCGCTGTGGAGCGTCCAATGCGGCTTTTGGTGCTGGCCACGTATCGTGATAACGAACTCCGCCCCCTGCTCGATACGCTCGCTGCGCTGCATCGCCAAACTGGCGTCACGCGCATTGATCTCAAAGGCCTCGACGACGGCGAAGTGCTGCAATGTGTGTCGTCGATCGTAGGCGGCGCCAAAGCCGACGTCGCACGCGGACTCGCGCGCGCTGTCTATAGCGAAACAGACGGCAATCCCTTCTTCGTCAACGAGCTCTTGCGTCACCTGACTGAAATCGGCGCTGTGTCGCAGGATGGCAATTGGACTGCCGTCGGCGGTATCGACAAGCTGAGCCTACCCGATAGCGTGCGTGAAGTGATTGGAGCGCGCGTCACGCGGCTGGACAGCGAGTGCGCTCGGGTCCTGCGCCTCGCCGCAATTATCGGACGCGACTTCGACTTCGATTTGCTGGCGCGCGCTGCGGCCACGGACGAGGACGCCCTCCTCGACGCCCTAGAAAGCGCGACCGATGCAGCGCTCATTGAGGAATTGTCGGACGGCATCGGGCGTTACCATTTTGCGCATGGTCTCATTCAGCAGGCGATTTACGAAAGTCTCACTGTTGCACGCCGCGCGAAAGCACACCGCACCATCGCCGTCGCGCTGGAAGACCTGTGCGGCGCACGGCCGGGGTTACGGATCGGCGAGCTTGCGCGCCACTGGTGTTACGCACCGCAACGCGAAGACGTGCACAAAGCGGTGAGCTACGCCTACCAAGCCGGTGTCGCAGCGCTGAGCGCGCTCGCTCCAGCCGACGCCATGGATTACTTCACCACCGCCATCACTTTGATGCGCGATCAAGGTCTGTCGGACGGCGCGATGGAACTCGATCTCACCATTGGCCTAGGCGCCGCCCAACGCCAGACCGGCGACCCCGCATCGCGCGAAACGCTGCTTGCCGCAGGCAAGCGCGCCGCTGACCTCGGCGACACTGAACGACTGGTGCGGGCGGTGCTCGCAAACGATCGCGGCTGGCACAGCACCACCGGCGCCGCGGACGCCGAAAAGATCGCCTTGCTGGAACTTGCGCTCGAACGATTGCCGCAAGGCGTGCCGGACAGAGCGCTGGTTCTTGGCACGCTCTGCGCAGAACTTGCCTTTGGCAGCACGCTCGATCGCCGCCGCGCCTTGGCCGACGAAGCGCTCGCAATCGCCGAGACCGGTGGCGACGATGCGATCATCGTTCGCACACTGAACCACATGGCGTTCTCGCTTACGCTACCGTCGCTGCTGGAGTCGTCGCTGAAATGGACGGCGGACGCGCTCGCCCGCGCGCAACGCCTCGGCGATCCGATGCAGCTTTATTTTGCCGCGATGTACCGCGCCACCGCTGCGATCCGCGCTTGCGACATCGTGGAAGCGGATCGTTGCTACGCCATCGCAGGCGACCTTGTCCGCAAACTCGATCTGCCGCCGCTGCGCTGGGAATACACGTTTCACATGTCGAAGCGTGCGCAGATGGCTGGCGATCTCGGTGAGGCCGAGCGCCTTGCCGGGGAAGCAGCCAGCATCGGCGCAAGCTGCGGACAACCCGATGCTCAAACGTTCTTCGGTGTCCAACTCGCGTGCGTCAGTTGGATGCGTGGCACAATGGGCGATCTCGCACCCCTCCTCGATATGATGATGCAGGCCAATCCGGGCCTGCCCACCATTCGCGCCTCTCTCGCCATGGCTTACGCGCAAGGCGAAAGGCTGGACGACGCCTCACGTGTTCTCAGCGAGTTCGCCGCCACGGGCTACGCCTTGCCGGAGGATGCGGCGTGGCTGAACGGCATGACCGAATACGCCGACGCCGCGATAAACTGTCAGCATCAAGAGACGGCCCAGGCGCTCTACGATTTGCTATTGCCGTGGGCGCATCACTTCTCCGCTGCGGGCGGGCTCACTGCTGAAGGACCCGTGTGCCTCTATCTCGGCGGCCTCGCGACAGTTCTGGAACGCTACGACGATGCCGAACGCCATCTGACATTGGCCGCAGACATCACCAACAAACACGCCATGAATTTTTATGCCGCGCTAACCGCCCTTCGCCGCGGTCAGCTGCTCATGAAACGCGGCGGAGATGTGGGCAACGCAAGATCGTTCCTGACCATTGCCCACCAGACAGCAACCAATCACGGATACGGCGCCTTACAACGGCAGGCCGCTGCGTCGCTTCCTGACTTGCGATGATTTCAACCGGCTTGAAGACCAGGCGATTAGGGCCTGCTGCCGCCGCACAGCTTGAGCGCTGACAGGCCGCAAAGGGTCAAATCCTGTCTTACCGTGACAACCTTACGGACGACGCGAATGCCGGCTCACAGCGACCGCGTATCCCGAGAGTAGACGCCGGCGGTCCCCGTCAGCAATCAATCCTCGCCCAGCTCCAGCGCATTGACGCGGATGAGACCGGTCAGGCCTTCGCAGAGAATTGCGCCCTCAGTCATGGGAAAGGATTGGAGCCGCCAGGCTAAGGCCAAGGCGAGCGCATAGAGGCCATGGGTTTCGCTGGCGTCGTTTAAGTGAAGCGTGGCGTCGAGATCGAAGCGGATCACATCGGCTAGATGCATGACCGGCCAGTCGAGGGCTTCATCGGGATAAGGATCGGACATCGCGAGAGTTGAACGCACGCAGGCGTTGAAGCTAGCGCGCGCGTTATTCCGGAGGTTTCCGCGTGATGCGGATTGGGCGTCGCCCGCGCGTGCGCGCGGGCCGCGGTCTTGTCGCTTCACGACCGAGCCGCGCGGTTAGAAAAGGTGAAGCGCGTCTCGGCCCTTCGGGCTGCGATCGCTGATGCGGGAGTTCAGAGCAGCTTTCGGAGTTCGCCTTCAAGCGGACCTAGCTCGCGGTCGAAGCTCTTGATCATGGCTGTGAGGAAGGCCCTTGAGCGGAGTTTCGCGAAATCCAGCGCATGACCGGCTCTGACGGAGACGAGACGCATGAACGCAAGTTGAGCCCGGCCATTGCCTTCTCGAAAAGGGTGGAGCGCGTTCAACTCAGCGAGGAAAGCCGCAGCCGAACCCACGAACGCGCGCGCCGAGGCGCTATCCTTAAAGGCGGGCTGCCGCAGCCGTGTAAATAACTCCGTCATCTGCGCATCGATGTGTTCGGGATAGCAGAAGACATTGCCGCCCTTGGCCGTTCGCACCGTTCGGTATTTGCCCGCCCAGGAATAGACATCGCCGAACAGATGGCGGTGGACGGCGCAATAATGCGCTGGGCCGAAACGGCCATTGGGCAGCGGCTCTTCGGCCCGCAGCGCCGACATTTCGAGTTCGAAGGCCTGTAAGCGCCGGGCGTCGCGCAGATCCGCGCGGTTCTTGAGAACGAACGTGCCTGGATAACAATACGGGTCGTCGAAGACCGCGTAGCCGTGATCGCTCATTTGCGCTTGGGTTTGTCCGCGCCGTAGGCGCGCAAGACTTCCGAGCGCCGCTTTTCGGGACTCATGCCCTTGGTGCGCGCCAGTCTTTCGGCGCTCTGTTTCCCAAGCTTGAGCCCCTCGACCCTGGCGATCGAGGCGTAGGCTTTTGCGCCGAGGGTTTGCGTCACTTGCGGGGGGCGAGTCGATTTGCTCATGAGCCCCACTATAGCCCGCCGCGCGCCGTTTGGCAGCCCGACATGTCGCGCCCTCCCCTGGTATTCAGTCTGGCCGGGCGCGAGTGCGGGGCGCGCCCTTTTTTTGGGAGGGTGAATTTGGGACGTCGGAGTCTTCTATAAGGGCTGTGAGCAGAAGCGATGACGGAGCTCTGTCTGGTGCAGGCGTGGTGGAGCATGCTCTAGGCAGAGACGAATTGGGGAGGCGGGTTTAGCAGCTGGGCGGCGATCTATTTGGGCATCGCGCGCGTGCGCGGGCCGCTCTTTGCGCATCGCGACCGAGCCGTTCACGCGCGTCTCGGCCCTTCGGGCGGCGATCGCTGACCGATCAAACGCACCGATGCGCGGCGCGGACAAGGTTGGCGGGCTGCGGGCGCGAAATTAACGATCCCTTCGCCCGTTGCGCTCTGATGCAGCCTCGCGCGGAAAATTGGGATGGCGGTCCAGTTCATAGGAGATGACCGCGCTCTTGGCTTCGGACTTTACCTCAGCGCTGCAATTACTTCGGGCGAATGCGCTCACCAGTTCGAGCACACGCTGTTCGTTTCCGCCCCAGCCGGTCTTGGTGTCGTAGAG
>JACMMP010000013.1 GCA_014378995.1 Hyphomonadaceae bacterium
CCGCGGATCGGCGGACACGGGCTCGGCCGGGCGGAAGCGTTCGCGGAGGGACATGGACGTCGTATCGAATCGAAAAGCCATGAAGAAAGGGTAAAGAAGGCCAATGCCCGTGCTTGCCCGCCGCCGACCTCCGCCTGTGGATAAGCCTGCCACGACTCGGGATAACCAGCGGAAATCATTGCTCAACTGGTATGACCAGAACGGCCGTGAGCTTCCCTGGCGCGTGCGCGGCGGGGCGGCAGATCCTTACCGTGTCTGGCTCTCCGAGATCATGCTGCAGCAAACAACGGTCGCCGCGGTCGGGCCCTATTTTGAGCGGTTCCTCGCCCGCTGGCCAAAGGTGGAGGCGCTCGCCGCCGCGCCGCGGGACGAGCTGCTCGGGGCCTGGGCGGGGCTTGGCTATTATTCCCGCGCCCGCAACCTGCATGCGGCGGCACAGGTGCTGGCCGAAGCTGGAATGCCCCCGGACGAAGCCGGCTGGCGGGCGTTGCCGGGCGTCGGGCCCTACACCGCTGCTGCCGTCGCCGCGATCGCGTTCGACCGGCCGGCCAATGTCGTGGACGGAAACGTCGAGCGGGTGATGGCCCGGCTCCACGCAGTGGAAACGCCGCTGCCGGATGCGAAGGCCGCATTGCGCCAACTCGCCGCCGAGTTCGTCACCGCCGAGCGGCCCGGCGATTGGGCGCAGGCCTTGATGGATTTGGGCGCGACGGTCTGCACGCCGAAGGCGCCGAGATGCGCACGCTGTCCATGGATAAAATCGTGCGCCGCCTATGCGACCGGCGCGCCCGAGAAATATCCGCGCCGAGCGGCTAAAGCCGAACGTCCGCGCCGCTACGGCGCTGCGTTTCGGATCGAGCGTGACGGTGCGTTCTGGCTGGTGCGCCGGCCTGATAAGGGTTTGCTCGGCGGCATGGCCGCGTTGCCGACGACGGAGTGGCGGGCGAAAAAGTGGCCGCGCGCTGAGGCGCTGAAACATGCGCCGGCGCCGGCGGCGTGGAAAAAGATTGGCGCGGTCGATCACGTTTTCACACACTTCGCGCTGACGCTCGATGTATATGCGGCCGACGCGGCCCCGGACGGCGACGGCTGGTGGAGCGATGCGAACGCGCTGCCGACCGTGTTCAAGAAGGCTGCGATGGCGGGGAGAAACGATTGACCGAAACCTTCGAAGGCGGCTGCTCCTGCGGCGCGGTGCGTTATCGGCTGACGTCGCCGCCGATGTTCACCAATTGCTGCCATTGCCTCGATTGCCAGAACCAGACTGGTTCGGCGTTCGCGATCAATGCGCTGATCGAAACGTCGAGGATCGAGCTGCTGAGCGGGGCGCCCGTTGTGATCGAGATGCCGAGCCCGAGCGGACGCGGGCATGAGATTCACCGCTGCCCAAAGTGTCAGGTGGCGCTGTGGAGCAATTACGGCCGCCGCTCGTACTTGCGTTTCGTGCGCACGGCGACGTTGGATGAGCCGCATGCGATTGCGCCGGACGCACACGTTTTCACGGCCAGCAAAGTCCCGTGGGTGAAATTGCCCGAAGACGCGCGAGCGTTCGAGGTATTCTACGACATGAAGCAGGAATGGCCGGCGACGAGCCTCGCGCGCCGCAAAGCGGCGAGCCGCGCATGACAAAGCGCGAGGCGTGGATAGGTTCTGCCGCTTTCTTTCTTGCGGCGCCCGGCGTGGTGGCGGGGCTGATCCCGTGGCTGATCACGCATTGGCGGCCGGGGCTCGACGTCTCGGTTACATCGACGATCGTCGGCGCGCTGATGATCATTGCGGGGCTCGCGGCGCTGATCGACTGCTTCGTGCGCTTTGCGCTAAAGGGCGGCACGCCCGCGCCGATCGCGCCGACGGCGGAGCTTGTTGTCGACGGGCTTTATCGCTTCGTGCGCAACCCAATGTATCTCGCGGTGCTGCTGTTGATCTTCGGCCAGATGCTCGTGTTCGCGAACGCGGGGCTGCTCGCCTACGGCGTGGCGGTCTCGCTTGGCGTCCACTTTTTCGTGTTGGGTTATGAGGAGCCGAAGCTGAAGCGGAGCTTCCCCGAAGCGTATGCCGCCTACAGCGAAAACGTCGGCCGCTGGCTGCCGCGGCTGACGCCCTGGCGCGATCAGCCGCCGGGGACTTTGGCATCCTCGTCGCCCAACACGCCGCGCAAATAGAAGATCACCACGAAGACGGAAATCACGACGATCAGCGGCGTTGCGAACAGCGCGCCAAGCGGGCCGAGCAGCAGCGCGCCGCCGATAACGCCGAACAGCAGCAGCGCCGGCGGCAGCGAGACGGCCTTCTGCTGGATCACCGGCGTCAGCAAATTCGCCTCGATCTGCGCCGTGATCAAATAAATCAGTGCGGCCCAAAGCGCGGTTTCAGGGCCGACAGTGAGCGCCAGCAACACGCCCGGCGCGGCGGCAAGGATGGGGCCGATCAGCGGCACAAATTGCGCCAGCCCGCAAAGCAGGCCAAGCGCCAGAAACGCCGGTACGCCCAGCGCCCACAGGCCGACGCTGACCGTCGCCGCGATGAAGGCCATCGAGATCAGCGTCCCGAGCAGCCAGCGGCGCAGCGCGTTGGCGGAGGCGCCCAGCGCTTTGCGTATCTCGGCGCGGTGCGCCTTCGGCGCGAGCGCCAGCGCGCCGTCCGTGTAAGCGTTTGGGTTCACCGCGAAAAACACCGCGCCGACGACGACAAGGAAAAATTCGAGCGTCGCGCCTGCGGCGCTCATGGTGAAAGCGCCGATGCGGCTGGCGTAAGCGCCGATCTGGCTGCCGTTCGTACCGCTCAGCGCGCTTTCGATCTCGCCGACGATGCTGGAGGCAAACTCGTTCTGCGCGATGCGCTCACGGAAGCCGCTCCAGGCTGCCGGCAGCGTCTCCGTCAATTGCGAGACTTGCGCCGCGATCTGTGCGCCGAGCAGCCAGAACATGCCCGCGAGCACGCCCACGATGATGAGCCCGGCCAAAACGAGCGATGTTACTTTAGAGAGCCGCGCAAGCCGCAGGATGGTTGCGGCGAGACCGCGGATGCCGACAGCAATCAGGATCGCGCCAAACACCAGCAGCAGCACATGGCGCAGCACGCACACGAGCAAGACGAAGATCGCCGCGAAGGCGACGATCGCCACGCGGGTCGTAAAGGTTTCTTTGTCTGGGACTGCCCCGTCTGCCATGGGCGGCGAACGGCGCGGCGCGGCAACCGGTTCCGCAAAAAGCGAAGGACGCGGAGGGGAGCGCTCCCGCGTCCTTGCTTTGTGGATCGAGGCGTAGGGCTCTTACGCGACGATCAGTGCAGCCTGGCTCAAGGTGGCGAGCGCGCCGGGAAGGAACACGGCGGCGGCCAGAGCGAGGCTTGCGATTTTGATGGCGAAGGTGGCGGTCATTGTCGTTTCTCCCGAACGTGCGGCGTCGTTCGATGAGGTGAAGCTAGGCGCGGCCAGGGCCGGCCGCTGTGACTGCGGGCACGGGAGCGGATGTGCTAAGCTGGCGAACGATGTGCAACCTCTACTCGATGACCAAATCGCGCGAAGCGCTGGTCGCCTACACGCGGGCGATGCGCGACAGCACCGGCAATCAGCCGCCGCTGCCGGCGATCTTTCCCGATCAGCTCGCGCCCGTAGTGCGCACGGCTAAGGACGGCGTCCGCGAGGTCGTGACGATGCGCTGGGGTTTTCCGGCGGCGGGCGACGGCAAGCGCCTGGTGACCAACGTGCGCAATCTCAACTCAGGCTATTGGCGCGGCTGGCTCGACGATCCGCGCTTTCGTTGTCTCGTGCCGGCGACGAGTTTTGTCGAATACACCGACACGGCGCCGAAGGTGGCGCATTGGTTCGCGCTCGCGCCGGAGCGGCCGCTGTTTTGTTTTGCGGGGCTTTGGCGACCGTGGACGGGCGTGCGCGGTAAGGAAGAGGGCGAGCATCAGTTGTTTGCGATCCTGACCACGGACGCGAACGATTTGATCAAGCCGATCCACGCGCAAGCGATGCCGGTGATGCTGACCGGCGACGCACTGGAAACATGGATGCACCGAAGCGCAAGCGAAGCGCGCGCGCTGGCGCGGCCGTTTGCGGCGGAGGCGATGCAGATCGTGCTGTCGGGGCCGCGGGAAGATGTGGGCTAAGTCGCCCGCGCTTCGCGGATCAGCGCTTTGAGTTTGTCGCGCGCCAGCAGCTTGATGCCGGCGCGGCCCATGGCGATCCAGCCTTCGTCGGACCATTCGTGCAGCTTGCGGTTCACCTTCTCGCGGCTGGCGCCAATGCGGCGGGCGATCTCGGTTTGCGTGAGGGTGACGGAGGCGCCGTCGCCGGCTTCTTCGAGCAGGCGCTGTGCGAGGCGCCCGCCGAGATCGAGCGTGTGGGCGTCTTCGAGTGCGGCGTCGGCATGGCGGAGGCGCTTCGACATCTCGGCGATGAGTTTCAGCAGCGCCTTCGGTTCGCTTTCGAGCGCGGCGATGGCTTGATCGCGATGGATGCGCAGGAAGCGCGATTTGCGGATGGCGCAGATGTCGGCCGAGCGCACGCCGCCGTCGAGCACCGCCATCTCGCCGATCACGGCTGGCGGCATCAAAGAGGCGATGCGAACGTCCTTGCCGGCTTCGGTCGAGGTGCGGACCTCGACTTCGCCTTCAAGCAACACGTAGAGCGCATCGCCCCTGTCGCCCTTGGCGAACAAAAGCTTGCCGGACTCGACCGTGCAGGGCTGGCCCTGCTTGACCAGCCGCGCGCGCGTGGCCTCGCTCAGCGCGGCCATCAACTCGGCTTTGGCCAACGCCGCCTCGACGCCGTGGAGATCCAGTTTATCCGCCATTCCAGGCGGAGGTTTAAGCGCGGCTGGCGCGGCGTCAATCGATTGCTCGCGCACCGCGGTGGCGGCAAGATCAGCGGAGGGAGACGGGCATGATCTGGCGGGCGGCGGCTCTATTCGCATTGACATTGGCGCTGGCCGCGGTTCCGGCGCCTGCCCACGCGCAGGTTCAAGCGTTCGCGCCGCCGGCGCCGTTCGGCCCGCTGACGCTGGGCATGTCGTCGGAGGCCGCGCGCTCCGCTTTGCCGGGCGCCGAATGGGACGTTATCGCCGACGACGAACTCCAGCGCGCCACGATGCGTACGCGCGCTCCAGCGCTCGACCTGCATGGGCTCAGCTTTCGGGCGCAGATCGCGTTTGCGGCGGATTCGGCGACGCTGTTGCACCTCACGACCGATCAGCGGCTTTCGGAAGCCGGCTGTCGTGAGCAGCACCGCGCAATCGTCGAAGCGGAGATGCGGCAGCGTTCGCCGTTCACGCAGCGCCATGGCTGGCATCATTTCTACCACGATCCGGACGCCCCGCGCGGCCACTTCGAAGGCAATGAGTTCATCGCCGCGCCGAACACGCCTGTCGCGGCGGTTGCGGAAACGCTGATCGACCCGCGTGTGCAATTCAATTCCGTGGTGCTGAGCTACGATGGCAGTGCGCACGGCCAATGGTTCTACAGTGCGCAAGGAACAGGCGGAGAAATCAGCGCGCATTCGATCACGCGCGAAGGCGAAACCACATGCCGCATCACCATGTCCGCGTCGAACCCACGCGCGCCGGGCGGGCTTCGCCTCAGCGCAACGCCCGAGGGCGCAGTGCGGCTTGCGGAGCGTCTAGCGACAGCGGAGCGCGTTGGTGGTCAGACCTACCTGGACACTCCGTCGGGTTATGATTTTTCGCGGCACTATCCGGGTCCGGCGCTAGAGGCGAATGTGAGTGGTGTGGCGCGGTTGAACTGCCTGGTGTTAGCCGACGGCGCACTCGATTGCGTCGTGCAAGAAGAGACGCCGCCCGACTACCAATTCGGTGCAGCGGCGCAGCGAATTGTGCGCGGCTTCCGCGTCGATGTGTTCGCCACAGCACCGGGACAACGCATTCAGCTCAACACGCGCTTCGTTCTGCCGGACTAGCTGGACGAGGAACGGCGAGGCCGCCGTGCGGCTGCGCGGCACGTTATGCGCCCGGCGACATCGCCATTTGCCGGCGGATGTCGCGCCGGAAGAGGTCGATGGGGTGGAGGCCTTTTTTGGTCTCTAGGCTCCAGAACGTCCAGCCATTGCAGGCCGGTGCGTCGGCGGCGAGGGCGCCGATGCGGTGGATCGAGCCGGTGGCTTCGCCCATAGCCAAACTGCCGTCGGCGCGCACGCGCGCGCGTTTGCCGTTGGCCGCAACGAGCCAGGCGCCCGGGTGGATGAAGCCGGCTTCGATCACCTGGCCGAACGGCACGCGCGGTTCTTCTTTCTTTGATTTGGTCACGGCCAGATCTTCGATCGAAGCTGGCTTGATTTTCTTCAAGCGCGCGCGGGCGCCTTCGGCGTATTCGGCGTCGCGTTCGATGCCGATAAAATGGCGCCCGAGGCGTTTGGCGGCGGCGCCGGTGGTGCCGGTGCCGAAGAAGGGATCGAGGATTACTTCGCCGGGTTTGGTGGTGGCGAGCACGACCCTGTGCAGCAACGCTTCGGGCTTTTGAGTTGAATGCAGCTTGCGGCCTTCGCGGTTCTTTAAGCGTTCGCCCCCTGTGCAGATCGGCAGCGTCCAGTCGGAGCGCATCTGCAACTCGTCATTCAACATTTTCAGCGCGTCATAGTGGAAGGTGTATTTCGCCTCCTTCGAGCGCGCTGCCCAGATCAGGGTTTCGTGCGCGTTGGTGAAGCGGGTGCCTTTGAAGTTCGGCATCGGGTTGGTCTTGCGCCAGACGATGTCGTTCAGGATCCAGAAGCCCATGTCCTGCATCGCCGCGCCAAGCCGGAAGATGTTGTGGTAGGAGCCGATCACCCAGATCGCGCCGTTCGGCTTTAGGACGCGACGCGCTTCGGTCAGCCAGGCGCGGGTGAAGGCGTCATACGCAGCGAAGTCGGCGAACTTGTCCCATTCATCGTCGACGCCATCGACATTGGATTGGTCGGGCCGCGTCAGCGCGCCGCCAAGCTGCATGAAATAGGGCGGATCGGCGAAGACGAGATCGACGCTGCCGTCGCCGAGCTTCCGCATCTCCTCGATGCAATCGCCTTCGATGATCTTGTCTTTGAAGTGCCGCGCCATTGGTCCCCCGGGAGCAGGGGATTCTCTCTTGACCGGTTGGCCGAATCAAGAGTCCGCGGGTCGTTAACCATAAAGAATGATCAGCTCGGTGTGCTTATCCCCAGGGCCGCTGAACCAGGCGGGCGCGAAGCGAGAGCAGGTAAGTGATGAAGAAGATGTAGATGAACACCTCCTCGACCTCGCTCCAGCGCACATAAGGCAGCCAGGCAAAGATCGACAATTCGTCCATCCGCTTGGGCAACGCCCCCAGTTGCGAGAACACGACCGGGGCCAAGCTCGCCAATGTGGGCGCGAGCCACCACGGATTGTCGAACAAGCCGCGGCCTTTGCGGAAGTGCTTCACCAGCGGATGCACGATCGTGCCGAGGATCATGCCGAGCAACAGTAGCGCGCGCGGCTTCTGGTCGAGCCAGCCGCCTTCGCTGTTGTGAAAGTTGGTTTCGCCCTGATCGTTGATGTTGGCGAAGATGCCGCCTGTTTCCCAGTTGAAGATGTGCTGGCCCCAGCTGATCTCTTCGCCGAGCAAGTAGACGAGCCCGAGTACGATCACCACCAGCCAGGCGCGCAGCATCCGCGTGTCTGCGCGGAACAGCAATTCGGCGCCGAGCGCCAACGAGATCGCCAGCACGAGATTCTGCGTTTGCTCGAGCAGGCCCTGTTCGGTGGTGCGCGCCGCTCCGGCCAGCGCTTCGGGGTTAAACCACACAAAGCCCAGCAGCGCCGCAAATAGCAGACCGCATACAATCCAGACCGCAGCAGCGGAAATGTCTTTGACGGGCGCATGGCCCGCGTCGTCCCTCATCGTCATGGCGCGGAACATAATGCCGCGCCGCGGCAAGTAAACGAGGCTTAGCCGGCCAGGCGCATCTCCATCGCCAGCTGCACCGGTTTGAAGCTGCGCCGATGGATGGCGCAGGGGCCAAGGCGTTTAAGCGCATCCTGGTGCTCGGGCGTGCCGTAGCCCTTATGCTTGGCGAAGGCGTAGCCGGGATATTGGCCGCAGAGTTCGCCCATCATCCGGTCGCGCTCGACCTTGGCGATGATGGAGGCGGCCGAAATCAGCGGCACGATCACATCGCCGTCGATCACCCATTCAATCGCGCACGGCAGGTCGGGCGCCATGTTGCCGTCGACCAAAGCTGCGACCGGCTTTTGCGAGAGCCCGTCAAAAGCGCGGCGCATGGCCAAATGCGAAGCGCGCAGGATGTTCAGCGTGTCGATCTCCTCGACGCTGGCGACGCCGATGGCGACGATGCCGACAGCGCGGATTTTCAGCGCAAGCTCTTCGCGCGCTTCAGCTGTCAGCTGCTTGGAATCGTCCAAGCCCCTGGGGCGGCCTTTCGCCGGCAAGATCACCGCCGCGGCCACCACCGGCCCCGCTAAAGGCCCGCGCCCCGCCTCATCGATCCCACAAATCGCCATAGGCGGAGATTGGTCCGGATTCGTTGCGCTAGGCAAACGTCAAGCTCAGCCGACATTATGCACTTGACGTAGGATGGCACTAGCCCTATGTAAGGTGCATGGAAAAGTTCTACACCGACGACGAAGCGGCCCGGGCGCATCTGGAAAGCCTGCTTTGGCCGGATGGGCCTATCTGCCCGCGCTGTGGCGTCATCAACGAAGCCACGCTGATGCAGGGCAAGTCACATCGCCCCGGGCTCTACAACTGCCGCCCATGCGACAAGCCGTTCACGGTGACCGTGGGGACGATCTACGAGCGCTCGCACATCCCGCTGCACAAGTGGGTGTACGCCACGCACCTGATGACCGCTTCGAAGAAGGGCATCAGCGCCGCCCAGCTTCACCGCATGCTTGGCTTTGGCAGCTATCGCACCGCTTGGTTCATGGCTCACCGCATCCGTGAAGCCATGAAGGGTTCTTCAGGCACGGCGCCGCTCGGCGGCGAAGGTCAAGTCATCGAGGCCGACGAGTCCTATTATGGCAAGCAAGAGAGCCCGCCGACGCTGCGCTCTGACGGAACGCCGTTCAAAACCCGCAAGTATAAGCGCCAAACGAATATGTATGGCTCGTCGCAGAAGCGTCCGATTGTCGTTCTGGTCGAGCGCGGCGGGAAAGCCCGCACGTTCCATGTTGCCGAGGCAAACCGCGAGACGGTTGAGAAAATCCTGGCGGCGAACGCTTCCACGGATAGCCGCCTGCATACGGACGAAAGCCACCTCTACAAGCGCATGGGAAAGCGCTTCGCGGAGCATGCGTCTGTCAACCATTCAAAGGATGAGTACGCACGTGGCGACGTGACGAGCAACAGCGCAGAAGGCTTCTTCAACGTGTTCAAGCGCGGAATGACCGGCGTTTATCAACACTGCGGCGAAGCCTACTTGAACCGCTACCTCGTGGAATTTGAGTTTCGCCACAACACCCGGACCAAGCTCGGCGTGAACGACAAGGAACGTGCGGGGCTTGCCCATAAAGGTGCAGCGGGCAAGCGCCTCACGTTGCGCAGGCCTGCGCACTCGCAACCCTCAGTTTGAGATTGAGAAGGCGCGCAAGCGCGCAAAGCGCTTTAGCAAGAAGGTGCGCCGCGAACGTCGGTCCTAGCGATACTGCGGACGGTTAACTTGCCGCTCGCGCGCCTCGGCCGGGATCTTCAATCCCTTCGACGCGATAAGCAGTTCGGTACCCAAGCGCTTCTCATTCAGCGAGTAGTTGATGTCGAAACAGTACTGCCGACGGCCTTTGTAGAGTTGTCGAATTTCTGGCGCGTCATCGTAGGTGACGATCCAAGGGTTTTCCAACCCCGTGACCACCTCCGCGACGCGCGCATGATCCTTCGCGAGGTAGAAGCTCGTGTAGAGGCTTGAACCCTTCTTGTAGTAAGGCGGATCAATGAAAAGCAGAGAACATTCTGGGAGTTTCTTTTCACAACGCCGCATGAAGTGGATGGCGTCCATGTTGGTCAGGTGAATTCTGTCGCGATATTTGGCGACGCGCCGGATGCGCTTGGAAAGATCGTCGCGATTGAAGCGGCAGCCGATCTTGTATTCGCCATTCTGCTTTAGTCCGCCGATAACGCCCGCGTCTTTGATGACGCCTGAGCGGTTCGTCCGATTCAAAAAGAACGTGGCGAAGCCAAGCGCGAGTGGCTTGCTCGTATCGCAGCGACCATAAATTGCCTGCTGACGCCGCCATTCTTTGATCGTGACGGGGGTTTTCTGAACGCGCGCGACAAAGGCATCTGTTCGGTTCAGCACGCAGTGCCAGAAGGCCCAAACGCCGGGGTCGATGTCGTTGATGTGGATGTCTGAGACGTGTCCGCCGTAAAGCAGTTTCAGCGCAAGGCCGCACCCTCCTGCGTATGGCTCGGCATAGTGACCGCGCTCTAGGTCGTTGAGTTCCAGGACGCTTGTCGCGAGGTCAAATAGGCAAGCCTTGCCGCCCGGATAGCGCAGAGGTGAGGCTGTGGAGACCATCGAATCTTTCGCAATTTCGCTTCTATTGCTGCTGATTCTACCACTGCCGCCAAACGTCGGCCAGCCTTTTCTAGCGCACCTTAGTTGCAGCCTCTTCGATGATCTTAAGGAGCACGGGCGTCAGCGCCCTCATGTCGTTGTTGAGAGCGTCACCATTGAATGTTCCGGCAATGGGATGATGCTTGGTCGTGTTTCCGTATTCCTTGATGCGCTCCAAGGCGGCGCGATATGCGGTCACGTCTCCAGCAAACCCGTAGTCGCGCAGCTTTTGCTTACTGAGATAGGAGCAGAAGTCTGTGCTCTCGTTGCGACCAGCGAGAGCAGTGAGCGTTTCGAAGAAGGCCCACACGCCAACCGAACAGATTGGCGTGTGCTCCTCCAAGTCGAGCGTCGCGATTGAGTGATACAGGCTTCTCAGCTTCTCGCTTCGCAGCTTCTTCAGCGCCTCGCCAATGTCCGGTTCATACTCTACATGCGAGGCCTTCGCTGGTTTGACCGGTTTGGATTTCGCCTTTTTCCTGGATGGCGTTGTCTCCAGAGCCTCTGGCTCAACGCGCCGCGTACTAGCCCCGCCTGCGAGCGATCTCGCGTAGAGCTTGATCTTGTCGCTGTTCATGCGCGAGTTGACCTTGGACCCTTCGACCAAATCACGCATGAAGGTTTTGACGAGTTTGTCGAACTCGCCCTTTGGCCGCGTGCGGGCGAACCCATCGGGCCCCGACGTGTCGAGTCCTAGTTGCTCTTTGAAAGCGGCATTGCCCACGAACCGCTGAACGGTCGTCAATTTCCCAGCGCGCTCGTCCACCGTGATCATGCCCCGACCGGCTGCATAGTCGATGAGCGCAAGGCCGGTTCGGTTCTTCGATCCGCCATAGTGACGTTGTTTTTGGTCGGCGTCCCAGTTCAATCGTCCGATACCGCCTTGCGGTCCGTTGTGAATGCGCTCCAACCAGTGGTCGACGGTTTCTTGGTCTTGAAAGATCGCCACCGGGACGGACGAAAACGCGTACTCCGCCGTCTCAGCAATCTCTGCGAACTTCTTTTTGTAGTTCTGCGGCGCTAACTCAGGGTCATTGAGCAACTTCAACGCGCACATGCGTCGATTGCCCTCGAACACGTGATAGGTGGGCGGCCCGCCACCGCGATTTCGCGGTTTCGCAATAAGGCCGAAGCGCTCAAGCGGATTCAGCCCGTGCTTAGCGATGTCCCGAGCGAGCGGGAGCACATCCTCTTTATTGCAAAGCTCCGCGATAGCCTCAGCTTCAGACTTAGCGGGCTCGTGTCTCGGATTATCGAGCGCGAGGAAAATTCGGCCGAGAGGAAACCGGTCGTTGTAATCGATACCTTTGGTCACTTAGACCCCCGTCGCAACGGAACTTCAATTCAGCATGACAGCACTGAGGTTAGCCGCGCCTTCGGCTCACGACGCTTCGCCTAGGCTCATCCTTGTGCAGTTTCGGCGGCGTGCGGAGCATGTTGCTCAGCGCGGCGTCGCGGGCCTTGTCGGCCTCGGCCTTGGACAGCTTGTCGGGCGCCTTCTTCGGCGGGGTCTTTTTCTTCGTCATCCAAGAAAGCTAACACGCTTCGCTGTCAGTCAGCATCAGCCGCTCAGGTCTCTTCATCGTCGGGTGTATCTCGGGGAATGTGACCTTTCTCCATCGCCTCGCGAATCGCCACGTTGACCGCGTTCTTCACGATGCTCGGCACATCCGGGCCGTACAACTTCGTGCGCTTCATCGCCTCCAGGCGGTTCGCCATGTAGCTCGGAAAGCTGATGCTGGTCTTCGCCATCTAAACCGGCTGTTAACCGATTTGGGCGCTTAAGAGAACCCATTAGCGGGTGGCGTAGAGCGCCCCGAAGGTAAAAAAGAGGGCCGCTCAAGGCGACCCCCCGGAGTGCAAGTCCGGGCGTTGCTGAGGGTACCCTCAGACTGCTCCCCGCCAGCCGGGGACACATACCCCTTCGACGTATCCGTGGTGCGGAATACGTCGAACATGGGCTGAGTTGCTTGCTCAAGACTTAACGCCGTTAACTACGATCCCAGCGACTCATGGATCACCGCTGAGTCGCCAATCAGCCAAAGCAACCTTGCAGCATCATCAGGATCAGGCCGCCGATAACGGTAGCGATGAGATTGGGCCAGACAGCAGGCCAATCTTGGTTCTTCAGGAAGCGCACAGCAGCGCGCAAGGCTCTCAAAATCTCGGCCACGAATCACCCATTTCCATTTTTGGGAAATGGGTCCGCGTCCGGGCGACCCCGGCGCGTAGTTGGCCCAACTACGGAACCCCTGGCTGGCCCGCGTCAGGCGCGGCAGTCCAGGGCGCAGTCCACCTATTACGGGGACAAAATCAGCTAATTGTGTGGTCCTACGTCAAGTGCATAATGTCGAGCTCAGCTGGCTATTTGCTAAGGGTGCTTGACACTGCCCAGACATCGACGGTAAAGGTCGCTTGTCAGTCAGACAAGTTCGCTTGATGGAGGGTCAGATGCGGCAGGGATGGAACCGGGGAGCTTTGATTGGGGTGGTGATCGCGATCGCGGTGGCGAGCGGCTTTCTGAACCAGTCCCAGCCGGTCCGCGCTGAAACGCACGCCGCCAGCTCCGTGGAGCTGACCCTTTCACTGGCGCCGCTGTCGCTTGAGGTCCGCACGCTCTGCGTCGCGCTCAAGATCAAGGTTTAGGAGAACACCATGCCGCGCGAGACCAGCCCTAAGATCATCAGCAACGGCCGCCGCTACATGGGCAACATGGCGGTCGCCAGCGTGCTCTACACCGGCGCGGTGTTTGGCGGCGCGTTTGCGATCCGCAATGACGACCTGCCGCAATGGGGCGCGATCCTCGCCGCGCTTGCCCCGCTTGTGCCGGCGCTGCTGATGTTGCGGGCCTACATGATTTTTATAAACGGCGTCGATGAGTTTCAGCGCCGTATTCAGAGCGAAGCGATGCTCTATTCCGCCGCGATCGTCGGCTTCGGCTCGTTCGCATACGGCTTCCTGGAAGAGTGGGCGGACTTCCCGCACTTGCCATTGATCTGGGTGTTTCCGGCTTTGATGGGCGTGTGGGGCGCGGCGGCCTGTGTGATGCGGCTGCGCTACAAATGAGAAACCGCCTCAAGGTTCTGCGCGCTGAGCGCAATTGGAGCCAGGCGGATCTCGCTGAAAAGCTCGATGTGTCGCGCCAGAGCGTGAACGCGATCGAGACCGGCAAATACGATCCCTCGCTGCCGCTCGCTTTCAAGATCGCAACGTTGTTCGGATTGCCGATCGAACAAATTTTCAGCGCCCAC
Source organism: Hyphomonadaceae bacterium (assembly GCA_014378995.1). GTDB lineage: Bacteria > Pseudomonadota > Alphaproteobacteria > Caulobacterales > Aquidulcibacteraceae > Vitreimonas. The sequence continues at coordinate 13,774 of JACMMP010000013.1, forward strand.
GACGTTGTCGTCCAGGCCGCGGAATAGCTCAATTCTTACTCGCACAACAAGAAGGCGCGCGAGCGTCAAGGGGAAAGTCATGTTCTCGGTCACACGCAAACTGGCGCTCGCTTCGATGGCGGCGTTCCTGATCAACAGCGCGCTGCAGCCGGCGGATGCGCAGACGTTCACGCCGTCGCGCTTCACAGTTGAGGTGCGCGGCGAGGGGCCGGACGTTATCCTGATCCCTGGCCTCGGCTCCAGCCGCGATGTGTGGTCCGCGCAAGCGGACGCGCTCGCGGCGACGCATCGCCTGCATCTGGTGCAGATCAATGGCTTTGCCGGGCAGCCCGTCGGTGCGCCGGCGGGGCAGATCATCCAGCCGGTCGTTGACGAACTCTCGCGCTACATCGAGGCCAACGACATCGAGCGTCCCGCCATCATCGGCCACTCGATGGGCGGCCTCACCGGCCTCATGCTGGCGCGCCAGCATCCTGAGAGCATCGGCAGGCTAATGATCGTGGACGCATTGCCCTTCTTCAGCGGCATGTTCGGCCCGCACGTCACCGCAACAAGCGTCGAGCCGCAAGCCCGCGCCATGCGCGACCAGATCAGCGGCATGGACGATGCCGCGTTTATCGCCCAGCAAAATGGCGGCATCGGACGGCTGGTGAAAACCGAAGGCCGCCGCGCCGAGGTCGTCGCCTGGAGCGCAGCGTCGGACCGCGCTGCTTTCGCCGGCGCCATGTATGAAGTTCTGACCACGGACATGCGTCCGGAGGTGGCCGCCATCACAACGCCGATCACCGTGGTTTACGCCTATGACGCAGCGATGGGGCCGGAGGCGATGATCGACGGGCTCTATCGCGGCCAGTACGCGCCGGCGCCAAATGTCAGCTTCGTCCGCATCGACGGCAGCTACCATTTCATCATGCTGGACCAGCCGGCGCCGTTCCAAACCGCCGTGGCGGATTTCCTCCGCTAGTTTCGGTCAAAGTCGGTTGATTGGAGGGGCGGGCGCCTTTAGGCGTCCGCCTATGCCGCACAAGCCGCCCCGCTGCTTTCAGGACGTGATCCTGACGCTCCAGCACTACTGGGCCGAGCAGGGCTGCGCCATCCTGCAGCCTTATGACGAGCAGGTCGGCGCTGGCACGCTGCACCCGGCGACGACGTTGCGCTCGCTGGGGCCAAAACCGTGGCGCGCGGCGTACGTGCAGCCATCGCGGCGGCCGAAGGACGGGCGCTACGGCGAGAACCCCAACCGCCTGCAACACTATTACCAGTTCCAAGTGATCCTGAAGCCAAACCCGCCGGACCTGCAGCAGCTTTATTTGAACTCGCTGGCCGCCATCGGGATCGATCCGCTGCTGCACGACATCCGCTTCGTCGAGGACGATTGGGAGAACCCGACGGTCGGGGCCTGGGGCCTGGGTTGGGAGGTGTGGTGCGATGGCATGGAGGTGTCGCAGTACACGTACTTCCAGCAGGTCGGCGGTCTGGATGTGCGGCCGGTGAGCGGTGAGCTCACGTATGGGCTCGAGCGCTTGGCGATGTATGTGTTCGGCGTCGACCGCGTGTTTGATCTGCCGTTCAATGATCCAGACAGCGCAACGCCGCTGACCTACGGCGATATTTTTCTCGAAAACGAGAAGCAGCAATCGCGCTTCAATTTCGAACTCAGCGATCCGGAGATGGTGCTGCGTTGGTTCGGAGATGCGGAAGCGACAGCGGCGCGGTTGCTCAAAGAAGGCAATGTGCTGCCGGCGTTCGATTACACGCTGAAGGCGTCGCACTTGTTCAATCTGCTGGATGCGCGCGGCGTGGTGTCGCCAACGGAGCGGCAAAGCTTCATCGCGCGGGTGCGGGATTTGGCCAAGGGCTGCGCGCAGCAATGGGCGGAGGGGCAAAGCTGATGCCCCAGCTCCTGATCGAATTTTTCTCCGAAGAAATCCCGGCGCGCATGCAAAAGCGCGCTGAGGAGGATTTGGCGAAGGCGTTGGGCGAGAAGCTCAAAGCCGCCGGCCTCGACACTAGAGCGATCAAGACGTTCTCCTCGCCCCGCCGCATTGGTGCGGTGATTGATGATTTGCCGGCGAAAGCCGCTGACGTGAACGAGGAGCGTAAAGGGCCGCGCGTTGGTTCGCCTGAGCAAGCGCTCCAGGGCTTCCTCAAAGGCGCGGGGCTTAGCTCAATCGATCAAGCGCAGATCGTTGAGGACAAGAAGGGCGCGTTCTACATCGCGCGGATCGAACGCGCTGGGCGCGAGACGAGCGCGATCGTGCAAGAGATCGTGCCGGAGATCGTGCGCGCGTTTCCGTGGCCGAAATCTATGCGCTCGGGATCGAGCGATCTGACTTGGGTGCGGCCGCTGCACAACATTTGCTGCGTGTTCGATGGTAAGGCTGTGAAAATCGACATCGAAGGCGTGGGCTCGGAGGCCGTGACCTGGGGCCATCGCTTTCATGCGCCCGAAGCGATGCCGGTGACGAGCGCGTCCGATCACGCCTCGAAGCTGCGCGGCGCGAAAGTGTTGATCGAGCGCGAGGAGCGCAAGGCCCTCATTCTAGAACAAGCAACGAAGCTCTGCGCGGCGCGCGGGCTCGAATTGGTTGACGATATCGGCCTGCTGGAAGAAGTGGCGGGGCTGGTGGAGTGGCCGGTGGTGCTGCTCGGCGACATGGATCCGGCGTTTCTCGATCTGCCAGGCGAAGTGATCCGGCTCTCGATGCGCACGCACCAGAAATATTTCGCCGTGCGCGATCCGAAGAGCGCGAAGTTGGCGCCGAATTTCGTGACGGTGGCGAATGTCGAAGCGAAAGACGGCGGCAAAGCCATCGCGGCGGGCAATGCGCGCGTGCTGAGCGCGCGCCTCAACGATGCGCGCTTCTTCTGGGATGCGGATCGCAAGACGCCGCTATTCACTGAAGAGCGCCGCGAGAAGCTGAAGAAGATCGTGTTCCACCAGAAGCTCGGCAGCGTGTGGGACAAGGTCGAGCGCGTGAAGGCGCTTGCGGTTGAGCTGGGCGCGGTGACCGGCGCCGATCGCGCTTTGGTCGAACGCGCGGCTGAACTCTGCAAAATGGATTTGGTGACGGAGACAGTCGGCGAGTTTCCGGAGCTGCAGGGGCAGGTGGGGCGGCAGCTTTATTTGTTGGAAGTCGGCCAAGAACCCTCTCCCCCCACGCGGGGGAGAGGGCAG
>JACMMP010000080.1 GCA_014378995.1 Hyphomonadaceae bacterium
CGGGCCGCCGAGCTTGTGACTGGAGACGACGAGGTAAGTTGCATCGAGATCGCCGATGCGGACGGGAATGCGGCAAAAGGCTTGCGCGGCGTCCACCAGCAGCAGCGCGCCGTATTCGCGGCAGATTGCAGCGACACGTGCGATAGGTTGGATCACGCCAGTTTCATTGTTGGCGAGCTGAACTGCGACTAGCGCGGGCTTGGGCGCTTGGGCGAGCAACGCAGTGAGTGCACCAAAATCGATCAAACCGTCAGCGTCCACCGGCGCAATGCGCGCGGCTTTCAGTGCGCGTGACGCATGTTCGTACACCGCATCGTGCTCGACCGCCGATATGATCAACGACGCAGCGCCGGCGCTGGTGAGCGCCAGATGCAACGCCTCCGTGGCGCCCGACGTGAACACGACGTTCTCTGCGCTGGCTTCGGCCGCCGTCGCGAGTTGCTCTCGGGCATCCTCTATCATGGCCCGCATACGCCGGCCGAACGCGTGCACGGACGATGCATTGCCGCCAAGCGCCAGCGCGCGCGACATCGCGACCGCCGCTTCCGCTCGGATCGGCGCGCCCGCGTTATAGTCGCAATAGATCGGCGTCTTCGTCATCAATCCTATTCCGCAGCGATGCGCGCGCTGCCGTCGAAACGCTGCTCCAAAACATCGGCCAGAGATACCGAGCCGAGAAAATGCTGAATGCGGTCACCCATCTCCTGCCAGAGCCCATGCGCTATGCAACGGCCGTTGCGGCCGAGGCAGCTTTTGTTTGAACCCTCTTCGCACCGCGTGGCTTTGATCGGCTCGTTCACAGCCGCAATGATCTCGGCGATGGTGATGGCGTGCGAGCCGCGGGCGAGGCGATAGCCGCCGCCAGGACCGCGCACCCCTGCGACCAGACCGGCGCGGCGCATGCGGGCGAACAGCTGCTCCAAGTATGAGAGCGAAATCTCCTGCCGCCGCGCCACCTCCTGTAACGGAACAGCCCTATCGACACCGCCGTGCAGCGCCAGATCCGCCATCGCCATTACTGCATAGCGGCCTTTCGAGGTTAAACGCATGCCGATCCCTTTCCGCGACCCTCGCACGTCCCCAAAATCATGCTAGAAGCCGCCCCCTTCGGGGCCGGGCCATCTTAGGTGTCAGCTAAGATACCCGAGTGTTTTGGTCAAGAATTAGCCGCCGGATTTTACTGGCTGGCCGGGGTCGCATTTAATGGCTGAAGTGATTTTTCCGGGCGCTGCCGGTCGGGTCGAGGGCCGGTATCAGGAGCCGTCCAAAGAAGGCGCTCCGATCGCGCTGGTGCTGCATGGCCATCCGCGCGCCGGCGGCTCGATGCAGGACCGTGTCACGGTGCAGCTCTATAAGCTGTTCGCGGATAAGGGCTTTGGCATCCTGCGCTTTAACTTCCGCGGCATCGGCCGCAGCCAGGGCGTGTTCGACAACGGCATGGGCGAGCTCTCAGACGCCGCCTCCGCGCTCGACTACCTGCAGAGCATGAACCCAAACGCCGAGCAGTGCTGGGTGGGCGGCTATTCGTTCGGCGCTTGGATTGGGCTGCAATTGCTCATGCGCCGGCCGGAGATCGACGGCTTCATCGCCGTGGCGCCGCCGGCGAACCATTACGATCTCTCGTTTCTTGCGCCTTGCCCGGCGTCCGGCGTCATCATCTATGGCACCCGCGACAGCGTGACGACGGCGCAGGATATGGAGCGCGTGATCAGCCGCATCCGTACGCAGAAAAACATCAAGGTCGACGCCGCCCCTGTCGAGGGGGCAGACCACTTCTTCCGCGGCCGCGATCTAGGCGAAGATCACCTCGCCGACGTCGAACGTCACTCGCGCGAAGACCTTGAGCGGCGCCTTGCAGCGCCGCCCAGGCCGCCAACGTCTAAACGCTGATTAGTCGCTGCCGCGCAGGAATGCCGGCTTAGGCCCGCTGGAAAAGCCTTCCGGGCCTGAAGCTTCGCGCTCTTCGCGCGGCTGGCGGTCGCGGCGCGGCTCGCGCGCGTCGCGCGCGTCGCGCGGTTCTTCAGTGCGTTCGCGGCGGACTTCACCTTCAGTGCGCTCTTGACGCTCGGCGCGCTGCGGCTCGTCACCACCGCCTTCGCGATTCTCACCGCCCTCGCGTTCGCCATCCGGGCGGAAGCGGCTGCGACGGCCGCGGCGGCGACTAGCGTCACCGCGATCGAACTGCTGTTGGTGCTGCTGTTGCTGCTGCCCTTGCGGGAATTCAACTTCCGGCTGCTCGCCGGCCTCGGCGACGTTCCCGCCGCCTTCGGCGACTGCCATCTCCGAAGCGCCCTCTTCCTCGCCCTCGTAGTCCTGGTCGTTGGCGTAGCGTTCAGGCTGGGGCGGCGGAGCGGCTGGCTGCATCTGCCGCACAAGGCGGAAATAATGGTCGGCGTGTTGGAGATAATTTTCGCTCAGAACGCGGTCCCCGGAGGACGCCGCGTCGCGCGCCAACTGCAGGTAGCGCTCATGAATAAGAGACGCTGGTCCCCGGACCTTCATATCCGGCCCATTGCTTTCCATGGTCCGGTTTGGGTTGTTGTTGTGCTGATGGCCGCCGCCGCCGCCGCCGCCACCACTACCGCCGCCGCCACCGCCACCGCCGGGCCTACGGCCGCGACCGCGCTGACGCTTCATGGAATGTTGTCCACCGTGCATTCGTGTGGTCCTGTGAGGTTCGCCTCTGGAAGCTAAGACCCGAAGGTCTCGCGCCCTGCGCCTCGTTTTCAAAAGCCTAGTTGCTTTGCCAACTCGCCCGCTTATTCGGGCTGCTTAGCTGGCGCGTGCGCCGCGTTCGTATCCTGACCTCATGCTGAGGAAAGCCGCGGCGGCGTTGAGCGCGCCTGCCAATGGAACCGGCGCCGATTCAGCCCTGAATCTGTCTGGCGTTCGATTCCGGTATTGAACGTAATGCGGCCCGCCTCCCGCTCCAAGGGTTTTTTCAGGGCAGACCATCATTCCTTTCGCCTGCCGGTAACCAGCCGCGCGATCCCGGCAAGGTCTAGCCGGGGCGGGTCCGTGGCTAACCCTTCCGCCTGCGCCAGCGCCAGCACGTCCACGGCCTGCCCGCTCCCGACCTCCAGCGCGAAGGCGCC
>JACMMP010000014.1 GCA_014378995.1 Hyphomonadaceae bacterium
CGATCGGTCGCGCGCGCGCCCGAACGCGATGCCGCTCGCCCCGCTCAGTAGCGCGCGTAGGGAGATGGTGCTTTTGAGTGGATGCGCGCCCCAGTCGCCGAGCGTCAGCGCGACCGGTTCGTCCAACGTGAGCAGCCGGTCCTCGGCAAGCGAGGCCGCGAGCAGCGCTGCAAACAGCCGCGTTCCGGCGCCGATAGGATAACGCATGTCGGGATTGCCGCCGCCGGGATAATCCTCGCCGAGCACGACCCCATGGCGCACCACCATGAACGAGGCGCCGTTGCGCTGAGCGCTATAGGCCGCCGCTTCGCCGAAGCGACGCATTGGCTGGGCGCGCGCGATCTGCGCCGTCGAGGCGCTGACGACGCTGCATGCGGCTGCGGCGGCTAGAAAAGCGCGGCGGTCCATCCGACTCCCCGTCGATAGTGTCCGCGAAGGGAACCGAACCGACAAGCGGGACGTATCAGCGGTCATGCGTTATCTTGTCCTCGCCATCGCCGCTGCTGCGCTCTCTGCCTGCAGTGGTCCAGTCTATCGCATAAGCGATGAGCCGCTTTCGGTCGCCCGGATTGAGCAGGAGCGATATCTCGGCTTCTGGCACGAGCAGGCGCGATTGCCGAACCGTTTCGAAGAAGGCTGTCAGCGCGTGACGGCGGAGTACGGCGTCCAGGCTGGGGGTCTCATCTCCGTCATCAATACCTGCATTCAGGCTGACGGCCGCGAACGCGTCGCTCGCGGACGCGCCCGGCCGGCGGGGGCGCCCGGCGAGGGCAAGCTCGAAGTCAGCTTCTTCGGCCCGTTTTGGGGAGATTATTGGGTGCTGCAGCGCGCCGACGATTATTCCTGGAGCATCGTCGGCGAGCCTCAAGGCAAGTACCTCTGGGTGTTGACGCGCGCCGAAACGATCACCCCCGAGCAACGCGTGGATTTCGAGCAGCGCATCACCGCACTGGGTTATCGTCCAGCGGAATTGGTGTGGCGCGCCAGCTAGGCGCTACTTGGCCGCCGTTTCGCCCGCGCCGATGTCTTCGACCGGCACCGGCACGTTCACCCGCTGCTCGCCGCGTTGGACGATGAGGTTCACCGTGCCGCCGACGCCGACGCGGTCGAGCGCATTGGTAAGATCGACGAGACGGCGTACCGGCTGGCCTTCGGCTTCAACGATCACATCGCCCATGACGCCGCGCTGCGGATCGCTGCTGCGCAGGCCTGCGCGCTCGGCTGGCGAGCCGCGCCCGACTTGCCAAACCAGTACGCCTTCCACGCCGAGGCGGGCCGAGATTGATTGATCGGCGGCGAGAATGCCGATGCCGGCCACTGGCGCGCGGCCGTTCGCGATCAGTTGCGGCACGACGCGCGCGACGGTGTCGATCGGCACGGCGAAGCCCAAGCCCGCATAAGCGCCGGATGGCGAATAGATCGCGGTGGTCACGCCGATGACGCGGCCGGCGCTGTCGAGCAGGGGGCCGCCCGAATTGCCGGGATTGATGGCGGCGTCGGTCTGGATCACGTCGGCGATCTCGCGGCCTTCTTGCGTCGGCAGCTGGCGCCCCAGCGCGCTGACGATGCCCGATGTGATGGTGCGATCGAAGCCGAACGGATTGCCGATGGCGAACGTCGCTTGCCCGACTTGCAGATCGGCCGACGTTCCAATCGGCAGCGGCGGCGCATTGGGGCGTTGCGCGAGGCGCAGCACGGCGATGTCGTACTGCGGCGCACGGCCGATAACGGTCGCGGGCGCGTCCTCGCCGCCGGGCATGCGCACCAAAATCTGATCGGCCTGCACGACGTGGTTGTTGGTGACGATGTGTCCGGCCTCGTCCCAGACAAAGCCGGTGCCGGCGCCGATCTCTTCCTGGAAGCCGCCGCCCGTGCGGCTGATGACGAGCACGACTGAGGGCGACGCAGATTCAAAGATCGCGATCGTTGCTTGCTCGCTCTCGGCCAACGTGCCGCGCGCTTGCACGACACGCGGATCGGCGCCCTCAGTGCTGACCTCGCCCTGATCGCAGGCGGTGAGGGCAAGGATGAGAAATACGGGAATGAGGCCGAGATGGGCGCGCATGTGGGCTTCCGGTCAAAAGACACTTCAAGATGGGGCGGATTTGGGGAAACGGCAAACGCCGACAATGTGGTTAGAAACGCGGCCGGGATGAGGGTTGGCATCCCTTCTCCTGGTTAAGGAGAAGGTGGCCGCGGAGCGGCCGGATGAGGTTTGCCACGCGTCCCGACAAGCGCGCGACAAGTCTTGTTCTGATAGGCCGGTAAACCTCACCCGTCCGCCTTCGGCGTCACACCCTCTCCCTAACCGGCAGAGGGCATCAACTCATCGGCTGAGCTCCCGCATCGCGCCATCCAGCCCTTCGATCGTCAGCGGGAACATGCGGTCGTGGCCGATGATTTCGCGCACCAGTTGGATCGACGGCGTGTGGTCCCAGTGCGCGCGCGGGGTGGGATTGAGCCACACCACGCGCTCGTACACGTCCGCCACGCGCTGCAGCCAGAGCGCGCCGGCTTCTTCGTTCCAGTGCTCCACCGAGCCGCCCGGATAAGTGATTTCGTAGGGGCTCATGGTGGCGTCGCCGACGAAGACCACGCGATAATCGCTCGGATATTTGTGCAGCAGATCCCAGGTCATCGTTTTTTCGTCCTGGCGGCGGCGATTGTCCTTCCAGACGCTCTCATAGAGGCAGTTGTGGAAGTAGAAAAATTCGAGGCTCTTGAATTCGGTGCGCGCGGCGGAGAAGAGCTCCTCGCAAAGCTTGATGTGGCTATCCATCGAGCCGCCGATGTCGAGCAGCAGCAGCACCTTCACGGCGTTACGCCGCTCGGGGCGCATCACCAGGTCGAGATAGCCTTGGCGCGCGCTGGTTTTGATCGTGCCGTCGAGATCAAGCTCGTCCGGCGCGCCGGTACGGGCAAACTTGCGCAAGCGCCGTAGCGCCACCTTGATGTTGCGGACGCCAAGTTCGACGCTGTCGTCGAGATTCTTGTACTCGCGCTTGTCCCAGACCTTCACGGCTTTGCGCTGGCCGCCTTCGCCGCCGATGCGCACGCCTTCTGGGTTGAAGCCCGAATTGCCAAACGGGGAGGTGCCGCCGGTGCCGATCCATTTATTGCCGCCCTCGTGACGCTTCTTTTGTTCTTCGAGCCGCTCCTTCAACGTCTCCATCAACTTGTCCCAACCGCCGAGCGCCTCGATTTGCGCCTTCTCTTCGTCGGTGAGAAACTTCTCCGTCAGCGCTTGCAGCCATTCGGCTGGAATCTCGGCGCTCGCCGCTTCGGCGGTGTTTTCAAGGCCCTTGAAGACGTGCCCAAACACGCGGTCGAATTTGTCGAGGTGGCGTTCGTCTTTCACCAAAGCGGTGCGCGAGAGATAGTAGAAATCCTGCACGTTCGGCGCGATGGCGTCCTTCTCCAGCGCCTCGATCAGCACAAGGTATTCCTTGAGGCTGACGGGCACGCGCGCGGCGCGCAGTTCGGTGAAGAAGCGTTGGAACATTAGTTTTGGATTTCCACCTGCGCGAGCGCGAAAATCGCGCCTGCCTCAAGTTGGGCCGCCATCAATTCCTCATTTGTCGCCTGTTGCGAGTATCGGAGTTTGATGATCCATTCGCCGTCCTGCACGATATACGCGCTCGTCATCCACTGCTCACCTCTCACGGTGACCAGGAAGTGTTGTATCAACGGTTCAGACAAACCTTCTGTCGACATGCTCATCAACGCCGGTGTTGGACGTGCGTCGCTAAATCGGTTGCGAATGCCGGCGATGGCATCGCCCATCGCTCGATCAACCGTGATTGGCGGCATGTAACGCGTGGCGTAAAGCGTCTGCGACCGGTTTTCGCCCTCGCTGTTGCAGCCCACATCATCGCTGCGGGCGACTTGGGAAAAGGCGATCAGGTCGATTCGCGTTTCTCCGCCGTAGAAGTGGCAGGTGAGGCCGCTGGCCGTGTGCCGAACGGCAATGCTGTCGTCTTCGAGGGCCTCGAATACATCTCCAACGCCATTGGTCTGAATTAAAGCGCGGGCCTCTTCGATTCGGGATGGCTGTGGCGCTTGAGCTAAAGCCGGGTTGGTGGCCGCGAAACTGAGCGCAAACAATAGCGCGGGTAGGAGCGACCTCACTGCCCACCCCGCTGCTCACGCCGCGCTAGGAACGCCAGCCGCTCGAACAGCATCACGTCGGCTTCGTTCTTCAACAGCGCGCCGTGCATGGGCGGGATCAGCTTTGCTGGATCGCGGCTCTTTAGCGTTTCCGGGTCAACGTCGTCGGTCAGCAGCAGCTTCAGCCAATCGAGCAATTCGCTCGTGCTCGGCTTCTTCTTCAGGCCTGGCACTTTGCGCATGTCGTAGAAAATCTTCAGCGCTTCGTTGACTAGGCGCGTCTTCACGCCCGGATAGTGCGACTCGACGATGGCGCGCATCGTCTCTTCGTCGGGGAAGCGGATGTAGTGGAAGAAACAGCGGCGCAGGAAGGCGTCCGGCAATTCTTTTTCGTTGTTCGAGGTGATCATCATGATCGGACGCACCTTGGCTTTGATGGTGCGGTCGAGCTCGTAGACGTAGAATTCCATCCGATCGAGCTCTTGCAGGAGGTCGTTCGGAAATTCGATGTCGGCTTTGTCGATCTCGTCGATCAGCAGCACCGGGCGCACCGGGCTCTCGAACGCTTCCCAGAGTTTGCCGCGCTTGATGTAATTGGCGATGTCGCTGGAGCGCGCGTCGCCGAGCTGGCTGTCGCGCAGGCGCATGACGGCGTCGTACTCGTACAAACCTTGCACCGCCTTGGTGGTCGACTTGATGTGCCACTCGATCAGCGGCGCACCGAGGCTCTTGGCCACCTCAATCGCCAGCATGGTCTTGCCGGTGCCGGGCTCGCCCTTGATGAGGAGGGGCCGCTCCAGCGTGATCGCCGCGTTGACGGCGACCTTCAGGTCTTCCGTAGCGATATAGTCTTTGGTGCCTTCAAATCGCATGCGGATCGTCCTCGGCGCTGCACTGATCACGGTTTCGCTTCAGCAATAAGGCCCGCGCGGCGCCTTTCGCAACATCTCGTTAACCGCTGCGCTGCAAAGGTTAACATTGATGGACTCCCAGAACCGGGAGGAGGGCCGAATGCCGCTCAAATTGTCGTTGCGTCCGGGCGAGAAATTCGTCGTGAACGGCGCGGTTGTTCAGAATGGCGACCGGCGCGCCGCGCTGGTGCTGCAGAACAAAGCCTCGGTGCTGCGCGAGAAAGACATCATGCAGCCCGACGAGGCCGATACGCCGGCCAAGCGGATCTATTTTCCCATCATGCTCATGTATCTGGACGATCAAGGCCGGGACAAAGCCTATGGCGAGTTCGCGGCCAAGCTGGCCGAGTTCATGGGCGCGGTGCGCGATCCCGCGGTGCTGGCCGAGTGTATCGGCGTTTCCAAAGAAGTAATGGGCGGCGAATACTACAGGGCGTTGATGCGCTGCCGGAAACTCATTTCGTATGAGGCCGAGCGCTTGGGGCTGGGGCATGTCGATCAAAGCGTACCAGCGCGCAGCCACACAGGCTGAGCATCCGCGCGACATTGAGTACCGCGCCTTTGGCCAAGCGACCGCAGGGCTCGTCCGCCTTAAGGACGAGCCGGCCACGGTTCAGGCGAAGGCAGACGCGATCAACGCCAATCGACGCCTGTGGAATATGCTCGCCTCTGATTGCTCTGCGCCCGAGAACCAATTGCCGCTGGCGCTGCGCGGCCAGATCATGTCGTTGGCGATCTGGGTGGCGCGCTATTCGAGCGAAGTATTGCGCGAAGGCGCCGATGTCGAGCCGCTGATCGATATCAATCGCGCGATGATGGAAGGCCTGGCCGCGCGTTAAGGTGGGCAAAGATTGCCGGCCCGGATCGTTCCGGCGTCGACCTCTTATTAACTTTAGAACCTTACAAAAATCGCCAACGCGAAAGTCTCCCCATCACAGGGCGGGGTGCTGGCGCGCTTGCGGGACGGCAACGTCCAGCCGGCCAAAACGGCCGGTCAACCTAAGTCCAGAAGGACCTACATAAATGACCAGCGTCAACACGAACTATGGCGCGCTCGTCGCGCTCCAATCCCTCAACCGCACCACCAACGAACTCTCTGAAGTCCAACAGCGCATCAACACCGGCCTCAAGGTGTCGAGCGCGAAGGACAACGGCGCCGTGTTCGCCATCGCCGAAGGCCAGCGCGCCCGCGTCGCCTCGCTCGGCGCTGTGCAAGACGGTATCGACCGCGCCACCTCAGTGATCGACGTCGGCCTGTCGGCCGGTGAAGCGATCGGCGACATTCTGAAGCAATTGAAGGACAAGGCCGTCGCCGCGCAAGCGAACGACCTCAGCCAAGATCAACGCGACGCTCTGCAAGCCGACTTCGCCGCCCTGCGCGATCAGGTCAACCAGATCGCCAACGCCGCGACGTTCAACGGCTCGAACCTCGTCAACGGCAGCAATCTGACCGGCGGCGCCTCGGCCTTCAGCGTGCTCACCTCCGACATCGGCGGCTCTTCCGGCGCGTTCGAACTCAACGGTCTGACGGTCGGCACGCTCTACTCGTCCACCGCCACGCTGGAAACGGCCAACGGCGCGTTGACGGTCGGCGCCAACGACGAATTGTCGTTCACGATCACCAACGGCAATGAGACGACGACCTTCACGGTCGACGTCGACGCCGCCGACACGATCCAAGAATTCGTCGATAGCGTGGGCGCCGCGTCCGGCGGCCGCGTGACGGCGACCTATGACGACACCACTGGCGTCATCAGCTACGCATCGGCTGAAGACTTCACCGTCACCTATGAAGACGGCGCTGGCGCTGGCGTCGATGACAACGGCTATTTCGACGGCACCGACACCGCCACCGGCACCTCCATGACGCAAGTCGTGGCGCCCGGCGCCGGCAGCAACTCGCTGACCGTTTCGGGCTTCGACTTCCGTCTCGGCACGGCCGGCCAAGCGCTCGCTGGCTTCACCGCGTCGCTCGACGTCTCGACCGCCGCCGGCGGCGCTCTCGCCTCCGACGCCATCGACACCGCGCTGACCAACCTGAACAAGGACATGGCCTCGCTCGGCGCTCAGTCAAAGGCCCTGGACGTGCAGAAGTCCTTCTTGGGCAAGCTGACCGACTCGATCGAAGCCGGTATCGGCAACCTCGTCGACGCTGACCTCGCCAAGGAATCGGCTCGCCTGCAAGCTCTGCAAGTTAAGCAGCAGCTGGGCGCGCAAGCCTTGTCGATCGCGAACTCCGCGCCGTCGATCGTTCTGTCGTTCTTCCGTTAAGCGGAAAATGGAAAAGGCGGGAGGCTCTCGGGCCTCCCGCCGATTTCCGCAGGCAGGGTTGAGCCATGGCACGCATCGCTCCAATTACCCCGCCGCCCGAGTTGCACGTACGAGCGCCGCAACTCGATGCGGAACAGGGGCCGGCCGCGAAAGCGGCCGAACGGCGTTTTGCCGAACACCTCGCTGCGCTCCAAGGCAAAGTGATGCCCAACGACGTCCACGTTCAGCTGGACGCTGAAGCGGGCCGTTTCATCGCCACCTTGACGGACGCCAACACTGAAGAGACTCTGCGCCGCTACCCGAGCGAGTCTCAACTCGCCTATTCGCGCGCCGTGATGGCCTACATGCGCGCGCTCACCGGCGGCAAAACGTAAACAAAGTCTAAAAATAGTTGTTTCGGAGGCGTTAGCGTTAACGCTTCATTAACGATTCGGATGTCATTTCGCTGCCGTGGCGAAGAACGCTGCGCGCCTCGCTTGGCGCGCGATCCGAAGGAGCGGCTGGCATGGTTTCGAGCATTCACACTGGGACGGCGGGCGCAAACGCACTCGGCGTCGATCCCCGTTACGCCAAGCCCCAAGCCAACCCGCGCCGAGAAGAGGCGGGCTCAAGTGACCGCGTCGAACTGAGCAGCGCCTCGCTGAGCGCCGCACGCGACAGCGTGCGCGAAGGCCTGTTGCAGACACATCAGGCGCTGGCGCTCGGTCAGGATGCGCAGGCGGTCCTGGTGAAGGCGCAAGGCCTCGCGCGCACCGGCGGCGACGCGGCGCAAACCGAACTCTCAGCACTGCTTTCCGGCTTCAGCCAGCGCGTCGAAGCGGCCATTGCGGGCGGCGCGCGCTTGCTCGCGGGCGAGAACATCGATGTGCAGGCGGAGCCCGGCGCAGCCCCGGCCGTGGTGGCCGGCATCGATCTCCGGCTCGGCGGCAACGGCGCGATGGCGGTCGCCGCGGACGCGAAAGTCACCGATCCGGCGCTGCCAGAAGCCGCTCAGCGGTCACTTGAATCCCTGCAAGACGCCATGAGCCAATTGCTCGACAGCGCCCGCGCGCTCGAAGCGCATCAGGGCTTCATCGGCGCCGCCGAAGGCGCGGGCAGGATCCGTCACGATCTCGACGCCGATGGCGCGCGCTTATTGGCGCTGCAAGTGCGCCAGGGCCTGGAGGCCGCAAGCGGCGCTAGCATCGCTAATGTCGAACCGCAGTCTGTGCTGTCGTTGTTTAGGTAGTCAGTGGTGAGGAGGCAGCAGGGCGCCATCACTGACCACTGACTGCCGACTAATTACCCACCGGACGCCAATTGCTGGTGCTGATCTCGACCAGTTCCCCACCGCCATAGTCGAAGTCGTCACCGGCGCGGAAGCGACGCAACGCTGCGACGCCGGCTTGCGTAAGCTTCAAAACCACGATCAGCACCAAGCCCAGCAAAGCGATGGCCACCACAACCAAAGCGGCGATTAGATCCTGCGTCATCGTCAGTTGGCCGCGCGCCGCATTAATCAGCCGCCCATCGCGCGGCAAGCGTTTCGCGGCCGCGACAGCGCGGTCCCCGGCAGCTTGCGCCAGTAGCGTCAGCCGCGGCAAATCGCGAAGCGAGGTGGCGTGCGTCAGCAAGGCCGCCGCCCCTGCGGGCGATGTAGCCTCGCTGATTGATCCAAGCTGATCCAGAACGGCGCGCGCCGCGCCCGCGTGTCGCGCCGATACCGACCCGCTGAACGCTTCGCGCGCTGCGGCGAAGGTAACGGTGTCGGCGTTGGCGCGCGCGGCTTCCCGGAACGCCCCGGCGGGCATGGCCGCGTTGAACATCGCCGAGACCTCGGCCGCGAGCGTTTCTGAATAATCCTCGCGCCGGCTGGCGTCGAGCAGCACCAGCGCGCCGCGCGCCATGCTGGGCGAAAGGTCGCCGCCGAGCCCGAGCCCAAACCCAGTCAGCACAAATTGCAGCGTGTCGGATTCCGGCTCCGCCAGCACGGCCCGCGCCATCAGTTCGAAATCTTCCGCGCCGCCGATGGCCGGCGGCGCCGCGGGAGTGGCGTGCTGGTCTTGTTGCGAGAGCAGGGGGCCTGCGGCTTCGTAGCGCGCGCGGGTGCTGGGCGTCAGCAATTGGAGCGCGGCGACTTCGAGTTCTGCATCGGTGGCGTCTGCCTGGCGCAAAACTTCGGCGGCGGGTCTCGGCAGGATGCCCGAACCTGACAACAGAAAGCCTCGCGCGGCGTGGATGTCGCTGGCGCGCAGCTCCATATCGACGAGCGCGTCCCACTGGTTTTCCCGGTCGAAATCGACCTGGATCAGTTCGCCATTCAATCGCGCCACGCGGAGCGCGACGGCCCGAGCGCCTTCTTGCGAGTATTCGTAGGCGTAAAGGTGATCGCGCGCGATAACGATTAACGCCGCCGCGCCCGCCAGCGGCAGCAACAACAGGAAGAAATTGAACGCCAACGCGCTCAGCGCGCCGTCGAGGCCCCGCCGATTGCTCCCGCGCGCGCGCACTGGACGCCACGCGTTCGATACTTTCGCGTGCTTCATGCCTCGCCCAACAACCGCAGCGCTACAAGAACGGCGCCAGGACCGAAGGGGCAAGATGAATTACAGGAAAGGCGAAGTCGTCCCCGGATCGGGGTTTTTTCGCGGCGCGCGCTAAGCGTTGCGGTCGATGATCGTCGGGATCGGACCGGACGGCGCCTCGATCGCGCCGCGGGCGCC
>JACMMP010000081.1 GCA_014378995.1 Hyphomonadaceae bacterium
GCCTCGATGACGGCATCGGCCGCGAAGTCCATTCCGTCCCCCAAGCCGCACGCACGGCGGCTTAAGGATGTCAGCAAGCCCTGGGCCACCCCGCTAACCAAATAAATCCGAGCAAAAACAACGACATTACGTCGCGCTCTCGCGGCGCAGCCAGGCAGAATGCGCCGCCGCCCGGCAGCTTCTGCCGGGCGCTTAACCATGGCCCCGCCCGTGCGAGGGTGTCCGCCAGGGCCCGCGCCGTCACTTGCTTGCAGAGGCGCAGCTCAGGGGAGAAAAGCGTTTTGCGTCAAGCATTTGCACGCGCCAAAGGGGGCCAACGGCCGTCCCGCCGCACGCGGCAGAATCCGCCTGCCGCTCGGCGCCTTTTGCCGGGTGCGCCCCAATGAGCATCTCCACGGTCCTGCTCTCCGGCCTCTCCGGGCTTCGCGCTTCTCAGACCGGCATCGGCATCGTTTCGCAGAACATCGCCAACGCCAACACGCCTGGCTACGTCCGCACCGAAGTCACGCTCTCGGCGCTGACGCATCTCGGCGCCGGCGCCGGCGTTCAGGTCGAAAATATCCAGCGCGCAGCCGATCGCTTTCTCGCCACCGCGAGCTACATCGCCGAGGGCGCGAAGGGGTCGTCGGCCGTCCGCGCCGATATTCTCGCCCGCGCGCAATCCAGTTTCGGCGATCCCGCCAGCACCACCTCCATGTTCGCACTGCTGGACGATTTCTGGTCGGGCCTGACCGAACTCGGAGTCGATCCAGCGTCCGCCTTGCGCCGTGTCGATGCAGTAACCTCGCTGGAAGCGACGTACGTCGAAGTGCAGCGCGTCGGACAAACGATCCAGGATCTCGTCGCCGAAGCCGATCAGCGCATCGGCGATGCTGTCGCGGAAGCTCAAAGCCTCGTCACCCGCATTTCCGAGCTGAACGAAGAGATACGCCTCAACAAGCGCACAGGCGCCGATGCAAGCGGCGCCGAGAATGTGCAGTCCGCGTTGATCGATAAGCTCGCCGCTTTGATGGAGGTTCGCGTTTCTCCGCTGGAGGAGGGCGGCGTCCACGTGCGCACCAGCGGCGGCGCGCTGCTTGTCGGCCAAACGCCGGCGCGGCTCAGCTATCAGCCAAACTCCGCGGAATTCACCACGCACGGCGTCATCCGCATCAACGAACAGCTTGGCACCAATTCCAACCTCGAGCCCATGCTGCTCGGTGGCGAAATTAAGGGCCTGCTGGACGTCCGCGACCGCGATCTCGCCGGCCTTGCCGAAGCGCTGGGCGGTTTCGCCGCCGCGCTCGGCGACGCAATGAACGAGGTTCACAACGAAAACGCCTCATCGCCCGCGGTGTCGCAAATGGTCGGCCGTCAAACCGGCCTGCTCGGCACGGATGCGATCGGCTTTAGCGGTGAAGCGACGATCGGCCTCGTCGATGCAGGCGGCAGTCTGCGCGAACGGCTCAGCATAGATTTCGACGCCCGCACCATCACGACGGAAGCGCCCGCCGGGGTCCATAGCTTCGCCGCCGGCTCAGTGACAGCCTTCACCAACGCGCTCAACGCGGCGCTTGGCGCAACCACACCGTCCGGCAGCGCGAACTTCGCCAATGGCGTACTCTCGCTCAATGTCAGCAATAGCGGCGGTCTCGTCGTGCAGCAGGACGCGAACGATCCCGCCGACCGCGCCGGGCGCGGCTTCTCGCACTTCTTCGGCCTCAACGATCTCGTCGCGCGGCCGACACCGATGTTTTTTGAAACCGGCCTCAGCGGCGCCGATGCGCACGGTCTCAACGCCGGCGGCGAGCTTGTTTACCGGGTCAGCGATTCCTCCGGCCGTTTCGTCGCCGAGCGCACAATTTCCATCACCGGCGCGCTCGCGGCGCCCGGCGCCGATTGGGACGACGTCCTCTCCGCGCTCAATGCAGCCGGCACGGGCGTCGGCGGCTACGGCCAGTTCGCGATCGATCCCGCCACTGGGCGCATCAATTTCGCGCCCACCGCGCCGTTCCAGGTCGATCTCATCGCAGACTCGACCATACGCGGCGGCACGGGCGTTTCGTTCACGGTGCTTAACGGCCTCTCCGACGCCGCGACTGCGGGCCGCGCCCTCGAAGTCAACGTAGAGCCGCTGATCGCCGCTGATCCTTCGCGCCTCGCCGTCGGCCGGCCGGACCTTAGCGCCGCCATAGGCCAGCGCGTGATCGAGGCGGGCGACAATCGCGGCGCCTCCGCGCTCGTCGCCGCCCGCGACAGTCAGCGCAATTTCAGCGTTGCGGGCCTCCTCGGTGCGCAATCGACAACGCTCGCAATCTACGCTTCTCGCCTGGGCGGCGAAGCCGGCCGCCTCGCCAACGACGCACAGCGCGCAGCGCTCGGCGCCGAGACTGTCGCCACCGCCGCCGCAGACAGGCGCGCCCAGATCGAAGGCGTCAGCCTCGACGACGAGTTGATGAAAATGACGGTGTATCAGAACGCGTACGCCGCATCGGCGCGAGTTATCCAGGCCGCGACCGAGATGCTCGATACATTGCTGACACTCGGCTATCGCTGATAGGAGAGAGCCGTGAGCGGCGCACTGACATTCCGTTTCACCACCCAAGCGCAGCTCGACATTCGCCGCATTACGCGCGAACTGTCCGATCTGCAGCGCCAAGTCGCGTCCGGCTCCGCCGCGAACGATCTCCAGGGCTTTGGCGGCGGCGCCAGCCGGCTGCTGAACGCGCAGAGCTTGAAGGCGAACGCGGATTCGCGCGCCTCCGTCATCAATCAATTGCAGGCGCGGTTCGGCGTCCAGGGCGCGGCGCTCGGCCAGGTCGCCGATGGCGCCCAGATCCTGGCGCAGTCGATCCGCGAAGCGATCTCCGCCAATGACGGCCGCGGCATCGCCACCGAACTCGATCTGTCTTTCAGCAGCATCGTCTCGGCGCTGAACGAAACCTGGAACGGCCAGCCCCTGTTCGCCGGCGAGCGTCAGGGCGCGGGGCCTGTCAAGATCACGTCGCTCGATGAACTCGTCGCCGCCGCCGGCCCCGAGGACATCTTCGATGAAGCGGCCCGCCACCAGACCCTCGATCTCGGCGTTGGCGAACCGATCGTGCTTTCCGCCAAAGCCTCGGAAATTTCGCAAGGGCTGCTCGAGACGCTCGGCGCCATGAAGGAACTGCTGACGGCCAGCGGCGGCACGATCGGCCAGCCCATCACCGCCGATCAGCGCGCCGCGCTGCAGGACTTGGCCGGGCGCCTCGACAGCGAAGCCACCAAGTTTACCAACGAGGAGGGCCGCGCCGGCCAGCTGCAAAAGCGCTTCGCCACCGAGCGCGTGCGCCTGCAGGAACGTTCGAACCTGCTGCTGAAGGAGATAGGCGACCAGGCTGACGCCGACATCGCCGCGGTTTCGGTGAAGCTCAGTTCGCTCCTGGTCCAATACGAAGCCGCCGCCAAGACGTTCTCCGAGCTTTCGCGGCTGAGCCTGTTGGACTATCTCTAAGGTACGGCGTCTTTTGACCGGATTGAAGCTCGTGATATAATGCCGGCATGAGTAAAACCGTCACCATCTCAGATGAGTTGGCAGCGCGGCTCGAACAGCTTCGAGCGGACGAAGGCTTTGAATCGCTGGACGCCGCGGCCGAGACGCTAATCTCACAGGGGCTCTACGTTGGCGACGACGACGTCATGGACGAACGGACGATCCAGGAACTGCGCGCCCTCATCGCGGAAGCGGACGCCAGCGGCCCGGCAGTGGATTGGGACGCCAAGGCGGTAAGAGCTGAGGTGCTCCGCCGCTATGCTGAGCGCAACCGGCAGCCCTAGTGCGCGTCCGCCGTCTGGAGACGTTCGTCAGCGATCTGACCGAGGCGTACACATATCTCGCTCAACGAAGCCCAGCGTCGGCCGATCGTCTTTTCGATTCGATTGAGCTGCTGAGTGATCTGCTCGCGCGCTTTCCCAAGAGCGGGCGTTCTCGTCCGCGTTTGGGCAAGGGCGTCCGCTCTTTTCGGGTGCGCGGTTTTCCTTATGTCGCGCTCTACAGGATCGAGCCCAGCGAAGTTGTTCTGCTGCGCTTGTGGCATGGAGCGAGGCGACTTGGCCGCAAGACGATCAGCGGCTGAGGTCACTGGCGCGTGCAGGCCATCACGCGTATACGCCAGCGCGTCGCCCTGGGCCTTGACCCCAGGGGGAGGATGATATGACCGATACTTTGCTTTCCGCGACGGCCCCGGCCGCGCGCACCCTTAATTCCCCGAACCTCAACAGTTTGGGTTTCGCCAAGCCGCCGCGCGACACGCGCGTCGTCGCCGCCATGTCGGGCGGCGTCGATAGCTCCGTGGTCGCCGCGATGCTGTCGCGCGAGGGCTACGATGTCGTCGGCGTGACTTTGCAGCTCTACGATCACGGCGCGGCGGTGAACAAGCCGGGCGCGTGCTGCGCGGGCCAAGACATCCACGACGCCCGCCGCGTCGCCGATGCCTGCGATTTTCCCCATTACGTGCTCGATTACGAAAGCCGCTTTCGCAACGCGGTGATGGAAGACTTCGCCGATACGTATCTCGCCGGTGCGACGCCGATCCCGTGCGTGCGGTGCAATCAAACCGTGAAGTTCAAGGATCTCAAGCGCGTCGCTGAAGACCTGGGCGCCGATTGCCTCGCCACCGGCCATTACGTGCAACGCATCGAAGGCGCGCATGGGCCCGAACTCCACCGCGCTGCCGATGCCAGCAAGGATCAAACTTATTTTCTGTTCGCCACCACGCGCGAGCAGCTTGCCTTCCTGCGCTTCCCGCTCGGCGGCCTGCCGAAGAGCGAAACGCGCGCGCTGGCAAATGAACTGGGGCTCCGCGTCGCCGAGAAGCCCGACAGTCAGGACATCTGCTTTGTCCCCAATGGCAAGTACCAAGCCGTTGTCGAAAAACTCCGCCCGGGCGCGATTGAGCCGGGCGACATCGTTCATATCGACGGCCGCGTCATGGGCCGCCATGACGGCGTGATCAATTTCACCGTCGGTCAACGCCGCGGCCTGGGCGTGGCCACCGGCGAGCCGCTCTTCGTCGTGAAGCTCGACGCACCCAGCAAGCGCGTCATCGTCGGCCCGCGCGAAGCGCTCGGCGTCAGCCGCATCGCCTTGAAGGACGTGAACTGGATCGGCGAAGGCGAAACGCCGCCGAATGGCCGTGACATTCTCGTTCGTGTTCGTTCAACACGCCCGCCCGTGCCGGCGAAGCTCTTTCTTGGACCGCCGGCGCCCTCGCCGGCGCAAACCGCCAACACCATGCGCAACGCAGGCAAGACGACGCTCATTTCAACCATCCCCGCCGGCGAGGCGCCGGCGGTCCAAGCGCATGTCGAGCTTGACGTTCCGGAAGAGGGCGTGGCGCCCGGCCAAGCGGCGGTGTTCTACGATCCAAATTCCAGCCGCGTGCTCGGCGGCGGTTGGATCGCGGCCACCGAATAGCTATCTGCGCTTGAAGGAGGGCCAAGCATGTCAGAGGCAAAGGCCGCGGCGAAGCAGCTCTTGAACTTGTCGGGCATCGAAGCATTGCGCGCCTTGATTGCCGGCGATCATCCGCCGCCCTCCATCGCCAGCACCCTGGGTTTTTACCTCAGCGAAGTCGAAGACGGCCGCGCCGTGTTCATCGGCGAAACCTCCGACCGCATCCTGAACCCGCTCGGCATCGTCCACGGCGGCTGGGCGCTCACGTTAATCGACAGCTGCACCAGTTGCGCCGCGCACACGACGCTCTCCGCTGGCGTCGGCTACACCAGCGTCGAAACCAAAGTGAATTTCGTCCGCGCCATTAGCGCCGATACCGGCCAAGTTCGCGTCGAAGGCCACGTCATCGCCCGAGGGCGCACCATCATCACCACCGAAGGCAAGCTCACCGATGCGCGCGGGCGCCTGTTGGCGCACGGCACCTCGACGATTATGGTCCTGCGCCCAGAAGGAAAGACCTCACAATGAGCCACGAAGATATCGTCATCGTCGGCATGGCCCGCACGCCGATGGGCGGTTTGCTGGGCGAACTCGCAAACCTCTCCGCGCCCGATCTCGGCGCCGTCGCGGTCAAAGCTGCCGTGAAGGAAGCCGGCGTTGCAGGCGCCGACACGATCTTCATGGGCAACGTGCTTTCCGCCGGCCTCGGCCAAGCGCCGGCGCGTCAAGCCGCTTTGAAAGCCGGGCTCTCAAAGAACACGGAAGCGGTCACGCTGAACAAAATGTGCGGCTCGGGCCTGCAAGCGGTCGCGATGGCGCGGCAGGCCTTGCTGGCGGGCGAAGCCGAGACGGTGATCGCCGGCGGCATGGAAAGCATGACGCGCGCGCCGTTCCTGATGCAAAAGCATCGCAGCGGCCAAAAGTACGGCCACGACAAATTGCACGACCACATGGCGCTCGATGGCCTGGAGGACGCATACGAAGGCTTCGCTATGGGCGTCTATGCCGATCAGACCGCGAAGGAATACCAGTTCAGCCGTGAATCGCAGGACGCCTACGCGCTCGAAACCTTGAAGCGCGCGCAGAACGCCACCACCGAAGGCCGCTTTAAACGCGAGATCGCCGTCATCGAAACCAAAGCCGGCACGCTCGATACCGACGAATTGCCGCGCAAAGCGCGTCCCGATAAAATCCCATCGCTCAAGCCCGCGTTTACGCCGGACGGCACTGTCACCGCCGCCAACGCCTCAGCCATTTCCGATGGCGCGGCGGCTTTGGTGCTGATGCGCCGCGGCGACGCCGAAAAGCAGGGCCGTAACATCATCGCCCGCATCGTCGCGCAATCCTCGCACGCGCACGAGCCGCAAAAATTCACCACCGCGCCGGTGCCGGCGATCCAGAAAGCGCTCGCGCGCGCCGGCTGGAAGGCCAGCGACGTCGATCTCTGGGAGATCAACGAAGCCTTCGCTATCGTACCGATGATCGCGATGAAGGAGTTGGGCTTGAGCCACGACATCATCAACGTCAATGGCGGCGCCTGCGCCCTCGGCCACCCGATCGGCGCGTCCGGCGCACGCATTCTGGTGACGCTGCTGGCGGCCATGGAGGCGCAAAACGCGAAACGTGGGATGGCTTCGCTCTGCATCGGCGGCGGCGAAGGCATCGCGCTTGCGGTGGAGCGGGCGTGAACCGACACGTCTCCGTTTCCCGTCCTCCCCCGTTAGGGGGAGGTGGCGCGTGCGCATGCACGCGACGGAGGGGAGGGCGCCGCGTTTTGCAAGCTTTTGTGCCGCCCCCTCAGTCACGCTTGCGCGTGACAGCTCCCCCTATCGGGAGCGCACGGGTGAGAGTGTAACCCGGATGTCCATGAACGAAAAACTCCTCGCCCACTTCGCCGAACAAGCGGGCTTTTGCACGGCGCTTGGCTCGCCGTTCACCGGCCAACTGATCGAGCGCATGCGCGAGGACATCATCGCCGGCGGTCCCACTGCCGCGCTCGTCGGCGCTTGGCCCGGCAGCCCGCGAGGTGACGCTGTCGCGCTTCGGCTCGCCGGCGC
>JACMMP010000082.1 GCA_014378995.1 Hyphomonadaceae bacterium
GCAGCGTCAGCAGGCGGACGGTCGGATCGAGCGTGGCGAACATTTTGGCGTCGGCGAGGACGCCGGCGCGTGTCAGCCGGTTGAACAGCGTCGATTTGCCCGCGTTGGTGTACCCCACCAGCACCACGGCCGGCAGGCCCGCCCGCGACCGCGCACGCCGCTGCAGGCCGCGCGTACGGCGCACGTCTTCCAACTCTCGTTTCAGCTTGATGATGCGGTCGGCGATGATGCGGCGATCGAGTTCGATCTGGGTTTCGCCCGGGCCGCCGGTTTTACCGAGCCCGCCGCGCTGACGCTCCAAGTGCGTCCAGGTGCGCACCAGACGCGAGCGCTCATAGCCTTGCCGCGCCAGTTCCACCTGCAGCTTGCCTTCCTTGGTGCGCGCGCGCAGGCCGAAAATTTCCAGGATCAAGCCTGTCCGGTCCATCACCTTGGCGCCGGAATCCGTTTCCAGATTGCGCTGCTGCACGGGCGAGAGCGGCGCATCGATCACGATCACGCCCACGCCCAACGCCGCGGCTTGCTCCTTCAGCCGCTCGACGCGCCCCGAACCGAAATACGTCCGCGGGGAAATCTGCCGCAAAGGCGCAGCCTCAGCGCTCGCCACATCCAGCCCCAAAGCCTGGGCCAGGCCGACAGCTTCCAACAGCCGCGCTTCGCCATCGCGCGCGCTCTCTAGAGCGCTCGCAAGCGGGCGCAGCACGATGGCGCGGTTCAGATCGGTCGGAGGCGTCTCAGGCGGCGTCGGCTTCATCTGCCGCTTTGTCGATGTCGTAGAGCTGCACGGGCGCGCCTGGCATGATGGTGGAGATGGCGTGCTTGTAAACCAGCTGCACTTGGCCGTCGCGGCGCAACAACACACAGAAATTGTCGAACCAGGTGACGACGCCTTGGAGTTTCACGCCGTTGACGAGGAAGATCGTGAGCGGCGTCTTAGCTTTGCGGACAGCGTTGAGGAACGTGTCCTGGAGGTTCTGTTTCTTTTCCATGGGATCCCCATGCCTGAGTTTTATAACGCCGCGTCGAGGCGCGCGGCTGGGTGGGAGCTATAGGGCCAGCCGTTACCGGCGCCAACTAGTCCAGACCGGGAGAGTGTCGGGCGCCCAAATAAACGGCGCGCAGGATGCGTGTGATCGGTCCAACCTTGCCGGTTCCGACAGGAACACCGTCAACAGACACGACGCCAACCGCGGGATTGCTTGCGGAGCTGATGAAAGCCTCGTGCGCGCCTTGCGCCTCTTTGATCGTGAACGGTTCTTCGACGACGACGAGATCGCGCGCCCGCGCAAACTGCAACAGCGCACCGCGCGTGACGCCATGCAGGAGATCGGTCGAGAGGCCCCGCGTGCGCAGATGGCCGGCCGCATCGACGATCCACGCCGTCGAGGACGTCCCTTCCGTCACAAACCCTCTGTCGTCCACGAACCAGGTCTCGAACGCCCCCGCCTCTTTAGCCGCTTGGCGCGCGAGCACATTTGGGAGCAGGTTGGTCGTCTTGATGTCGCGCCGCGCCCAGCGCGTTTCGGGCAGGCTGATCACCTTGACGCCGTGCTCCGCGCGCGCCGCCAGCGCTGTGCGTTCGAGGTTCTTCGCCGTGACGAGCACCGTTGGGCGCACGCTCGCCGCAGGAAACACGTGATCGCGTGTCGGCGGCGCGCCCCGCGTAACTTGCACATAGACGACGCCGTCCGTAACCCGGTTGCGCCGCATCGTTTCGCGGATCACCGCCCAAAGCGAAGACTCCGGCATCGGCGGCGCAATGATCAGCTCCGCGAGTGATCGATTGAGCCGCGCCATGTGCGCTTCGGCGTCAAAAAGGCGCCCGCCGCGCACGGCCCAGACTTCGTAGATCGAATCCGCAAGTTGAAAGCCGCGGTCGGTCACGGAGATCAAAGGCGCAGTAAGCGGCGCGTAGACGCCGTTTACATAAGCGACGCGGCTCATTCGACCTCGACGCCGCCACGGCCAGGCGCTTCCACGCCCAGCGACTTCAGCTTCCGGTGCAGCGCCGAGCGCTCCATGCCGATGAAGGCCGCCGTGCGCGAGATGTTGCCGCCAAAGCGGGTGATCTGCACGTTCAGGTACTCGCGCTCGAACCGCTCGCGCGCATCGCGAAGCGGCAGCCCGATCACCTCCTGCAGCCCATCGCGTTTGGAGCCCCCGGCGCTCGGCCAAGCTTCCGGCGGCAGCGAGTCCACCGTAACTGGCGTCGCCGGATCGCCGGTGGCGAGGATCAGGATGCGCTCGATCACGTTGCGCAGCTGGCGCACATTGCCGGGCCAATCGGCCGCCTGCAGCGCCGCCAGCGCATCCTCGCCGATCTGGCGCGCCGGTACGCCCGACATGCCGGCCAGCCGCCCGACGAAATAGCCGGCAAGCTCCGGTATATCCTCGCGCCGTTCAGCCAGCGCCGCCGCGCGCAGCGGCACCACGTTGAGGCGATGGAAAAGGTCTTCGCGGAATCGCCCGGCGGCGATGTCCCCGGTGAGGTCGCGTGACGAGGAGGAAACCACGCGCACATTCACCTGCACATCGGCCGAGCCGTCGAGACGGCGGAAACGTTGATCCACCAGCACGCGCAATATCTTGGACTGCGTCTCGACCGGCATGTCCCCTACTTCATCGAGGAAGAGGGTGCCCATGTGCGCCAACTCGAATACGCCGATCTTGCGCGGGCGCCCGTCAGGGCCTTCCTCGCCGAAAATTTCGCTCTCCATGCGCTCGGGCGCGATCGAGGCGGCGTTGATCGCCACGAAGGGACCGTTTGCCCGCGGACTGCGCTCATGCACCAGGCGCGCAACCAGTTCCTTGCCGGCGCCCGCCGGTCCGCTGATCAGGACGCGCGAGTTCGTCTGCGCCACACGCTCGATCGAGGTTCGCAGCGCCGCCATCACGGGCGATGACCCAATCAGCAAATCGCTCGCCGAAGAGCGCGCCTTCAGCTCTGCGTTCTCGCGTTTGAGCCGCGTCGTTTCCAAAGCGCGCTGCACCACCAGCAAAAGCCGGTCAGCGGTGAAAGGCTTTTCGATGAAGTCATAGGCGCCGTTGCGGATCGCGGTCACGGCGGTCTCGATCGTGCCGTGGCCGGAGATCACGATCACCGGCATCTCCGGATCGATCTCCTTGAACATAGCGAGCAATTCGAGGCCATCGACGCGGCTGCCCTGCAGCCACACGTCCAGCACCACCAATGAAGGCTTTCGCCGCTTGAACGCATCGAACGCCTCATCGCTGTCGCGGGCGGCGCGTACATGATGACCGTCATCCTCCAGGATGCCGGATACCAAATCGCGGATGTCTGCTTCATCGTCGATAACGAGGATGTCTTGCGCCATTAGGAAGCTCCTGCGCCGTTTTCTGCGGCGGACTCAACCGGCTCTTCGCCGCGCTTGGGTAAAACGAAACGGACAACGGCGCCTGGGTTCGGCCCAGGCGCATCATCCAACTCAATCAGCCCCCCATGGTCTTCCACGATGCGCGCCACGATCGCGAGGCCGAGCCCCGCGCCCTTGGTGCGCGTCGTCACGTACGGTTCGATCAGACGGTGACGATCCTTTTCCGGGAAGCCCAACCCGTTATCGATCACTTCGAACTGCACGCCAAAATCCAGATCGCGCAAGCGCAGCAACACGAAGCCGTCCTTGGGCTCACCGTCGCGTGCGCGCCGCGCCTGCACGCTCTCTGCCGCGTTTTTTATGAGGTTCAAAAGCGCCTGCGAAATCAGCCGCTCATCGACCACCAATCCAATCGGCGTATCGACGCCCTCCACTTCGATGCGCAAGTCGGCGAAAGCAAGGCGTTGACCGAACACGGTCGAGCGCGCCACGTCGCTCATGTCGGCAAACGCCATTCGCGGCGTCGGCATCCGCGCGAACGACGAGAACTCATCGACCATGCGGCCTATGTCGGCGACCTGTCGCAGGATCGTGTCCGTGCACTTCAAGAATGTGTCCGGGTCTGACTTGATCTCCGCCGCGTATTTCTTGCGCAAGCGCTCGGCCGAGAGTTGGATCGGGGTCAGCGGGTTTTTGATCTCGTGCGCGATACGGCGAGCCACATCCTTCCAGGCTTCCTGGCGCTGCGCCGAGATGAGTTTGGTCATGTCGTCAAAGGTCAGCACAAGGCCGCCAGAAGCGTCGGGGCTCATCCGCACGCTTAAGTTCAGCGACCCACCTTCGCGCACGATATCGACACGCTGCGGCGGGGTTTCTCCTGCCGGCGCGGGCTGGTTCAACAACTCCGCAAACTCCGGCGCAATGTCCACCAGCCGGCGGCCGATAATGTGATCCTGGCCGTACTCAAGGAGCTGGCCCGCGGAGCGGTTCGACGCCGTGATGCGTCCGTTATGGTCGAGGCCGACAACGCCGGCGCTGACGCCCGCAAGCACCGTTTCGGTGAACTGACTGCGCGATTCTGCATCTTCCTGCGCGCGCACCAGATCGCGGCGCTGCGTCTCAAGCTGCGCCGTCATGCTGTTGAATGCGGTGGCGAGCGCATCGATCTCATCGCGCTCCTCCCCGATAGGGACACGCGCCTTTAAGTCGCCGGAGGCCACGCGGCGCGCCGCGCCCACCAGCCGGCCAATCGGCTCGGCGACGCGCGATGCGCTGGTCAGCCCAACCCATCCCGCCGCGAGCAACACGATCAACGCGGTGGAAAAGTAGGCAAGACCGAAGAGCCCGCGCAGCGCACCCTGTTGCTCTTGTGCGGAGCGATAGTCTTCAACCGAACTGCGGAAGCTGCGCAGCCGCGAGACCAGGCCGGGCTCCAAATTGCGTGCGGCTGCGAGGTAGGCGTCAGGATAGGCAGTGAGTCGATAGAGAACCACGACCCGATCGTTGGCGTCGTCGAAGGTGACCGCCATCGCGCCTTCGTTGGCGGTCGTGAAGGCGGCGGGCGCTGGCCGCGCGAGCGGCGGCGAGGACACACCGGCGCGCGCCAACACGCTTCCACTGGAATCGATCACCGATACCGACGTAAGCGCGCGCCGCTCTGTCTGCGCCTCAAGGAAAGCGAAATAACGCTCACGATCCTCCACCAAGCCGCGTTGGGCAAGGTTCAAATCCACGGCCATCGCTTCGACTTCGCCGCTAATGCCGCCCGATGCCAATTCGACATAGGCGCGTCCGACATTTGCGGCGTTTTCAATTGTCGTTTCGACGCGCTCGCTGAACCAGCGCTCGACGCCTTGGCTGAACGTGAAGCCCAAAAACGCAGCGACGATCAAGGCCGGCGCCAGCGCCGCCAAGCTGAACAAGGTCACGAACCGGACGTGCAAACGCGCGCCCGACGCCGCTGAGCGCCACGCCCGCGCGACGCGCATCAAGCGGTGCGTCAGGATACCGGCCAGACCCACGGAGATCACAAGGCTGGCAATGAGAAGAGCGCGGATCGTGCCGCTTGCGCCGCCCGCCAGGCCTTCGCCCAACAGCAACGCGACAGTGGCGGCGCCCGTCAGGAAAATCGCGATCCCGAGACCGACGAGAAACAGCAGTGCGCTTCTGCCCTGCGGGCGATCGCTCAGCACCGCCGTTTCCGACGGCTCATTTGCCGCGAGTTGGTGCACCATAGCCGGGGGAACCTATGTTGCGAAGAAGACACATAGGTGTTGGCCGAATATCACGACGCCGTCAATCGCCGCGCCCAGTGCGGATGCCGAGCGCCTGAATCTTCTTGCGCAGGGTGTTTCTGTTGATGCCGAGCACCACCGCCGCCTTGATCTGATTGCCGCGCGTGGCGCTCAGCGCCTGCGTGATCAGCGGCCGCTCCACCTCGGCCAGGATGCGATCATAGAGCCCCGTCACCGGCAGACCGGGGCTCGCCGCCGCGAACTCCCCCGCCACCCGCCGCGAGAGCGCCGCCTCGAACTCGTCCGCCTCGCTGTCCAGGATGTTTTCGCGGCGCTCGGCGCCAAGCTCGTTGGCGATTTCGCGGGAGGTGATCACGGAGGCCGGGCTCAAAGCGGCCGCACGGCGCAGCAAATTTTCCAGTTCGCGCACGTTGCCGGGAAACGCATGCGTCTTCAGGCGCTCGATAGCGGCGGCGTCTATTGTTTTATCGGGCAGGCCTTCGCGCTTAGCGCGCACGAGGAAAGCGCGCGCCAGATCGCCGACATCTTCCAGCCGCTCGCGCAGCGGCGGCAAGCGCACCGAGACGACATTCAGCCGGTAGTACAAATCCTGCCGAAACGAACCCTGTCGCGCCATGGCGGCAAGGTTGCGCTGCGCGGCGACGATCAAGCGCGCGTTCGGCCGCATTTTAGGATCTTCAGCATGCAACAGGCCGGTCAGACGCGTTTGGGCATCGCTCGGCAGTTCATCGACGTCTTCAAGAAAGAGCGTGCCGCCTTCGGCCTGGGCAAACTTGCCGCCGGGCGCAAACAAATCACGGTCGATCTGCGCCGCGCCCGCGCCGGCGAGGCTGAGCGTGACGAACGCGCCGCTCGCGCGGCGGCTGTGATCGTGGATCGCACGGGCGACGCGCTCCTTGCCGGTGCCGCTCTCCCCTTCGATCAGAACGGTAAGGTCGGTGCCGGCGACGCGCGCCATCACGCGATACACATCCTGCATCGCCGGTGAGCGCCCAATCAGCGGCAGCCGTTCTTCCTTCTCGGCCTTGCTCGCCTGCGCGCGGGTCTTTGCATCCGGTCCGCCGTCCAGCGCGCGGCGCACAACAGCCATGAGGTCGTCGAGATCGAAGGGTTTTGGCACATAATCGAACGCGCCCGCGCCTGCCGCGGAGAGGGCGGTCGCCACCGTCGATTGCGCGCTCATGACGATCACCGGCATGTTAGGGCGCGCGGTGCGCATGCCGGGCAGGGCGTCGAATACGCAATCGTCGCCCATGTAAACGTCGCTAAGGACGAGATCGCCCTCCCCGTCCCGCACCCATTTAGCCAAGGTCGCGACATTGCCGGTGGCGCGAACCGCATATCCTTCCTTGCCGAGCGCTTGCGCTAGCACGAACCGCAACGATGAATCGTCGTCGGCAAGCAGGATGCGTGCGCTCATGGCGTATCGTCCGGATCGATGGGCAGAAGAATTTTGAACACCGTGCGCCCAGGATTGCTATCGACTTCGATGCGTCCGTCGTGGCGCGCGACGATGTCGGCCGCGACGGTGAGGCCAAGCCCCATGCCATTCGGCTTCGTCGTCGCGAACGCCTCGAACAAGCGGTCGGCCACATCCCGGTGCAGGCCGGGCCCGTTGTCGATGATTTGCACTTCAAGCTGTGGCCGCGCCGCGCCGCTCGCGGACGAGCGGAATTTCACGCCCGGCCGATAAGAGGTCACGATCGCAATCTCGCCGTCGCCTTGCCCCGCCACCGCCTCAGCGGCGTTCTTGGCGACGTTGAGGAACGCCTGGATCAGCTGATCAAAATCACCGCGCAATTGCGGCAAGCTCGGATCGTAGCGCTCGCGGATCATCACATCCGGCGCGCTCGAGCCCACCAGCTTGCGCACGCGCTCCAATGCTTCGTGAATGTTGAACAGCTCGAACCGCGGCGGCTCGAACGCCGCCATCGGATCGATTTGGTCCGTGAGGCGGTTAATGCGATCGACCTCGTCGCAGATCAACTTCGCCAGCGCCGCCGATTCCGCATCGTCCGTGCGCGAGATCAGCTGCGCCGCAGCGCGAATGCCGGCGAGCGGATTGCGCACCTCATGCGCCAACGTGCGGGCCGCGGAATTGCCCGCGATCGGCGGCGCGCTGCGCGCGCGCGGCGGCCGAGTCAACACCAGCGCAATGTAGCCATTGTCGCCAACCGGGCCCGCCGCCACCGTCGCGCGTCCAAGCGCAAAGCCGGGGCCGACCAGCGCCACATCGGTTTCCGCGACGCCTGAAGCGCCTGCCAGCGCGCGGCGCATCAGATCGACAAGCGGCGCATCCACGCCGAAAATCTCGTCCAAGCGCCGCCCAAGCAATCCTCGCCCCACGCCAGCCAACAATTCCGCCGCCGCCGCATTCACGAACCGAATGCGCTCGCCGCTATCAATGCCGAGCACCGGGGCCGGCAAAGCCTCAAGCCAGCGCTCCGCATCGGGTACCGACTGACTGCCGGTGAGCGGACGCAGCGCAGCCTCTGTCACAGCTCCTCCCTCCCGCAGGGGGGCAAGACAAACACCGCAATTTGCGCCAAAGCGGGCATGGGTCCGATCCTTCCGGAACCCAGCTTAGGGCGCTTAAAAAGCAGGCGCCAAGGACTTTATGCTGCGATGCAACAAAACTTATCGGTTTTCCCCTTTTTATGACGACCG
Organism: Hyphomonadaceae bacterium; assembly: GCA_014378995.1. Lineage (GTDB taxonomy): Bacteria > Pseudomonadota > Alphaproteobacteria > Caulobacterales > Aquidulcibacteraceae > Vitreimonas. The sequence continues at coordinate 8,258 of JACMMP010000082.1, forward strand.
CCGCAATCATCGTCGCCGCGGGGCGTGGTGAGCGGGCGGGCGGCGAGGCGCCCAAGCAATATCGCCCTTTGCTGGGCCGGCCAGTGCTGCGTTGGTCGCTCGCCGCCTTTGCCGCAGCGGGCGTCGAGCGCATCGTCATCGTCCGCGCCGCCGGCCAAGCCGACCTCTGCGCCGCTGCGTCAGCCGGCTACGAAACCATCTCCGTCGATGGCGGCAAAACACGCACCGCCTCCGTCCGCGCCGGCCTGGCTGCGGCGGGCGACGCCGAAATCATTCTGATTCACGACGGCGCCCGCCCCGGCGTCACGCCCGACACCATCCGCAAGCTCGTTGCGGAGATCGAGGACGGCGCAGCCGCCGTCGCCCCTGCTTTGCCGGTGGCGGACACGCTGCTGCGCGCCGACACGAGCGGCCGCGTCGTCTCTGAACTGGATCGCGCCGGCGCCGTGCGTGTGCAGACGCCACAAGCGTTTCGCGGCGATGTGCTGCGCGCAGCGTACGCAGCGGCCGCCAACACCGCGATGTTCACCGACGATCTTGCGATCGTGCGTGCCAATGGCGCCGATGCGCACATCATGCCCGGCGAAGCGCGGCTCATGAAACTGACTTTCCCAGAGGATTTTGCGATGCTCGAACGGATGCTGAGCGGCGAGCGCATCATTTGCGTCGGCAACGGCGTCGATGCGCACCGTTTCGGCGCCGGCGACCATGTCACTTTGTGCGGCGTCCGCATCGCCCATGACAAAGGCCTGCTCGGCCACTCCGATGCAGATGCAGGCTGGCACGCTTTGGTCGACGCCATCCTCGGCGCACTCGGCGAAGGCGATATCGGCGCCCACTTCCCCCCCAGCGATCCGCAATGGAAGGGCGCGGATTCAGAACGCTTCCTGCGTCACGCGCGTAAACTGGCCGAATCCGCCGGCGCGCGGATCATGCACGTCGATGTTACTTTGATCTGCGAACGCCCAAGAATAGGCCCGCACCGCGAAGCCATGCGCGCGCGCACCGCCGAAGTGCTGGGGCTTGGGCTCAACCGCGTCAGCGTCAAGGCGACGACGACGGAGCGCATGGGTTTTCTGGGCCGCGAAGAAGGCTTGGCCGCGCAGGCGACAGCAACGCTCGATCGTCCCGCTTAGTTTGGCGCCGCCGCCGGCGCCTCTGCAGGCGGTTCAGCGCCGCAATCGGGTTGCTCGGGAAACAGCCAGCAATCTTCTCGCCGCGTGATCTGATCCCACAGTGCGCGCGGCACGTTGATGTAATCGTCAGTCCAGCCGCGGCCGGGCGGCGCTTCTAGAACGCGCCAATCGTCGTTCACAAGCGGCAACGCCGCCAGCGTCGCCGGATTGCGCGCCACGATCATGACGCTGGCGGCGGAGCCGCCATAGATCGCAGCCCCCGGCAGATCGAACTGATTGCTGAGCCGGAAAAGCGTCGGCGCGTTAACGTCGCGCGCCACTCGCGCCGCCTCCGAGACCAGCGCCAGATTGCGGTTCGAGAGGTGCAGCACAACGATGCCGTTCTCGCTCGTTCTGGAAAGATAGAGCGCAAGCGCCTCACGCGTCAGCAAGTGCGCCGGAATCGCGTCGGACGAAAATGCATCGACCACCACCACGTCGAAAGCGCCGCCCGGCGCCTCCGCAATCCGCAGCCGCGCGTCGCCCAGGACGACGCGCGCGTTGGGCTGACACTGCGGCACGAAAGTGAAATCGCCGCCGGGCTCTACCGCCAAGCGCACCACCGCGGGATCGATTTCGTAGATCGTCAGCTCATCCTCGGGGGCCATCAGGCATGCCGTCGATCCGGTCCCCAGGCCGATCAACGCAAGCCGTGAGCTATCATGCATGCTGAGCCCGGCGGAGATCGCCTCGCCCAGCGCCGTGCGCGGGTGATAATAGGTTAGCGGCTGGCGCGACAGCACCGGATCATCAATCTGGGCGCCGTGCAGCGTGGTGCCGTGCAACAGCACGCGCAGCGGGGGAAGCGCGGCGTCGTTCACCTCATAAACGCGGGTGCGCAGCACGCCGAAGAAGGTGCGCTCCTGCGTGATGATGCGTCCGCCGCCCGCATCTTCGAGGAAGATCACCGCGAACGCGAGCAGCACGGTTCCAGCGAGAATGATCGGCCGTCCGCGATTGAGGAAGATCGCCACACCGCAAAAGATGATGCCGACAGCGGTCAGCACTTCGTCGTCCATCTGCTCGCGCAGCAGCATCAGCATGATGAGCGCGACGAAGGTCGGCAGAGCCGCGCCATGCGCGAAGTCGGAGAGACGCCTGCCGTCGCGCCGGCGTTGCACCGTAGCGTGTACGGCGAACATCAGCGTGACGAGACTAGAGCCCGTCAGCAGCGCGCCCCAGGGCGCGGCGATGTTCATCTGGGTGCGCCCTTCGACGACGCTGCCGAGGAAAATGCTATCGGCGTTAAACGCGCACCAGATCACCAGACCGGCATGAAGCGCGGCCATCGCTAGGAACCCGTAGCGAAGCAGCAGTGGGCGCGCTTCATCGCCCCACCCCGCCGCAACCATCGCCGCCGCGGCGCCAAGCGCGGCCGCGAAAATCACAGTGACATAAGCTGGCAGCCCCATCAGCGCCATGGCGAGGCCAGCGATGGCCATCATGCCGGCCGCCGCAAAACTCGCATCCATCAGGCGCGGCATGTCACTCTCGGCGCGCGGCCTGAACAGGCACGCAGCTGCGAGCGCCAGAGGATATTCGTAGACGTTGTTGAAAATCACGGGCGCGACGAGCGCCGCAAACCCGCCGCCAAGCACTCCGCCGATCGACACGAAGAGGTAGAATTCAGTCAGCCTGTCGGCGCTCGGCCGCGTGCGCGAAAGCGCCAGATGGCACACCAGCGCGCTGAAGAAGAAGCCGGCCAGAATGCCTGAGATCGAGCCCAGCCAATTGCCGGACGCGTAATAGGACATCACCAGCAGCGCCAGCGCGAACGGATGCATCAGCAGCGTCGCCGGCTCGATTTTTTCGCTGCCCTTCATGAAGGCGAGGACGAACGTCAGCAGATAGAGCGCAAGCGGCACGACCCAGAGCATCGGCGCCGACGCCACGTCGGTAGAGATGTGCTGCGTGACGCCAAGCGAGAGCGCAGACGGCACCGCCGCGGCGGCGATCCAATAGCCGCGCTCACGCCAGTTTCCCGCGCCGCGCGGCGTCGTTTCAACTGGAGGCTCAGGCGCCGCGACCGCGGGCGCTGCTTCGCCGTGGGCCGTAACGGCCAACGAGCCCGCGAGCAAAATCAGCGCCAGCACGGCGACATAAGCCGCCGACCAGGCCGCGCTCTGCGCTTGCGCGCCGAGCATCGGCTCGATCAGCGCGGGATAAGCGAGCAAGCCGATAAAACTGCCGAGATTGCTCGCCGCATAGAGATAGTACGGGTCGTGCGCGTCGGCGCGCCCGGTGCGCGCGTACCAAGCTTGCAGGAGCGGCGCCGTGGCGGACGCCGCCGCAAACGGGGCGCCCACCGAAAGCGCAAGCACGCCCAGCAGCCAAAGCGATGGGCTCTCGACATTGGGCGGGCCCAGCGCGCTCGTCACCTGCACTGGCAGCACGAACCAAGCGGCGCCCAGCACCAGCGCGTGGATTAACGCTTGCACGCGCAAGTCCTTCACGCGCGCCAACACGTGCGCGTAGAGGTAGCCAAGCAGCAGCGCCGCTTGGAAAAACGCCATAGACGTATTCCAAACCTGCGGCGAGCCACCCAGCAGCGGCGTCACCATCCGCGCGAACAGCGGCTGCAGCACGAAGATGAGGCCCGCGCTCGAGAACAGCGCGAGCGCGAACACGGGCGCTGCGGCGCGGCGCGCTAAGGCTTGCATGTTCCCTCCCCTTCAGTGGCCGCTTCTGCCAGTCGCCGTGATTCATGGGAATGGACATTCGCCGCGACCCCATGTCCAATCGGCACATGATCGGAGACCGTCTCGTCCACGAAGCGCAAGGGCTTTACGAGCAGGCCAAGCAGCGCCGCTACCGAATCGTCACTGCGGAAAGCTGCACCGGCGGGCTGATCGCCGCATCGCTGACGGCGGTGCCGGGTTCGTCGCTGGTCGTGGAGCGTGGCTTTGTAACATATTCCAACGACGCCAAGATCGAGATGCTTGGCGTCCCCGCTGAACTCATCGAGCGGCGCGGCGCTGTCAGCATGGAAGTCGCGCTCGCCATGGTCGACGGCGCGCTAAAGCACAGCCCCGCCGACATCGCTATCGCAACGACTGGCATTGCCGGCCCTAGCGGCGGCAGCGATGAAAAGCCGGTCGGCCTCGTCCACATCGCCGTCGGGCGCCGCAACGGGCCGCGCCTGCACGAGGAGCACCGCTTCGGCGACATCGGCCGCACCCGCGTGCAAGCCGAATCCGTGGTCGCCGCATTCGCTCTAGCGGGGCGCGTTCTCGACTAGAGGGAGCTTGCGGCGCGCCTCGTTTTCGAACGCGCTCATGATCTTCTGCGCCAGCCGGTCGCGATTTGCGCTGACGGCGGCCTGCAGGATCGGGTTCTTGAAGTGGTACGAAATCCAAAAGCGCACGCGCGCGCCGTTCTCGTGCGCCTCGAAGCGCCAGCGATTGTCCAACGCATGCAGCGGCCCGCTCACCAGCGCCACGTCCACTTCGCCCTTCGCCGGCTCGCAGCGCACATTGGTGGAGAAGCGCTCAGTAATGGCTTTCCAGCCGACGATCGCCGTCGCCACACCCTCCCAGCCGCCCTCCGCACGCGGTTCTTCTTTCAGCACGCGCAGGCTTTTCAGGAACGGGATGAAGTGCGGATACGCACGCACGTCGCCCACGAGGCGGCACAGTGCCTCTGGGGCGTAGGGCAAGATACGTTCGGCTTCGATCTGCGTCTGCGTCATCTCAGCCTTCGGCTTGCGCCAAGCGCGCCGCCTTCAGCCGCGCGAAATCCTCGCCAGCATGGTGCGACGAGCGGGTCAGCGGCGAGGCCGACACCATCAAGAAGCCCTTGGCGTAGGCAATCGTCTCCAGCGCCTTGAATTCCTCCGGCGTCCAGAAGCGATCGATGGCGGCGTGCTTTTTCGTCGGCTGCAGATACTGGCCGATAGTGAGAAAATCGACGTTGGCGACGCGCAGATCGTCCATCACTTGCAGCACTTCGTCTTTCGTCTCGCCCAAGCCCACCATCAAGCCCGACTTGGTGAACTGCTTTGGATCGCGCTGCTTCACCGAATCCAGCAACCGCAGCGATTGATAGTAGCGCGCGCCGGGCCGGATTGAGTGATAGAGACGCGGCACGGTTTCGAGATTGTGGTTGAACACATCCGGCGCCGCGTCGATCACGCGCTCCGCCGCGCCGGGCTTGCGCAAAAAATCCGGCGTCAGAATCTCGATGGTGGTCTCAGGCGCCGCCACGCGGATGGCTGCAATCGTGCGTACGAAATGATCGGCGCCGCCGTCGTCCAGATCGTCGCGGTCAACCGAGGTCACAACCACGTGCCGCAAACCCATCTGCGCCGTAGCGTAGGCGACGTTCGCGGGCTCGTTCGGATCCAGCGCCAGCGGCTTGCCGGTGGCCACGTTGCAGAAGCTGCAGGCGCGGGTGCAGATGCCGCCCAGGATCATGAAGGTGGCGTGCTTCTGGCTCCAGCACTCGCCAATGTTTGGGCACCCTGCTTCCTCGCACACCGTGTGCAGCTTCAGTTCGCGCACCAAGTCCTTGGTTTGGTGGTAACCGAGGCTTGTCGGCGCCTTCACCCGAATCCAATCCGGCTTGCGCGGCGATGCATTGTCGGGCCGCCCCTGCTTTTCAGGGTGGCGCGGGCGAGTATCCCCCGGCTCTTCGCCTGATTGGCGCAAATCGATCAGCGTCGGCATGGGCCGAACATGAGCCTCCGCGCCGCCTACCGCAACGCCTCCGCGGCAGCCCTGCTTTGCAAAGACAAGCGCTTAGCACGCGACATCTTGCCCAACTTTATCCACGCCGATAGTGTCCTGTTACAACCGTGAAACAATAATCACGGGCCGGCGTCCTCATCCGACTGGGCGTGGGCGGGTCAATTCGGAGGCAGCACATTCATGGCGCATCGTCCGTTCGAGCTGGCGCGCACGCGCGTCTCCTTGTTCGAAGCTCTGCTACGGGCGCGTGACGCCAGAGGCGGCAAGTTTCCGATATTAGAAGATCACGAACGCAAGGTGCTGAGCTACGACGACATCGTACGCGCCGCGTTCGCCCTCGGCGGCAAGATCGACACCTTGATCAAGAAGCGCGAGACCGCCGGCATCATGCTGCCGACCGGCACGGGCTGCGTTGTGACTTTCTTTGCGCTGCACGCCATCGGCCGCACGCCGGCGATGCTGAACTTCACAGCCGGCGCAATGAATTTGAAAGCCGCATGCCAAGCCGCCAACGTAAAGAAGATCCTTACCTCGCGCCGTTTCATTCAGCTCGCGAAGCTGGAGGCGCTTGAAGCCGAACTGTCCAAGTTCGCCCAGCTCATCTATCTCGAAGACGTCCGTAAAACGATCGACTTCGGCGACAAGCTGGTCGCGCTCGTTAAAGGCTCATTCCCGCGCGTCTTCGCCGCGAAGGCCAACCCGGACGACACCGGCGTCATCCTCTTCACTTCTGGCTCCTATGGCACGCCGAAGGGCGCAGTGCTGAGCCACGCCAACATCGTCGCCAACGTGGAGCAAATTCACGCGCACATTCAGTTCGACCCGAACTGGTCGTTCTTCTGCCCGCTGCCGATGTTTCACAGCTTCGGCCTGACCGGCGGCGCGATGCTGCCGCTCTTCACCGGCCATAAGACTTTCCTGTTTCCCTCGCCGCTGCAGGTGAAGGAAATTCCGAAACTGATCAAAGAAACCGGCGCCAACGTCTTCTTCGCGACCGACACCTTCGCCCAGCAATACGCCCGCAACGCCGCCGACGGCGATCTCAACTGCATCGAGATCATGGTGTGCGGCGCCGAACGGGTGAAACCGGAGACGCGCGAAATCTACAGGACGCGCTTCAACATCGAATTGCTCGAAGGCTATGGCGCGACCGAAGCCTCGCCAGTGATCGCGGTGAATATTCCAGGCGCGAACAAACACGGCAGCGTCGGTCAATTCATTCCCGGCATGGAATGGCGCCTGGAGCCGGTGCCCGGCATCGACGGCGGCCAGAAGCTCTACGTGCGCGGCCCCAACGTGATGCGCGGCTATCTCGATCCGATGAAACCGTTCGGCATCGATCTCCTGCCACAAGGCTGGCACGACACCGGCGATGTGGTGGATGTCGATTCTGACGGCTTTATCCGCATCCTTGGCCGTGTGAAACGCTTTGCTAAAGTCGGCGGCGAGATGGTCTCGCTGAACGCCGTCGAAGCCTACGCCGCCAGCGTCTGGCCCGACCACACCCACGCCGCCGTCGCGCTCCCCGATTCACGCAAAGGCGAACGCGTCATCCTCTTCACCGACCATGCCGACGCAAAAAGCGAAGATTTGCTCGCTTGGTGCAAGGCCAACGGCGCAAGCGAACTCGCCGTGCCGAAGAAGATCGTGGTGATCGAAGAAATCCCGGTGCTCGGCAGCGGCAAGACGGATTACGTCGTCCTGCAACGCATGGCGGCGGAGCGGTTTGCTGAAGCGAAGGCGGCTTAAACCCCCCTTCGAGTCATTCCGGACGCGCGAAGCGCGAGCCGGAACCCAGGGCAGACAAGCCGCCCGCGAAACGCGCGCTGGCGACAGACGCATCGCGAGCAATTGAAAGAGTATGGCGCGCTTCGACCTTATCGCCGTCTATCTCATGGCCAGCCAGCCCAACGGCACGCTCTATCTCGGCGTCACCAGCGACCTTCTTCAGCGCGGCATCGATCACCGTGAAGGCCGCTATGAAGGGTTCGCCAAGAAATACGGCTGCACGACGCTCGTCTGGTGGGAGCAACATTACGACATCAACGATGCTATCGCGCGTGAGAAGCAGATCAAAGGTTGGCATCGCAGATGGAAGCTCGCGCTGATCGAGAAGACCAATCCGACATGGCGCGATCTCTACGAGGATTTCCTACTGCCGCCGCAACACCGCCGATCGCCCGATGACAATCCCTAAATCGAGTCATTCCGGCGGAGCGAAGCGCAGACCCGGAACCCAGGGCCACAAGCTCGTAGTTTGCCCTGGGTTCCGGCTCGCGCTCCGCGCGTCCGGACTGACTCAAGGTTTATTGGGTTAGTGAGCTAAACGTGCAGCACCCGCCCATACGCATCGAGCACCGCTTCATGCATCATCTCTGACAACGTTGGATGCGGAAACACCGTTTCCATCAGCTCGCGCTCGGTCACTTCAGCATTCATCGCCACAACGTAGCCCTGGATCAGCTCCGTGACTTCCGCGCCGATCATATGCGCGCCGAGCAATTCGCCCGTCTTCGCATCGAAGACGACCTTCACCATGCCCTGGTCCTCGCCCAGCGCGATCGCCTTACCGTTGCCGACGAACGGGAAGCGGCCCACGCGCACCTCGCGTCCCGCCGCTTTCGCCTTCGCTTCGGTTAAGCCCACGCTCGCCACTTGCGGATGCGAATACGTGCAGCCAGGAATGCGCTCCTTGATCATCGCATGCGGCTTCTGCCCTGCAATCGCTTCGATGCAGATGACGCCCTCGTGCGAGGCCTTGTGCGCAAGCCATGGGCCGCCCGTCACATCGCCGATCGCATAGAGCCCCGCGATGTTCGTCCTGCCGTAGCCATCGGTGACGATGTGACCGCGATCCGTCTTCGCGCCGAGGGCTTCAAGTCCCAGCCCTTCGATGTTGCCAGTGATGCCCACGGCTACGATCGCGTGCGAGGCGGTCAACGTCTCTTCCTTGCCCTTCGACGAAACGACAGCCTCCACCCCCTTCGCTGTCGGCTTTAGCGACTTCGCTTCGGTGGAGGTCAGCAGCTTTAGCCCTTCCTTCTCGAAGCGCTTCTTGGCGAACGCTGAAATCTCCTCGTCCTCGACCGGCAGCACGCGGTCGAGCAGTTCGACAACCGTCACCTTCACACCGAACGCCGCATAGAACGACGCAAACTCGATCCCGATCGCGCCCGAGCCGAACACTAACAGCGAGTCCGGCCATTCCGGCGGCGTCATCGCATCGCGATAGGTCCAGATCCGCTTGCCGTCGCTCTTCAAGCCCGCCGCCGCAATCTCCCGCGCCCGCGCGCCGGTGGCGAGGATGACGTGCTTGGCGTCGTACGCAGCGTCCTTCCCGTCCTTGCCCTTCACAATCACCCTCGGCGATGCGCTTCCCTTCTCAAGCCGCGCCTCGCCTTCGATCACCGTGATCTTGTTTTTCTTCATCAGGAACTGGACGCCCTTTTCCATGCGTCCGGCCACGCCGCGCGAGCGCTTCACCACCGCTTCCGGATCGAACTTCACGCCCTCGGCGGAAAGCCCGTACTCGCTCGCGTGCTTGAAGGTGCGATAGACCTCCGCCGAGCGCAGCAGCGCCTTGGTCGGGATGCAGCCCCAGTTCAAACAAATGCCGCCCAGCCTATCGCGCTCAACGATCGCGACTTTCAGCCCGAGCTGCGCGGCGCGTATCGCGCTCACGTACCCGCCAGGGCCGGAGCCGATGATGATAACGTCGAAGGAATTGCTCATGTCCGCTGCTTCGCAGAGTGAGTAGTCAGTGGTCAATAGTCAGCAGAGGCGTCTTCTACTGACGACTGACCACTTGCTACTGACTAAGGGATCCCAAAAGCGTTCCTGATCCCATCCACCACGAACTGCGCCGCCAGCGCCGCGAGCAGAATCCCGAACACCCGCGTCAACATCGAGGCCACGGTCGGTCCCATAATCTTTGACAACGGCCCGGCCGCGATGAACGCGATCAGGCAGAGCGCCAAGTTCACGCCCACGCCGAGCAGCACCATCGAGCGCTCGACGATGCCCTCGTATTGCGCAAAAAACAGCATGATCGACGCGATTGCCCCCGGCCCCGCGATCAGTGGGATCGCTAACGGAAACACCGAAATATCATCCTGATGCTCCGGGTGCTCGGCCTGGTGCGCCGCCACTTTCTCGGCCCGCTCGTCGCGCCGCTCCGAGCGTTTCTCGAACAGCATATCGACCGCGATCAAAAACAGCAGGATGCCGCCGGCAATCCGAAACGCGTCCATCGACACATGGATCCGCTCCAACAGCCAGGCGCCGCCGAACGCGAACGCCAGCAATATCCCGGTTGCGATCGTCACCGACTTCCACGCCATCCGCCGGCGCCATTCCGGCGTCATGCGCGCTGTCATGGTGGTGAACATCGGCGCCATCGCCACCGGATCGATGGCGACGAAGAAGGTGACGAAGGAAGCCAGCAGCAGCGAAAGCATCAACGCCCCTTAACCGATTTACCAAGGATTTACGTCGAAAACCGAGCCGCGGCGCCACAATTATTAAGCGTGGCGCCCGTAACGTTGGTTTCGTGGTGGTGAGATGAACGCGGTAGACGCGCCCGAGGGCGCCGTTCTCAGAATTCTCGTGGCTGACAGCCACGTCTTCCAGCGCCGCTTGCTGGCAGAGACGTTGCGCGCCTCGCGCCGCGTCATTATCGATCACGCCGACAGCGCCGAACAATGCGCGCAGGCGCTCGGCATCATCCAGCCCGACATCCTCATCGTCGATTGGGAGCTCGATCGCGGCCACGGCCTCGATCTGGTCCATCGCGTGCGCCGCAGCGAGCTCGGCGAACACTTGAAGAAGCTGCCGATCATCCTGGTGTCGCCGCCGCGCGCCCGCCGCGAAGTATCGCGAGCCCGCAATAGCGGCATCGATGAATTCCTGCTGCGTCCCTACACCACCGGCGCGATGCTGGAGCGCGTGGCCGAGGCGCGCGAGAACCGCCGCGAATTCGTCGACAGTCCTAATTATATCGGCCCTTGCCGGCGGCGCCGCGCGGCGGATGCGAGCTACACCGGCCCGCGCCGGCGCCTCTTCGACGGCGCCGACGCCGAGGCCGACGCGC
>JACMMP010000083.1 GCA_014378995.1 Hyphomonadaceae bacterium
CCGTCGGCGCAGGCTTGCGCTTGCGTTTGCGCCGGGGCGCTGCGGCCACGGGCTTTTCGGCAGGCTCGGCGCCATCACTCATCAATCTCTCCCTTATGGCGCTTATGTAATGCCGCTTCGCGTGGTGGCGCAAAGGCGGAGGCTGGTATAGGACGGCCATGGGGCCTGAATCGGGTCCGGGATGACGTTTATGCGCTTGGCTTTTCTCGCCGCCGCCCTTGGTTTCGCCCTAGCCGGCTGCGCCAGCGCCGAAACGGCCGCGTACGATCCCGCATACCCAGACCTCCGCGACGTGCCGACCGGGACCGACGCTAACATCGACACGGCGCACTGGGCGCAGCTGGAAGCCGATCTGCTGGCCGCGCGTCAGGCGATGCAAAGCAATCCCCGATCCGCCCCGGCGAGCGCGACGGAAGCGCCCGCCGAGTTCCTCGACCAAGCGCGCGAAGATCTTGAAGCCGCGCGCCAGTCGCACGAACCGAACTGACGCTCGTCGGCGGCTTCGATGAGCGATTTCCACAAGATCAAGCGGCTGCCTCCCTATGTGTTCGAGGAGGTCAACAAGTTGAAGGCGCGCCTGCGCGGTCAGGGCGTCGACATCATCGATTTCGGCATGGGCAATCCCGATCTGCCGGTGCCGGAACATATCGTCGAAAAATTGTGCGAGACGGCGCGTAAGCCGCGGACAAATCGCTACAGCGCCTCCCGCGGCATTCCCGGTTTACGCAAAGCGATGGCCGGCTACTACGACAGGCGCTTCGGCGTGAAGCTCAATGCGGACACGCAGATCGTCTCCACGTTGGGCTCGAAGGAAGGCTTCGCCAATCTGGCGCAGGCGATCACGGCGCCGGGCGATACGATCGTGACGCCGAACCCCTCATATCCGATCCACGCGTTCGGCTTCATCATGGCGGGCGGCGTCATCCGCCACGTCGAAGCGCATTCGCCGGAGCAATATCTGAGCGGTCTGGGGCGCGCGGTGCGCCATTCGGTGCCGCCGCCGATCGCGATGGTGACGTGCTATCCCGCGAACCCCACGGCGCAGACGGCGGATTTGGATTTCTACAAGGACGCTGTCGCGTTCGCCCGCAAGCACGACATGTTCCTGTTGTCGGACATGGCGTATTCGGAGATTTATTTCGAAGGCGAACCGCCGCCCTCGGTGCTGCAGGTCGAAGGCGCGACGGATGTGTGCGTGGAAGTGAACACGCTATCGAAGACCTATTCGATGGCCGGCTTCCGCGTCGGTTTTGCGCTCGGCAACGAGCGGCTGATTGCGGCTTTGGCGCGGGTAAAATCCTATCTCGATTACGGCGCCTATACGCCAGTGCAGGTGGCGGCGGCGGCGGCGCTAAATGGGCCGCAGGAATGCGTCGCCGAGATGCGCGCGATCTACAAGCAGCGCCGCGACGTGCTGATCGAGAGCTTCGCGAAAGCCGGCTGGCAATTGCCGAAACCGAGCGCGTCGATGTTCGTATGGGCGCCGCTGCCCGAGACGTTCAAGCATCTTAGCTCAGTCGAGTTCTCCAAGCGCCTGATGGAGGGCGCCGAAATCGCAGTCGCGCCCGGCGCGGGCTTTGGCGAATACGGCGACGGCTTCGTGCGCATCGCGCTGGTGGAAAACGAGCAGCGCATTCGCCAAGCGGCGCGCAATCTGAAGAAGTTTCTGCAATCCAACGCAGCTCAGGCGGCGGAGTAGGCATGGGCAAGCTACGAGTTGGCATCGCGGGCCTTGGCACTGTCGGCGGCGGCTTGCTGAAGCTATTTGCCGATCCGCGGTCGCGATTGAACGAAAAGCTGGAACTCGTCGCCGTGTCAGCGCGCGACCGCTCGCGTGATCGCGGGGTCGACATCGGCGGCTATCGCTGGTTTGACGATCCGGTCGAACTCGCCGCGCAGCGAGATATCGATGTCGTCGTCGAATTGATCGGCGGCAGCGATGGGCCGGCCAAGCGCGCCGTCGAAACGGCGCTGCAACGGGGCGCCCATGTCGTGAGCGCGAACAAAGCTCTGGTGGCCGTGCATGGTCTGGCGCTGGCCGAGACATCGGAAGCGAGCGGCGGCAAATTGTTGTTCGAAGCGGCGGTCGGCGGCGGCGTGCCAATGGTGAAAGCGTTGAAGGAGAGCGTGGCGGGCTGCCGCGCGAGCGCGGTCGCGGGGATACTGAATGGCACCTGCAACTATATTCTAACCGAAATGGAGGCGTCGGGGCGCTCGTTCGAAAGTGTGCTCGCGGACGCGCAGCGCCTGGGTTACGCCGAGGCCGATCCGACGATGGATGTCGGCGGCTTCGACGCTGCGCATAAGCTGACGATCCTCTCGGCGATCGCGTTCGGCACACTGCCCGATTTTGAGCACGTGCGGATTGAAGGCGTCGAGCGCGTTTCGCTGACCGATATCCGCATGGCCGGCAAGCTCGGATTCCGCATCAAGCTCGTCGCGAAAGGCGCGCTGAATGACGGCGCGGTCGAGATGCATGTGCGCCCGGCCTTGCTTGCGTTCGACCATCCGCTGGCGAGCATCGGCGGCTCGCTCAATGCGCTCGTGGTCGATGCTGAACCGGCCGGGCAGCTCACATTCATTGGGCGCGGCGCGGGCGCGGGGCCTACCGCGTCGTCGGTGGCGTCGGACTTGATCGATCTTGCCGAAGAGCGCGCTGGGCATGCGTTCGGCCGGCCATTGGCGCAATTGTCCTCTGCCCCGCGCGCAACGCCTGCGGAGCGCGGGCGCTATTATTTGCGGCTGATGGTGGCCGATCGTCCGGGCGTGGTCGCCGCGATCTCCGACCGGCTGGCGCATGAGGGCATCTCGATCGAGAGCTTCCTGCAAATGCCGGCGCCGGAAGGCCCGGTCGTGCCGATCGTGCTCACCACGCAAACCTGCGCGCGGACGGCGGTGGAGGCGGCGGTCAGCGCGATGCAGGCGCTCGATGTCGTTGTCGAGGCGCCTTACGTGATGCCGGTAGAGGTCTCCGGCGCGCATTGGGGCGCCGCATGAGCATCGTCACCGATGAACTTGCGCTAGCGCTCGTGCGCGCGCCGATCGCAGCAGCGGTGGCGGCGGCGCGGTTGATTGGCCGCGGCGATGAGCGCG
>JACMMP010000084.1 GCA_014378995.1 Hyphomonadaceae bacterium
CGCCACGGCGGCGCAAGCCCGCGTCCTCGCCATCGCCGGCATCGACCGCGGCGGCGGCCCCTTCGCCGAAGCGGGTTTGCGCTAGACTGCCGCCACGCGCTCGGCCTGCGGGCCGGATGCGTCGAGCTTATCCAGCAAATAATCGAGGTCGTCCTTCGGCACCGATTGAAACAGCGTCAGTGTCCGCTCCAGCATCCGTTTGCGGAACGTGATGCTATCGCGCGCGACGCCTTCGCGCTCGACGCTGTGATAGACCTCCACCGCCGCGCGGAATGACGGATACAGCCGAGGCGGAAGCCCCGCCCGGTCAAACGCAGCTTTGAGGCCGAGTGGGCCGCTATCATGCATCAGCATCCACATGCGTTGATGAGAAATGCCGCCGAGCTCCGCCATCGCATGCTCGACGAATTCCATGTGGCCAAGGCAAAGTCCGCGCATCAGCAGCGATGGCGTCAACCGCCCGTTGAGGTTCAGTTGTTGCACGAAGCGCGGCAGGTCGCTCTGGCGGCTGGCCTGCTCCACAATGTCGATCGTCGCGCGCTCACGCGCGCCCATGGCCAGATCGATGGCGATCTGCGGCGGCAGCTCGTGATTGTTGACCAAGCGATCGAACAATTCGCCCGTCACTACCGCCACCAATTTCTCGGTCACGCTCACCGGCAATTCATTGCGGCGCACCATGGCGGCTGTAATGGATGAGAGTTCAGGAAACCGCTCCAAAGCCGAGGTCAGGCCGCCCGCATCGAAAGCGGCGTTATCGTTGGCGAGCGCACGCTCCACCGCTTCGGGCGCCGCGAACGTAGAGAGTGCGCCGGTCACCGTGATGGAAAGCTTCTCGCGGCTCGCGACCGCGATCTGCTTTGCCGGCGGGCATGCGCGCACGATCTCGACAAGGTCGCTATCGGTCAGCACCGGCGAATTCATGATCACCGGTAGCGCAATGGTGTCGATATCGCGCGCTAGCTGGTTGGCGATGTCGCGCGGCAGCTTCGGCGAGTTCTTGAGCGCCACGGCGAGCGCGCGGCGGACCAGCACGGCCGCGTCCTGCGCCATGATGGCGATAATGCCCACGGCATGCGCGCGTTCCTCTGCGGAAAGCTCCGCGTCTTCGATGCAGCGGCAGATTTTGTGCGCTGCGTGCGCCCGGTCGTCCTCGGTCGGGCCCTTGATCAGAGTCCGGATGTCGCTATCGGTGAGATTGGCGCGCATGGTGACGATGGACATGGGGTGCGCTCGCGCTGGAGGCGGCGGCGACTCTCGCCGCGCCAATTACCCCAGCCTCGCGGGCGAGCCTTAATGAAAGCTTGATTGGAACCGTTTCGGAAGGAAAACCGTAGTGCTCGAAGGCCTGAAGATCGTCGAATACGCGACCTATATCGCTGCCCCAGGCGCCGGCGGCGTCATGGCCGACTGGGGCGCCGACGTGATCAAGGTGGAGCCGCCCGGCGGCGACCCAATCCGCATGTTCTTTTCATCGCTTGGCGTCGACACCGATTTCAATCCGGTTTTCGACATGGATAATCGCGGCAAACGCGGCGTTATCCTCGACACCGCGCAGCCTGCTGGGCGCGATGCGCTGCTGAAGCTGATCGACGGCGCCGACATCTTCCTCACCAACGTGCGGCCCGGCGGATTGCAGCGGGCCGGTCTCGACCACGAGTACATCTTGAAGCGCTGCCCGCGCCTCATCTACGCGACGCTGACGGGCTACGGCCTCGAAGGCCCCGACGCGGATCGTCCCGGCATGGATTCCGCCGCGTTCTGGGCGCGCTCGGGTTTGGCGGCGATGTTTCGGCCCAAGGGCGGCGATCCGGTGCAGCTGCGCACCGCGTTCGGCGATCACGTCGCCTCGCTCGCGATCGTCAGCGCGGTATTGGCGGCGGTGCATGAGCGCCACCAAACTGGCAAAGGCCGCCTGGTGGACGCCTCGCTGCTGCGCGTTGCCCATTATGTCGGCGGCAGTGATTTCGCCATCCAGCACACGCGCGGGCGCATCGCTTCGAACCGCGCGCGCAAAGATGTGCCCAATCCGCTGATCAATTATTTCAAGACTGCCGATGACCACTGGATCAGCCTGCTGCAGCGCCAAGGCGAGAAAGATTGGCCGAAGCTTGCTCGCGCGCTGCAAGTCGAACAGCTGGTCGATGATCCGCGTTTCGCCAACAACCGCGTCCGTCGTGACAACGGCGCGCAGCTCGTGCCGCTGCTAGATGAAGCGTTCGCCGCCCGCCCGCTCAGCGAAATCGCCGCCGCTTTGGACGCCGAACAAATGATCTGGGCGCCGATGTTGACGCCGGCTGAAGCCATTGCCGATCCGCAGGCGATCGCCGCCGGCTGCGTCGTGCAAACGCCAAAGCACGATGGCTCGACGATGCCGGCGCCGGCAGCGCCGGTTCGTTTTCCGGGCGCGGACGACGGCCCGAAGGGCCCCTCGCCGAAACTTGGCGAGCATACGCGCGCCGTCCTGCGTGAACTCGGTTACGACGAAGCAGAGATCGATGCGCTCTACGCCAGCGGCGCCGCGGCTTAAGTCCGGCTCATGCGCGCGTAGGCAGTCAGCGCTTCCAGCGGATTGCGTTCGTTGTCTTCCCCGCCGCTGCGCAACAACGGCAACAGCGCCATCGCGAACAAAGCCTGCGCCAAAGCTGGCGACATCGGCTCACCGTCTCGCCCGTATTCGACGCGTCCGCCTGACGAGGCGCCGCCCATGCCGGCGCTCGCATCCAGGTCGAGCCGCTCCAGCAGCGCTTGCGCCGAGCGCGGCTGGCCGTTGGCGTAGAACAAGCCGCGGTTGGCCGCCGCCTCGCGCGGAAAAAGCGCCGACGCATCGAGCGCACCGCTGGCGCCCGCCTCGATCAAGCGCAACGCGCCGCCTGCGCCCATGACGTGCGCGCCGTAAAGTTCGCCCGCGCTCGGCGCACGCCCAAGCCGCGCTTCCAACGTTTGCGCATTTTCGCGGGCGAGTTCGCCCGCCATGCGCGCCGACAATTCCGGATCGTCGCGCAAGGCCAAAATCTCGCGTCGCGTCGCCTGATCCGCGCCGTTGCGCAACTCCGCCGCTTGTGACGCGAGCCCGTGATCGGGCCCATGCCGGCGCACCATGTCGAGCCACGTGCTTTCGATGAATTGAAACAAACCCGTTGCGCTCGACGTGCCGGCGCGGGCCGTGGGGTTGAGCGCGCTTTCGCGCCGCGCCGTTTCCACCAGCAGCGAAAAGTCCACGCCCGTCGCGTCCGCCGCGCGGCGGATCGCTGCGCGAACGGCGTCATGACCGGCAGGCGCGATCGGATCGCTCATGGCTTCGCATTGGGCCGGTATGGTAAATCAAAGATTAAGACCGACGGCGCGCCAGTTGGGTCGGTACCGAAACAAAGCCTGCGAGCACTACCGATAAGAGCAGAAAAGACGCCGTGCCTAATAGCTCTTCGGCAAGCCAAGTACGCGCTCAGCGATGAAGTTCAAAATCATCTCGCGCGAAACTGGCGCGATGCGGGCGATCATGGCTTCGCGGAAGTAGCGCTCGACGAAATACTCTTTCGCGTAGCCCATGCCGCCATGGGTCAGCACTGCCGTCTCGCAGGCGCTGAAGCCTGCTTCGGCGCCCAGATACTTCGCCGCGTTCGCTTCGGCGCCGCACTCCTTGCCGGCGTCGTAGAGCGCCGCCGCCTTGAACGCCATCAGGTTCGCGGCTTCAAGCTCGGCCCATGACCGCGCCAGCGGATGCTGAATGCCCTGGTTCTGGCCGATCGGCCGGCCGAACACGACGCGCTCCTTGGCGTATTGCGCCGCGCGCTTCAGCGCCGCGCGTCCAAGCCCGATCGCTTCGGCCGCGAACAGCACGCGTTCGGGGTTGAGCCCGCTCAGCAGTATCTTAAAGCCGGCGCCTTCTTCGCCGATCAGCTCGGCGTTTGAGACTTCGAGGTCTTCGATGAACAGCGTGTTGCACTCGACCGCCTTGCGGCCCATTTTCGGGATCGGCTGCGCTTCGATCTTGGTGCGATCGAAGTCTGCATAAAACAGCGAAAGTCCATCGGTCGGCCGTTTCGCCTGATCCTTCGGCGTCGTGCGCGCGATCAGTAAAATTTTGTTCGCGCGTTGCGCGTTGGTCGTCCAAATCTTGCGGCCGCGGATGCGATAACCGCTATTGGTGCGCTCGGCCCGCGTCTCCAGGCTCGCCGTGTCGAGCCCCGAGTTCGGCTCTGTGACCGCGAAGCAGGCTTTATCCGTGCCGTCCATCGCCGGCGGCAGGAAGCGCGCCTGCTGCTCCTCGGTGCCGAATTTCACGATCGGCATCAGACCAAAAATGTTGAGATGGATCGCGCTCGCGCCGGAAAAACCGGCGCCGGACTGCGCCACCGTCTGCATCATCAAAGCCGCTTCGGTCAGCCCAAGGCCGGCGCCGCCAAAACGCTCAGGCATCGCCACGCCAAGCCAACCGCCAGCGGCGATATCGGCGACGAACGCGTCCGGAAAAATGCCGGTATCGTCCGTCTTCAGCCAGTAATGGTCGTCATACTTGGCGCAAATGTCCTCGACCGCGTGCTTGATCGCGGACTGCTCTTCCGTGAGGTCGATAGCGAAGGTCATGCGGTCCCAAATCTTGCCGGCGACAACGCGGCCCATTCCGGCGCAATCTCCGCGCCAAATACGTACGCGCTTATGATCTCCGCCGTTATCGGCGCCAAGAGCCAGCCATTGCGGGAGTGCCCTGCTGCGACGAAGACGCCCTCACAGTCCGGCCCGATCATCGGCCAGCCGTCAGGGCTCATCGGCCTGATCCCTGCCCAGGCCCGGCCAGCGGGTGCGATCTCCCCAGGTAGCGCGCGTTCGGCCGAGGCCAACAACTCGCCCGTGCGCGCCTTGTCCGCGACGCGGTCATAGCGGTCCAATTCCATCGTGGCGCCGAGCACCACGTCCTCCCGGCGCTGCGCCATGTAGAAATCGCCGCCGCGCAACGTGACAGGCAAGGACCGCTTAAGTTCGACTTGGACAAGCTGACCTTTGCCAGGGCGTATGCGCTTCAACGACGG
Organism: Hyphomonadaceae bacterium; assembly: GCA_014378995.1. Taxonomy (GTDB): domain Bacteria; phylum Pseudomonadota; class Alphaproteobacteria; order Caulobacterales; family Aquidulcibacteraceae; genus Vitreimonas. The sequence continues at coordinate 5,031 of JACMMP010000084.1, forward strand.
CGCGGCGGCCATGATCCTCTCGGTCGCCCAGGCGCCCGGCGCCAGCACGATTGCATCGGCCTCAAATACGCGGTCATCATGCGCCACGACGGCGTGCGCGCTCAGGCTGGCGGCGTCGGTGTTGTACTCGATCAAGGCGCCCATCGCGCGCGCCTGCATGGCGAGGCCGCTCAGCACACGCAGCGGATCGGCGACGCCCTCATCGTCTACGAACACGGCGTTCTGGATGCGCGTTGCAAACCCCGTGCGCTTGGAGAACTGGCCTGCGCTGAGTGGCGTGGCGCGGCGGCCCTGGCGTTCTGCGTTGGCGCAAAACGCCGCCGCATCCGCTTCACTGGCGTTCAGCACGACAGCGCCATCAAACCGCACGCCGTCAGCCCACTCCGCGCCGTGCTGACGCGTGCGCCAAAGGCCAAACGAGTCAAGCGACACAGCCTCGTGCGGCGATGGCGCACGCTCCAGCGGCGCAAGCATTCCCGCCGCCGCAGCCGATGCGGCAGGACTGAACACCGTTGCGTGCTCCGCTTCAGCTTCCAGCAGCGTGACCTGCGCGCCGCCCTGACGCAGACGTACGGCGCAGCTGAGGCCGATCACGCCGCCGCCGACAATCACCACACGTTTCATTGAATCTCATTCACACGGATAGCCGGCGGCGCATCGCGCCATTTGGACAAATCGAACTTCATACCAACAGCGTCTTGGGCATAGTTTCTCGCTCAATTCTACCGCCGGCCGCGTTTCAAAAGAAGACCAGCGAGGCCGGATCTCGCCCGATGTGCACGGCTTTGAACTCGGCCGCCAAAAAAAGCGAACCGGCGGCGTAAACAGCGCCATTTGCGCCCCGCATCAAGGCGATCCGGTGCGCCTCAGCCACGCTCTCGGCGATAATCACGTCCGCCGCGGGATTTGCCGTCTGAACGTGCGCCGCGATCTGCGACGCGGGCGCGCCCTTATGCAGCACCGCGGCGCAGATAACGATCTCGAACGCCGGCGCCAGCGCGCCGATGATTTCAGCGATATCCTTGTCGCGTGAAACGCCCGCCACGAGCACGCCTTTCCGAGCGCCGCGCATCGAATGGAACCCTTCAAGCGCCGCGCGCACGGCGGCGGGCGTGTGCCCGACGTCGATCACCACGAGCGGCTCATCTTCAATCACTTCGAGCCGGCCGGGCCATCGCGTTGAAGCAAGCCCTGCTTGCTCCTGCGCTGGTGTGAGCGCCGCGACGTCACGCGCCAGCGCGCGTGCGAGCGCCGCATTCTGCGCCTGGAATGCGCCAGCCAACGCTCGCGGCACACTGCCGTCGGCGCCCACCAACACGCTTGCCACGCCGCGCGCGGCGCAATGCGCTTCGATCGCCGCGCGCTGCGGCAGGCAGCTTTCGCTCAGGAATACAGTCGCGCCAGCGGGCGCTGCGCCCAATTTTTCGCGTGCGATCTCTTCGAGCGTATCGCCCAGCAGCTCGGTGTGTTCGAAATCGAGCGAGGTCAGCGCCAGGGTGCGCGCTTCGATCAAACTCACAGGGTCGAGCCTGCCGCCGATCCCAGCTTCCCACACCGTATAGGCGCAGTCGCGAACGGCGAACGCGTCCGCGGCGATCAGAAAGAGAAACTCGAACGCGCCCAAATTCTCCCGCTCGCCGGCGCGCTCGACAGCCGCCAGCACGCGCGCCCAATGCGCCTCGAGCGCGGCGTCCGAAATGTCGGCGCCATCGATGCGGAAGCGCTCGTTGAGATCGAACAGGTGCGGCGAGGTGAAGAGGCCGACACTTTCACCGGTCTGCTCCAGCAGAGCCGAAGTCATCGCCGCGGTCGAACCTTTGCCATTGGAGCCGACGACAACGATGCCGCTCGCACCAAAACGGGCGAGGTCAAGCTCAAGCGCGCGCGCGACTTTCGCCACGCGCTCCAACCCAGGGCCCACGCCAAACTTCGGAAACGGCGCGCGCCACGGTCTCATCGCAACGCCGCCGCGAAATTCGCGCGCCAGATCGCCTCGATCAAATCCCAACGGCCGTGATCTTCCAGCGTCGCGATCATCGGATTGGAATTGACCTCGATCACTGCGAGACCAGCCTCTCCGAGGTCAAACAAATCGACCCCCGCGAGCCCAAGCCCGATCGCTTGCGCAGCCGATAGCGCTATGTCAGCAAGTCGCTCCTCGGCGCCGTCCCGCAAATCGCTTGCGCCGCCGCCAGCGGCGCGGTTGGCTGGGCCTTCGAGCGTCACCTCCACTCCCTCCGCAGGCGTCGCCGGCCCGAGCACCAGCGCGCCGCCCGCGCCGCGTCCACGCGCTTTCAAATCCGGCGCGCCATCTTCACGCGGCAATGCCGCGACCAACTCAGCCAGCGTGCTGCGCCCGTCGCCGATCACCTGCGGCTGACTTTTGCGATAAGAAAACAACGCGCGGCCTTCGAGCACGAACACGCGATACTCCGGCGCGCTGACGAAGGGTTGCGCGAGCATGGCGAAGTGCTCGCGCGAGACGCGCTGCACATAGTCCGCGAACGCATCGGCGTCCTCGATGACTTCCGCGTAGAGCCCATTCGACGCCGACACGGGTTTACAGAAAATCGGATACGCCGCCCGCGCTGCGTAGTCCAAAGCGTCCTCCGGCTCGCGCCCCGGCGATCGCATTTCGGCCCAGCGTTTGGTGACGAAGAACATGCGCCCCGGCAGCGCCGGCACACCCGCCTGCCGCAACACCTCGGCGCAAAACGCTTTGTCGCGGGCGATCGAGGCCGCCCGCGCATCGTTCAGCGCATAGGGAGCGCCGGCGCCAGCGGCGAAGGTGGCGCGACGGGCGCCATCGCGAACCTCGAAGAGGTAGCCGTCTTCGCCGTCCAAAGAGCGAAAACCATAACCGCACTTGACGGCGGTGTGCGCGGCATACCGCGCCTGCGCGCTCAGCACGGCGTGCTCGCGAACATGTGTTGTGACTCCGCCATCGTCAGCGCGCCGCAATAAATCAGCTGCTTAGGGGTGGCTTGCCGCATGTCCCGGCACTTCGGGATGGTACCGCCTGTTGGGCTCGAACCAACGACACCCGGCTCCACAAGCCGATGCTCTACCAACTGAGCTAAGGCGGCACACGCCCGGAGGCATAAACACAGGCGCGCGCCGGCGCAAGCCGACGCGCGCGCCCGGTTTGGGTGGGACCGCTTAGACCGGACCCCAGCCCTGTTGATTGATGAAATTCCGCAACCGCTGGACACGGTCGTCGGGATCGGGGTGCGTCGACAGGAACGCCGGCGGACGCGATCCGCCGCCCGATTGCATCGCCTGCCAGAACGGGATCGATTGCTTGGGATCATACCCGGCGCTCTGCATGTAGCGCAGCCCGATAATGTCGGCCTCGGCTTCCTGTTCGCGCGAAAACGGCAAGCTTACGCCGACCTGCGCGCCAAGCCCGAGCGCGGCCATTGCGAGTTGGCTATTGATCTGCGTGCCCGCCACCTGCAGCGCCGTTTGCGTCGCGACCTCGCGGCTGTAACGCTCGGCTGCGTGGCGGCCCGTGACGTGCCCCACCTCGTGGCCGAGCACCGTCGCCATCCAGTCGTCGCGCTCGCAAATTTCGTAGAGCCCGCGATAGAAGCCGACTTGTCCGCCCGGCAGCACGAACGCGTTTTTCTCTTCGCCGTTGAACAGCACGAATTCCCAGCTCTGGTTGCCGCGTCCCGCCGCCTGCACGATGCGCCCGCCGACAGCCTCGAGCCGGCGCTGAGCAGCCGCGTTGTTCCATGTGGGCGTTTGCTGGCGCATTTGCTGCCAAGCCGACAGCGACGCCTGCGCCAGTTGCGCGTCATCGACGATGATGAATTGGCTGCGCCCGGTGACCGGGTTCTCATAGGTCGCGCAACCCGCCACTAATACGAGCGTGCCCGTCGCCAACCCGCGCAACAGGTCGCGCCGGTCCATCTTGGATACATCGACGAGCTTTGCGCCCTCGTCAGCCTGATGTTCGCACATGAAAGACCTCCTCGCGCCCTCGCGCGCCTACCCCCATCTTCGACCGCCGCGAGCCCGAAGCAAGGGCTGATTAACCCGCACCCTGGGGACACCCGCTCGGGCGTGGACAGGGCGTGGCCGCCCCGCTATAGACCCTCGCTCCGCGCCGGCCCCAAGCACTTTTTGGGGCCCCGCAATCGGGACGCCTGGGTAGCTCAGTCGGTAGAGCAGCGGATTGAAAATCCGCGTGTCGCTGGTTCGATTCCGGCCCCAGGCACCATTCATTCTCTACCCGACTGAACTACAATAATCTCGTGCACAAAGGCCACCCAGTACGGGCGGCAGCGGGCCTCCGCCCTTGCTTCGTACCGTTCCCCGACCGCGCTTCCTCAACCCAGGTGTTCCGCCCAACGCGTCCGGGCGAAGCCCGTCATGGCTCCTGCCAATCTCCGACACACCACGAAGAGGACCGAGGCGTACCTTCTTTGCGCGGCCGGAAATCGCCGAAAACGGCCACCCACTGGCGTGAGCGAGCGTCCGCCTTTGCGACACTATCCGGCCAAGCGGTCAGGATGCTGGCCAGACACGCACCGTTCGCGGCAACAAGGTTATCTTGTCGCGCGGCGAAAGCTTGGCGGCCTGCTCATGGTCGAGGCGCACTTCGAGGGCGCCGCCGCCTTCGAGGCCGCAATCAATCCGGGCATCGGGGCCGGCGAGTAGGACGTTGCGAACGCGCGCTGCAATTCCGGGCGCGTCGCCGGTCGTGATGGTGAAGGCGTCCGGGCGCGCAAAGGCCGTTGCAAGGCCATTTTCTAGAACACGATTGCCTACGATGGGCACACCGGCGCCGGCGATAATGGCGATGCCGCCTTCGATTGTGCACGGCATCTTGATGCTGTCGCCGAGGAAGTCGAACACAAAAGCGCTTGCCGGTTCATGGTAGAGTTCTTCTGGCGTGCCTACTTGTTCGAGCGCACCGTCCTTCAAAAGGGCGACGCGATCAGCGAGTTCAAGCGCTTCTTCTTGATCGTGCGTAACGAAGATTGTGGTGAGGCCCGTGCGTTCGTGCAGATCGCGAAGCCAACGGCGCAGTTCACGACGGACCTTGGCGTCGAGCGCACCAAACGGTTCATCCAGCAACAGAATCTTTGGCTCAATGGCTAACGCGCGCGCAAGCGCGACGCGCTGACGCTGACCGCCGGAGAGCTGACTGGGGTAGCGCTTCCCGAGCCCATCCAGCTGCACCAGCGCCAAGAGCTCTTCCACTTTGGCTTTGATTTGCGCCTCGGGTGCGCGCTCGCGGCGCGGCTTTGAGCGCATGCCGAAGGCAATATTCTGCGCCGCTGTCATGTGACGGAAGAGTGCGTAATGCTGGAAAACAAAGCCGATGCCCCGCTCGCGGACAGGCTTCGCCAGCAGATTCTCGTCACGGAACTGAACGCTGCCTGCATCCGCCGTTTCCAAACCGGCAATCACCCGAAGCAGCGTGGTCTTGCCCGAACCCGAGGGGCCGAGCAGCGCCAGGAATTCACCGTCCTCGGCAAAGAGCGAAACGGTCTTGAGCGCTGGGAAACGTCCGTAACTCTTGCTGATGTCGGAAATAGCCAGTGACATGGACGGACCCTAGCGTGTGCGCTGTGCGGCAAGTTCGTCAGCGAACTGCGCTTCGAGGAAGGTTTTGACGGCGAGCGTGACCAGCGCGAACAACGCGAGCAGTGAGGCCACCGCAAAGGCGGCGACAAAACTGTACTCGTTATAAAGGATCTCCACGTGAAGCGGCATGGTGGCGGTCTTGCCGCGAATGTGGCCAGAGACAACCGCAACGGCGCCGAACTCGCCCATCGCCCGCGCAGTACAGAGCAGCACGCCGTACATCAATGCCCACTTGATGTTGGGCAGCGTCACCAGAAAGAACGTTCGCCATGGCCCCGCCCCTAAGGTCGCGGCGGCCGCCTCTTCATCGCTGCCTTGGGACTGCATCAGGGGAGTCAGCTCACGGGCAACGAACGGCAACGTCACTAAAGTTGTCGCCAACACGATGCCGGTGACTGTGAAGATGACCTTGATACCCAACGCATCGAGCGCCGGCCCGAACCAGCCATGCGCGCCGTAAAGCAGCACATAGACCAGCCCCGAGATTACCGGCGAAATCGAGAACGGCAGATCGATCAGCGTGATCAGCGCGCTTTTGCCCCAGAACTCGAACTTGGTCACCGCCCACGCCGCAGCGATGCCGAAAACAGCATTGAGCGGCACAGCGATGGCGGCCACCAGGAGCGTGAGCTGCATCGCGGCTATCGCGTCGGGCTCGGCAATACCTTCCAGGAACGGCTCCACGCCGCGCCGTAACGCTTCAAAGAACACCGTGAAAAGGGGCAGCAGCAGCACGACCGCCAGATACAAAAGCGCAATGCCAATCAACCCGCCGGCGATCCACGGCGGATCACGCCGCGCCGGATTTGCCCGTGACGCCGCCATTAGGCCCGGCCTCGCGAAGCGACGCGCGTTTGCACTACGTTGAGCACGAGCAGAATCAACAACGACACCATCAGCATGACGAGGCCTACGGCGGCTGCGCCCGCATAATCGAACTCCTCAAGCCGGATTACGATCAGCAACGGCGCGATCTCCGACACGTTGGGTAAATTGCCGGCAATGAAGATCACCGAGCCGTACTCACCAACCGCCCGCGCAAATGCTAAGGAAAAGCCGGCGATGAGCGCCGGCGTAATTGCCGGCGCGACGACAGTTAGAATTGTTCGCAGCCGGGTCGCGCCTAACGTCGCCGCCGCCTCTTCGACCTCGACCTCTAGATCTTCCAAGACCGGCTGGATCGAGCGCACGACGAAGGGAAAGCCGACGAAGATCAGCGCAATCATCACGCCAAACGGCGTAAACGCGATTTGAATGTCGAACGGTGCGAACAGCGAGCCGATAATCCCGTTCGGCGCATAGATCGCCGCGAGTGAAATCCCGGCAACCGCTGTGGGCAGCGCAAACGGCAGGTCCACGAACGCATCAAGCAGGCGCCGACCCGGGAATTCATACCGCACCAAAACCCAAGCGACGATCGTACCAAAGACAGCGTTGATGCACGCTGCGACAAACGCTGCGCCAAAGCTGAGCTTCAGCGCCGCCACGGTGCGCGGGTGCGAAATGACGCCCCACACATGATCTAGCCCCGCTTCCCAAGGCCGCAGCGCCAGCGCCGCAAGCGGCAAGAACAGAAAGAACGACAGATAGACAAGGGTGAAGCCGAGCGCCGGCCAGAATCCTGGCAAAGCACTCGGCTCCACGAACCGCCACCGACGAGGGAGAGCGGCGGTCACTGTCGTTGGGCGCCCGCTGTGATCTGATCGAACACGCCGCCCTCGGCGAAATGAATCCGGTGCACGTCCGCCCAGGTGCCGAATGTCTGATCGACCGTGATGAGCCTGATCGGCGGAAACACGTTGGCGTGGCGCGCGAGCACTTCAGGATCGGACGGGCGGAAGAAGCGGCGCGCCGCGATCTCTTGAGCCTCGGGCGTATAGAGAAACCGCAAGTAAGCTTCAGCGACTTCGCGCGTGCCGCGCCGCTCGACGTTGCGGTCGACCCACGCAACTGACGGCTCGGCCAGGATGCTGAGGGACGGCGTCACGATCTGAAACTGCCCTTCGCCAAACTCCGTCAACGCCAGATGCGCCTCGTTTTCCCACGTGATCAACACGTCGCCGATGGCGCGTTGTGCAAACGTCGTAGTCGAGCCGCGGGCGCCGGTGTCAAGCACCGGAACATTGGCGTAGATGCGGCGCACGAATTCGCGGGCGCTCGTATCGTTGCCGCCTGGCTGCGCCAGCGCGTAGCCCCACGCCGCGAGGTAATTCCAGCGCGCGCCGCCCGAGGTCTTGGGATTCGGCGTAATGACATCGACGTCGCTGCGGACAAGGTCATTCCAGTCGCGGATGTTTTTCGGATTTCCCGCGCGCACCAAAAACACCATCGTGGAAGTGTAAGGCGCGCTGTTGCGCGGCAGCCGCGAGCGCCAATCTTCGGCGATCAATCCGGTCGCGGCGATCTGGTCGATGTCGTACGGCACAGCGAGCGTGACGACATCGGCTTCCAATCCATCAATCACGGCGCGCGCTTGACGCCCGGAGCCGCCGTGCGACATCTCAATCGTGACGGCGTCGTTGCCCGGATGCTCCGCGGCCCAGCGGGCCGCAAAAGCGGTGTTCACCTCCTCATAAAGTTCGCGCGTCGGATCGTAGGAGACGTTGAGCAATTCGGTTTGCGCTGCGGGTCCGCCATCAGAAGTCGGACCACATGCCGACAGGGCCGCCGCCGCGATCGCCGCGAGTACGAGTCGAACCGGGAACTTCATGTGCTTCTCCGCCACGCTTATCTGCGATGAAGGCCTTGAAAGTCGATCGAGTCAATCGACAATGCGCCTAAACGCGACAACGCTCCGATGACTTTGATTCGATGGCGGTTGCTCAAAAAGAACCGCGCAAGGTGATCCCGTACGTGCGCGGATCGCCGAGATAGCCGACAAAAAGACCAGACCCGCCGGGCGCCGCGGAGAGAAACTCAAAATATTCCTCGTCTGCGAGATTTCGGCCCCAAAGATAGACATCCCAGCCATTGTCGCCCCGGAAACCGACGCGGCCATTGATCAAGCTGTAGCCGTCGACAACCAGGTATTGCGACGGCGTCGGGCTGGACGAGAAGTCGGAGCGGTAGCTCGCATCGAGCGCGACGAACGCTTCCCCGGTGCGACCGAGGAATTGGGTCGGCTGCGCGTACTCACCGCCGAACGAAGCCGACCATTCGGAGATGCCAGGCAGGCGCTCACCGGAAATGTCAACGAATTGCGGACCTCCCGTGCCTTCGAGCGGCGCGGGCGCATCGGGAAATGAGACATACTCGCCGTCGGCGTAGGCTACTGCGCCGTACAGCGAGAAGCTTCCGAAAACCGCGCGGAAAAATCGAGCTCGGCCCCGCGCACGCGCACTTCTTCGGCGTTGGCGAGATAGCCGCGCAACACGCCCACGCTCGCATTGACCACTTGCGCTTGGTAATCCTCGATTGCTGTATCGTAGAACGTTAAGTTCGCTGTGACGCCCGAGAACGGTTCGGTTTTTATGCCGAACTCGATGTGGCTTACCTCTTCCGGCGCAACGGTCGCCGCGGAAAGAATGGGATTGCCGCCGGAATCGGTGGGCAAACCATCGACGTTGAGGCCGACAGATTTGAAACTCGTGGCGTACGTGGCGTAGAAATTGACATCGTCGTTCAGATCGTAAGCCAGCGTAATCTGGCCGGAGACGTTCGTGTCGTCGGCTTCCGCTTGATAGTTCTGCGGCGCGAGAATCGAACGCTGCAGCGCGATTAGCGCTGGGTCGGCCGTGACGAGGCCGCCATAGATCGCGCTAGCGTAATCGACCTCCTTCTGGTCGTAGTTGAGCCGAAGGCCCGGCAGCAAACGCAAGCGATCGGTGATCGACCAATTCAGTTGCCCGAACGCCGCACCGCTGACGTGCTCCGATTGGGTGTCTGTGGTTCGTCCGTAGCCATCAAGCAAGCCCGGCGTCAGGGCGGCTGGCGTCGGCGCCAACAAGAAGCGCGCCGCGGCTGAGCCTTGCTCTTGCGCGCCGGTGGTGTGCACCGTCTGGCTGAACGCGAAGGCGCCGACGACGAAATCCAAGGTCGGCGAAATATCGCCCGCGTAGCGTATCTCTTGCGACCATTGCCGTTGCTCGGACGGGTTCTCGGATACAGTGGTGATCGGCAAACCCAAGAAGTCGCGATCGTTCGAGGGCCCCCAGTCCCAAAAGCGCCACGCCGTGATCGACGTCAGTTCGCCGGGCCCCACTTCCCACTCCGCAGTGAGCGAGACACCGCCGACATCCTGATAGGATCGGTGCGGCGAGTCCGCGTCGGTCAAGCGATCGAACGGATTGAGGCTGGGCGGCGTGTAGGCGAGGTCGGCTGCGATCTGCGCGAATTGCCGGTTTGCGGGGCGCAATGTGGGGGCCACACCGGCATAGACTTGCGCGTACCCTTCCGGGCGCTGGCGCGTGTAATCGCCTGCCAACAAAAGATCGAAATTCGGCGTCGGCGTGAACAAGAGCTGCGCGCGTGCGCCGATATTGTTCAAATCGTTTAGGTCGTCCTGCGTGGCGCTGTTGTAAAGAAAGCCATCGCGCTGCGTCGCGGAAAACGATAACCGGCCAGCTAGATTCTCGAGGAGCGGCCCGCTGATCGAGCCGCGCGCTTGTTGATAGCCGTAATCCCCGAAGCTCACTTCAATCTCACTTTCCGGCGTGAAGCTTGGCCGGCGCGTGGTGATGTTGATCGCGCCGGCGGTCGTGTTCTTGCCGTAGAGCGTGCCTTGCGGGCCGCGCAGAACTTCGATTTGCGCTACATCGAGAAAATCGAGTGTCGCGACGGCAGGGCGAGCGTTGAATACGCCATCGACGTAGAAGCCGACGCCCGGTTCAATGCCGTCATTGGTCAAGCCAAACGGCGCACCCAATCCACGAATATTCACCGACGAATTGCGTGGATTGGACGAGTAGAATTGAACTGTCGGGATCAATTCCTTCAGCCGGTTCACGTTAAACGAACCAGAGTCGGCGACGTGCGCACCGGTGATGACCGACACCGGAATCGGCACGTCCTGTAGGTTTTCCTGAACGCGCCGAGCCGTGACGACGATCTCGCCGCTATCCTCCCCCGAGGCTGTCGTTTGGGCGTTAGCCGCGCACGGAACAGCCATCGAAAGCAGCGCCAAAGCAGCCGTGGTCGATGCGCGTGCGGATTTGGACATGCCACCCTCCTCAAGCTCGCAAATTTGCGAGCGGCGAGCCTCAGCTCAGCGGTGGAATTTTGTCATTAACCCGACCAAGTCAATGTAGATTAGGTTAAGTGTGGGTTTAGCATCGCCTCCGGCTAGCCGGATGCGCCAGCCTCCCGGCGATCGGCGCCCCCCGCTTCCTGTCCAACTGCAGAGGCGAGCGTCGTCGTTTCGAGAATCGATGCGGAGGCGATCCGGACCCGCACCAACGTCTTTCGGATAGCGCACAGCGCTTCGTCTTTGCAGTCGTCGCAACGGCGATATGCGGTCCGGCTCGTACAAGGCGTCAACGCGATCGGTCCATCGATCGCGCGAATGATGTCCGCGAACGTGATCAAGTCCGGCGAGCGCGCAAGCGCGTATCCACCCATCTTGCCGCGGTGACTAACGACGAGTCCGTGCTTGCGCAGCTCAAGCAGAATGTTTTCAAGAAATCGGCGGGGGATGTCTTGGCGTGTCGCGACGTCGCCGATGAACACCGGCTTTCGCGGCCCAGCTTCATCCTGGCTAGCCAGATCGATCATGGCCCGAAGTGCGTATTTTGCCTTGCTTGTAAGCATAAATCGAATGTCACCGATTAATTGTGCAAAGCAAGCGCCGGAACGCAAAGAAACGGGTGGTTTCAGTGCGCGGGAATGATCTCGTTACGATTAGCCCATTCGACCGCAATCTTGCCGAGGCGCCCTCGACGCCGCGGGTGCGAGAATTACACCGTCGAACTCCCCGCTGGCGATCACTGCTTCCGCTGCGCGCGGCGACATCCAGGGTCGCGCACACGCCATCGCGCAGCGACGCACACTGGCCACCTTGCGTACGATAGACACGCCACACGGCAGTCGACCTATCAGCAGATTGGGCGTCGCACGTTTCCAGCATCGCACCGATCTCGAAGCGCACGCTGCGCCCAACAGCGGCAACCACAGCACCGAGCCTAGTCAGGCCTGACCGATCGCAACCATCTCAAGGCATTCTCTATCAAACCGATAGGGTTTGGGGCAAGTGCGGGTCCAGCGAAATTATGCGCGGCGCGTCATCCCAGTTCGCTGCCGTAACGTTGCGCAGCGCCAACGGCGCCATTGGTCCATGGACCGCCCTTCGCGTGCTGCCTCGCGAATGACCGAAGTCAGGTCCATGGCCACCGCAGTTGCTGAGTTCGGTACAGAAAGTCGGTCCAGAAGGCGCCCGCGACCGCACTTTTTCATCAATGAAAACAGGTCCCGGTATTTTCACGAGCCCTTTTCCGGCCCCAGGCGCCATCGCTCCGTCACTTATCCCCAATGCGCCGCGCCTAGTTCGCGCGCGCTGCGGTTTCGACGGCGCGCACGCGGCCGAGGATTTCCCGCTGGGCGCGATCGCGGATGTCGCTGGCGTACTCGAACCGGCCAAACGGCCCGCGCACCGAGAACGGCACCACGACCCCGCCGCGCGGCGAACGCGGCGCAAGACGCATGTCCAGGCGCCGGTTGGGCACATCGATCAGGCCGATGCCGGGAATGCGCAGGTTCGGTGTGTTGAAGCTGAGATCGTCCGTTGCGAGCACGCCGTCGGAGATCGTGAACGTAGCAGAAAAGCCCTGGAACGGCGTGCGCGCCTCAGGCGCAATGAGTTCGCCGCGCAAGGCGTTGCGGATCGTGGTCGAGACGCCGCCGAGATCGACCCCGTGCAACGTTCCCGACACCACTTCAACATGGCTGCGCCCGTCGAGCGCGGCCAAGAACTCGCTCTGCGTGCGCCCCTCGGTGCGGATGTTCAGGCTCAGTTCAGCGCGCCCTTCGATGTTGGCGTAGTTGATCGCGTCGGTGAGGAAGCTCCGCGCATCGACGCCGCTGAACGCCATGTCCTGCACGATGCGTGTGCTCTGCTCGCGGGCGTCAATTTCAAAACGCCCGCGGCCGGAGCCGCCATAGAGCGCGACCTGGTGCAAGGTGGCGGCAAGGTAGCCGTCATTGAGGACAAGGTTGGCGCGGGCCGAGTCGATGCGCGTGCGCTGCACCAGCACGGCGTGCGTGGCCAGTTCGAGATCGGCGTTGAAGGCTTTTAAGCCCGAGAAATCGATCGGCGTCTCACTTGGCGCAGCGCGCACGTCAAGCGCTCGCGGCGCTTCGACCGCGGCGACCTCGGCTGTCAGCGTGCTTTCGGCCGGCGCTTCGGCTGCGGCGGCCATATCGGCCAGCGGCGCCTGCGCTGGCGCCTGGCCGGTGAGATAAGGGTTCAGGTCGAAATCGAAGAGCTCCAGCCGGCCGCTTAGATAAGGCTTGCCGGTGCGCTCGGAGAGCACGAAGTCGCCGCGCCCGCGCAGCAGATCGAGCGCAAATCCCGCATTGCTGAAGGTGTATGCGCCCCCGCCGATCTGCAGACGTCCCGACACCGCAAACTGCTCAAAGCCCACGCCGCCCTGAATTGGCGAACCCATCCAGGCTGCAAGCTGCCGCAGGCTCGGGCCATTCGCTCTGACAGTGCCAGCGATCTCGCCGGAGCCGGCTATGGTCTGGCCCTGGAAGTCCGCGTTGAGCAGTTCTGTTTCGAGCGACAGTGTAATCGGCGTGAGTTCGCCGCGCATCGCCGCGCCCGGCCGGCCGAGCGTCAGATCGAGTTCGAGCGGCTTGTCGGCGTAGCGGAGCGAACCCTGCACGCGCATCGGCTGATCCAGCCCGTCGAGCGCGGTGCGCAAATTGACCTCACCGATGACCCACCCCGAGCCGCGGCGCGCGTCAAAGAAACTAACCTCGCCATTGCTGATGCGCACTTCTTCCAAACGTGTGCGCGCAACATCGACCCTCGGCTCTGTCGGCCCCGGCGCCGGCCCTTCGGCGCGGCGCGGCTGCAACGCCCAATTGGGACGGCCCTGCTGGTCCACTTCAAGCGAGATTTGCGGCCGTTGCAGCACAAGGCGGCGCACCACGACGCGCCGCTCGAACAGCGGGCGGATTTCGACGCCGATGTCGATTTCCTCAGCCGCAATGAAAGCCGGCGCGCGGCCGCCCTCCACATTGGCCAGCGTCACCTCGTGGGCCCGCAGGCCCAGAACCGGCCAGTAGCTGACACCGACATCGCCGGCGATCATGGCGTCCCGGCCGGTGCCGGCCTCCACCGCGCGCTCGACCTCGCCGCGCACATCCAGCCGCAGCACGAGCCACGTCAACACGCCCGCGCCAATCAGCGCCGCCGCCACCAAGCCGCCGCCGATAAGCAGCGTCCAGCGCAACCAGGATTTCATGACGCACTCCCGCCTGTTCCCGCCACCCTAGCCGCTAGCGCCCGGCGCCGGAATAGCTATCTAGGAGCCCATGACCGAACCCGTACCCGTCACCGTGCTCACTGGCTTCCTGGGCGCGGGTAAAACCACACTGCTCAACCGGATTCTCACCGAACAGCACGGCAAGAAGTACGCTGTCATCGTCAATGAATTTGGCGAGATCGGGATCGACAACGACCTGATCGTCGATGCTGACGAAGAAGTGTTCGAGATGAACAATGGCTGCGTCTGCTGCACGGTGCGCGGCGACCTCATCCGCATCATCGAGGGGCTGATGAAGCGAAAAGGCCGCTTCGATGCGATCCTGGTGGAAACGACTGGCTTGGCCAAACCGGCGCCGGTGGCGCAGACCTTTTTCGTTGACGCCGAGGTGCGGGCCAAAACCAAGCTCGACGCCATCGTGACCGTGGTGGACGCCAAGCACGTGTTGCAGCAGCTTGAAAGCTCCGAGGAAGCCGCCGAGCAGATCGCCTTCGCCGACGTAATCCTGCTGAACAAAACGGACCTCGTCTCCAAAGAAGAACTCACCGCAATCGAGCGCACGTTGCGCGCCGTGAACGCCACCGCCCGCTTGCACCGCATGAGCCGCGGCGATGTCCCGCTCGACGTCATCCTCGGGCTGCACGCCTTCGACCTCGACCGCATCACTGAGATCGATCCGCACTTTCTCCCGGATCACGCGTGCGACGACGCCTGTGCTCACAGCCACGATCATGACCATCACGAACACGATCACGATCATGGCCACGATCACCACCAACACAATCACGATCACAACCACGTCGCCGCCGCCGGCATCGCTAGCGTTTCGATGTCGACCGATAAGCCGATCGATCCGCAGAAGCTGCTGCCATGGCTCAACGAGCTGACGCAGGCTCGCGGTCCGGACATTCTGCGCCTCAAGGGCATCTTCGCTTTTCCCGACGAACCGAAACGCTTCGTCGTGCAAGGCGTGCACATGATCGTGGAAGGGGACACCCAGCGCGAGTGGCGCGCGGACGAACCGCGCCTTTCGCGCCTCGTGTTTATCGGCCGCAACCTCGACCGCGCCGAGCTTGAAGCGTCGTTCGCGGCGTGCGCCGCGTGACAGCGCAAGTTTACGAAACCGGCCGGCGCCTAGCGCTCGGCGCGGCCGCGACATCAGTCCACTGGATCGGCGGCGAGGCCCTGTTTGCGCTGGGAGACGGCCACGTGTTCGCCGCGCCGCGCGAGGGCCCAACCCGCCGCGTCCAGGCCCATGACGGCGTCATCCTAAGCGCGGCGCCGCACCCAGACGGCAAACGCCTCGTGACCGGCGGCGATGACGGCCGCTTGAACGCCGTCTCGCCCGAAGGCGCGGTCAGCACGATCGCTGAACTGCGCAGATGGGTCGATCATGTCGTCACGAGCCCGGTTTCTGGCGTCATCGTCGCCGGCGTCGGCAAAGACGCTGTCGTCTTCAAAGCGGAGCAAGAAGCGCACCGCTTCACCCACGCCTCCAGCGCCGGAGGCTTGGCGCTTGACGCCAAAGGCCGCCGCCTCGCCGCGACGCACTATGGCGGCGCAACATTGCGCTATGTGCTCACCGCCGACGATAAAGGCGTAGCGCTGAACTGGGCCGGCTCGCACCTTGGCGTCACCATCTCGCCGGATGCCGATTACATCGTCACCGCCATGCAGGAAAATGCGCTGCACGGCTGGCGCTTGCCTGAGAAGATCGATCTGCGCATGGACGGCTATCCGTCCAAGACCCGGAGCTTCTCCTGGGACAAACGCGGTCGCTGGCTCGCCACCTCCGGCGCCAACGCGGCCATCGTCTGGCCGTTCGCCGGCAAGCTCGGCCCGCAAGGCAAATCGCCGCTGCAGCCGGGCGAGCGCAATGCGCTCGTCACCGCCGTCGCCTTCCATCCCATCGATGAGGTGCTGGCGATCGGCTATGCCGACGGCGCAGCCCTGATCGTGCGCTTCACGGACAATTTGGGCATGGAATTGGACGAACCCGCCGAAGGCGCCGTCACCGCGCTCGCATGGGATGCCGACGGCAAGCGCATCGCCATCGGCGACGAAGCCGGGCGCGGGGCGGTTATCGACGTTTAGTCCGGCGCCCCAGACTCAAGCTGGCGCATCCCGTCGTCTACTGAGATTACCGGCGCATAGCCAAGCTCGGCGCGCGCCTTATCGTCCTTGAGCACGCAGTCGCGCGACATGATCATCGCTCCAAAGCGCGTCAGCGGCGGTTCGCCCTTCATCGCGAATGTTCTCCACATGCCTTCGCTCATCGCGCCGACGCTATCGGCCACCCAACCCGGCACGGATTTATCTGGCAACGTGACGCCGCGCGCCGCGGCGATGCCCCTCATCATTTCGCGCATTGGCCGCACGCCGTCATCGAGAACAAAATACGCCTCGCCGCCGCGGCCATGCGTCAGCGCCAGCTCGATGGCGTGCGTTAGGTTGGCGATGTGAGTCGTTGACGTCATCGCTCGCCCGCCATCCACCCACGCGAATTTGCCCGCCCGCGCCATGGCCTCGATCGTCGGCGCCAATGTCGTGTCTCCCGGACCCCAGATGAAGCGCGGCCGCAGTATGATCGTTTCGAACCTCAGCGTATTCGCGTCGCGCACCAGGATCTCCGCCTGTGCTTTCGTCGCCGCGTACGGATAGGGCGAGTTCGGCGCAAGCGGGTAAGTTTCATCGACATTGCGCAAATGCTGACCGCGCCACAACACGCTTTCCGTACTGATGTGAATGAACCGCCGCACGCCTGCTTCGTGCGCCGACTTCAGCATGCGCGCCGTGCCATCGACGTTGAAGCGCTTCCACGCATCGCGCGGCCCCCATTGCTCGACGAATGCTGCGCAATGCAAAACCGCTTCCGCGTCGCCAATGTGCGCGGCGGTGACGTCCTCCAGATCGCAATGAACGGGCACGGCCCCCAGCGCGCGGATCACCGCATCGCTTTTCGCGGAGCGGGACATCGCGCGCACGTCGTAGCCGCTCGCAATCAGCTTCTTCGCCGCCGCGCCGCCAACGAAGCCGGAAGCGAGCGGGACATCGCGCGCACGTCGTAGCCGCTCGCAATCAGCTTCTTCGCCGCCGCGCCGCCA
>JACMMP010000085.1 GCA_014378995.1 Hyphomonadaceae bacterium
AACTGCTTCAAGAACGGGCGGCAGATGGCCGCGTGGTTGGGTTTGGTTCCGAGGCAACACTCGTCAGGTGGGAAGCAGACGCTGCTTGGGATCAGTAAGCGCGGCGATGTTGTACCTGCGTACGCTACTTATCCATGGGGCACGAGCCGTGATCGCTCAGTTAGAGCGCAAGGCCAATGCACCTGACGGCTGGATCAAGCAGCTGCTTGCGCGGCGGCATGGGCGGCATGGGCGGCATGGATTTTTAACGACCTACAGGTCGTTACCCCGGATGGACCACACATGGTCCAATCCGGGGTCCATGAACACCAAACGCGAAACGGCGGAGCGCAAGCTCCGCCGTTTTTGTTTGCGCGGCCGACTCATCCGATGCTAGCTACAGAACTTATCGGGAACGAAATGGACTGGCATCGTCACCTTCCACCGCAACTCATTGATTGTTATGAGGTGCACAACTTTCGGCACGCCGCCGAGGTACTCGCTACAGCCTACCCAGCCGAGCTGGCGGAGGTGGTTGCGGCCCTCTCGCAGTTTCAGCTTACAACCAAAGACATTCTCGACCCTGGAGGCAACGAGTCCGGGATCACGAAGCGCTTTCGTGACCTACTCAGGCCCAATGGCTGGCTCGAAACGAAAGTTACCGCCGATCTTCTCGTGCGCCGCGCCGTCGGTCGGAAGGCCCAGGAGGAAGATGATGCAGCAGATCCCGAACTCATTCGGCGAGGCTACATCGAGGGCCACAAGGTCGACTTCGTAAAAGGAAGCGTTGCCCTCGACTTTGAGTGGAACAGCAAAGATCAGACCTTCGACAGAGACCTGTATGCGCTTCGGACTTTTTACGAGTGCGGTGTGATCGCTGCCGGCGTGTTGGTCACGAGAAGCGAAAGCTTGAACACCATCTTCAAGAAGCTGGGCGTTCAACAAAAATACGGAGCAAGTACAACTTGGATGGGCAAGCTCCTGCCCCGACTTGATGCAGGCCGAAATGGTGGCTGCCCTGTCCTGGTTTTGGGAATCACCCCACGTCTCGTTACCGATTGGAGTGAGCCAGCATGAGTTCGCTTGAAGCAACGCTCGACTTGGCTCGCCGACTGAGAAGCAAGCGTTTCGGCACGATCCTCGCCGACCCACCGTGGCAGTTCACGAACCGCACCGGAAAGATGGCCCCTGAGCACAAACGTCTCGCACGCTATTCCACGATGAAGACGGACGAAATTTGCGCGTTGCCAATCGGCGACTACGGCGCGGACACGAGCCACCTGTATCTTTGGGTGCCGAACGCGTTACTCCCCGACGGCCTGCGCGTGATGCAAGCCTGGGGCTTCAACTACAAGTCCAACATCATCTGGTACAAAACGCGCAAAGACGGTGGCCCGGATGGCCGCGGCGTTGGCTTCTACTTCCGCAATGTAACCGAGATTTTGCTCTTCGGCATAAGGGGCAAGAACGCGCGCACGCGCGAAGCCGGCCGCCGCCAAGTGAACATCATCCCCGCGCGTAAGCGTGAGCACTCACGCAAACCCGACGAAACCTACGACATTATCGAGGCGTGCAGCACCGGCCCCTATCTCGAACTCTTCGCCCGGGGCACGCGCAAAGGCTGGACGTCCTGGGGCAACCAAGCCGACGTGTACGAGCCGACCTGGAAAACCTACGCCAACCACTCTGGCGTTGCGAAAAAGAAGTCCGCGACGCTCTTCGACATCTGACCAAGCGTACCACCGCACAGCTCGCCCTTTCTGTTCACCCCCACATCACTTAGCTTTTGCCCATGCGCGGCGGGACTACTCTTTTTAGCAAACTCAGCGACGCCGCCGGCTGGGTTGCGGCGGCGGGCGGGCTGGTGGCTGTGCTCGTCATCACGGCGCTGGCGCTATCGCCCACGTACGCGCTCGGCGCCGGTCTGTTGTTCGTCGGTCTGCTCGCGGGCGCTTTCCTGGCCATCGCGGTGCACGAGCTTGGCCATGCCCTCGCGGCGTGGCTGGTGGGGTGGCGCGTCTGGATCATCAGCGTGCTGGGCGTCGTCGTGCGCTTTGGCCACGCACCGCGCCTTTCGACCAGGCTCAGCCACGACGTCGGCGGCTACGTGCTGGGCACCCCGCCGGACGACGCGCACGACACGAAGTGGCGCAGCATCGTCTTCACCGCGGGCGGGCCGCTGGCGAGCGTGCTGACAGGGCCGCTGTTCATCGCTTGGGTTGCGACACTGCCGCGCGACGGCTGGGAGACTGCGACGGGTGCTGGCGTCCTCGGCGCCATGCTTGCGTTTGGCGTCGCCAGCTTTTGGTCGGCGCTGATGACGCTGTGGCCGCTGCGCGGGCGCGGCGAGCGCCCGAACGACATGATGATGATCCTCACCACCCTGTTCGCGCCGCGTGAGTCCGCGGATGCGCGCGGCGTCGCTTGCGCGTGGGGGCTGTTCGAATACGGCGTCGAGCCAAGCGCCTGGCCGCTCTGGATGCATGAGAGCATCGCCCGCAGCGCCAACGGCCCCTGGGCGGCGCCGCCCGCTGGTCTGCTCGCTTTCGTTTCCGCACTGGATCTGGGCGACGAGGCGGCCGCGCGCGCGGCGGCGCAGCGCGGCGCGCTCGATTTCGGCGCAACGACCCGTGCGTTCGTCTCCGCTTTCTTTGACAGCGACGCCCAAGCCGCAGAGACGCAGCTCGCCAAAGCCGCGCCCGATCCTGGCCTGGAATCGCTCTCAGTGCTGCGCGCGTTTGCCGAAGCCAGCATCCTGACGCTGAAAGGCGACGCCCAGGGCGCAGCGCGAGCGGTGAGCGCCATCGCGAGCGATTTGCACAGCGGTCCGCCACAGCCCTTTTGGGACCGCTTGTTGCAACGCCTCTTCTAGAGAGACGTCCCCCCCAAAAAGTTAGGAGCGGTTCTTGCGAACCGCTCCTTTAAAGGCGCCTCGGGGGGAGGTTCGAATTAGAACTGAGTGCGCAGCGACACCATCACGGTTTGCGGCGCGCCGAGATTGTAGAGCCCGGCGCCCGACCCTGTGCCTGACGACAGCTGGCCGAAATATTCTTCGTCGAAGAGGTTAATGACGTTGAGCTGAACGAATGTCTCTTCGCCGCCGAACGCCTGGCCGAGGCTGTAGCGCGCGTCGAGATCGACCGTGGTGTACGCTTCGGCGATTTCGGTGTTGGCGTCGTTGGCGAAGCGTTCGCCGACATAGCTCGCTTGCGCGCCCAACGTGACCGGGCCGATTTCGTATTCACCGCGAGCGGTGAACGTCCAATCCGGCGTATCGACGACGACCGCGCCTGAGCTTTGTACTTCGCTATCGGTCCACGATGCTGCGCCGTAGAGGAAGAGCGCGTCGCTCGCCTGGAAGCCGATCGCCGCTTCCGCGCCCCAGAGGTCCACCGCGCCGACATTGCGCGAGAAGAAGAGCGAAGGATCGCTGGGATCGGCCGAGCGTTCGATGCGGTTTTCGAACTGGTTGTACCAGACCGTCGCAGAGGCAAGCAGAGTGCTGTTCTGGTAGCGATAGCCGACATCGTAAGCCGAGGTCGTTTCCAATTGGACATCGCCCAATTGCGCGACGGTGATGCCGCTATAGAGGTCGTCCGTACGCGGCGAGGAAATGCCCTCGGCGTAGCTGAAGAACACCTGGTGCCCGTCCATCGGCCGGAAGGTGATGCCGAAGTTCGGCAGCACATCGTCATACTCGACACTGGCTTCGAAGGGCGGCGCGTAGATCTCGTTGGTTTGCACCGTGCCGTTGCCATTATTGTCGAACCAGACGAAGCCGCCGGACACCAAGCCGAGATTGGGGTCGAGCGCGCCGGGCGTATCCGGCGTTTGCGTCGTGCAATATTGCGTCGAGGAGGTGCTGCCCTTTGCGGCAAAGCAGTTTTGGTCGAGGTCGCGCTCGAACTGCGGCGCACGCAGGCCGAGCACCACGGTCACGGTGTCGTTGGCGAAATCGCCGCGCCACTCGGCGCTAAGTTGGTTGAGGGTCGCGATCGAGGAACGGTCGCGCTTCTGGAAGATTTCGCCGTCGCCGTTGAAAATCGGCGCGCCAAGATCGCCGCCGAACTCGTTCTCCGGGTCGCCGTTGGCGCGCAGATAACCGAACTCACCGGTCTGGCGGTGACGGCCCATGTCGTATGTGTAGCCGAAGCGAACGCGGTGGTGGTCGTTGACGTCCCAGATCAGCGAGCTGATCGCGCCGTAACGATAGGTGTTGGTGTTGCTGGGCGAATAGAGGCGAACGCTATCGAGAATGTCGCCGTCCTGGTTGAGATCGATGCCGGCGACCGGGGTGTCCTCGCGAAGTTGACGCGCCGTCTCCGAGATGACCGAGGTGCCGCCGCCATTGGCGCGCACATACTGGAAGGACGGATCGAACGTAAACGTCAGCGCATCGCTGAGCGTGAAGCGCGACGCGCCGCGGATGTTTCCGGTGTTCGACGGATTGATCGAATGCCCCTGAAACACGCGGAAGTTCGACGCGGTGCAACCGTCATTGGCGCTGTTGTCGACGACGCCATTGACGCCCGGCAACGGCGTGCAGGTCGCCAGGTTCTCACGGAAGCCTGCGTTGTATTGTGCGCGGCTGAAGCGGTAATAAAAGTCGTTGCGGTTCTCGTTGTAGTGGAACGACAGGCGCATAAAGTCGCCATTGTCGCCCAGCGGCTGATAGAGGCCGCCGTTGATTTGGCGCTTCTGCAGATCGCCGGGGCCGACGAATTGATCGTATTCGGTTTGCGAACCGCCGAGGTACGCCCGCGTGCCGAACGGGCCGATGGCGCCCGTTTCGACCATGCCGAAGATGCGGTTGAAATTTTCCGTTCCGCGCGCGTAGGAAACCATGAGCCCGGCTTCTTCGTCCGGAATGCGCGTGATGTAATTGATCGTGCCGCCGGTCGCCGCCGCGGTGGGGCTGTCTACGTCGGTGGTGCCCAGATTGACGTTGGCGCGCTGGATCAGTTCGGGATCGACTTGTTGGTTGGAATAGATGGCGTAGTTGCCGGTGTCGTTCAGCGGAATGCCGTCAAACGTCAGCGAGATGCGCGCGCCGTCGAAGCCGCGCATGTTGATCGCGCCGCCCGAGGAGCCGAAAGCGTCGGTGTTGGTGAAGTTCACGCCTGGGATCAAATTGATCGTTTCCAGGATCGTCTGACCCGCAGCTTGGGTCTCGATGTAATCTTCCGTGATGGTCGCGCGTGCGCGCGGCGCGGTTTCAGCGACGATCGCACCTTCGAGATTTGCGCGCTGGCCGGTGACGACAATTACTTCGTCTTCAGCGACCTGCGAACCGGTCGACTGCGCATTCGCGACACCGCCCATGGACAAGCTCAGCGCCGTTAGCGCGGCGCCGGACAGCAATTTTTTCGACAACATTGAAACACCCCCGTTCGTCGGAGCGTCAACCGCTCTCGACGTGCAGGCGGGCTGTTAACGACGCTGTCCGACAGAGCGGCGAAGGTTTTTCTTAACATCTGCGAAGCTTCTCCGAAGCTGACGCGACACTTCGTTGACGTTTTTGTTGCGCCCATCAGGCCCGATCGCGGAAAGCGGAGTTGAATCAACCGCTCTAGGTGTGGAGAAAGGAGCCGGCGCGGCGCGAATGCCGGGCGAGCACGGGCGCACCGATCATGGGGACAACGAAAACGGCGCGGCCGATGTGGTGGGAGCGCGATACCACGCCGGGTTTTGTGCTGGTCGCGGCTACGGTCGTGTCGTTCTTGCTGCTGAACAGCGCGTTCGGCGACGCCTTCCACGATCTGCTTGAAAATCAGATCGCCGGTCTCGTTGTCGGCGTCGGCGCCGGCGCGCACCCGCTCAACCTTCACCTCGCCATCAATGACGGGCTGATGGTGATCTTCTTTCTGTATGTTGGCCTCGAGCTAAAGCGCGAGACCGTCGAGGGGCCGTTCAAAAACCCGCGCGAGGCGGCGCTGCCCTTGGCTGGCGCAATCGGCGGCATGCTGGTCCCGGCGCTCATCTATGTGGCGCTCAATGCGCAGGAGCCGGCCTATTTGCGCGGCTGGGCCATTCCGGCGGCCACTGACATCGCCTTCGCTATCGGCGTCATGTCTCTGCTCGGCCCGCGCGTGCCGGGGGGATTGCGCCTTTTCCTACTGGCGCTTGCGATCATCGACGACCTTGGCGCCATCCTCGTCATCGCCGTCTTCTATTCCACTCAACTCACCGGCGGGGCGCTGGGCGGGGCGGCCGCGTTGTTCGTGGTCATGCTGCTGATGAACCGCGCCGGCGTGAAAATGCTGCTGCCCTACTGGATTCTCGGCGTCGCGATGTGGGGCTTCATGCTCATCTCGGGCGTGCACGCCACCATCGCCGGCGTGCTGACCGCGATGACCGTGCCGATGCGCCGCCCGGACGGCCGCTCGCCGCTCGTCGCCGCAGAGCACACGCTGAAATACTGGGTGCAGTTCGCCATCATGCCGATCTTTGCGCTCGCGAACGCTGGCGTCGTGCTGGCGGGCGCTGGGCTTGAGACGCTGCTGCACCCGATCGCGCTCGGAATCAGCCTGGGTCTTGTGATCGGCAAGCCGGTCGGCATCACGCTCGCCGCCTACATCGCTTGCGCGGCGCTTAAACAGCGGGCGCCCGGCACGCTAGCGCAAATGCTCGGCATGGCGATGCTCGCCGGCATCGGCTTCACCATGAGCCTCTTTATCGGCAACCTCGCATTTACGTCAGCCGAGCTTGCAACGCCGGTCCGCTTCGGCGTGCTAGGCGGCTCGCTTGTCTCCGCCGTCGCAGGGCTCTTGGTGCTGTGGTGGGCGTGCCAGCGCGTAAGCGTCGCGCACGAGACGCTTGGGCCCGAAGAAGAGAAGGCGGAGAGCCAAGGCGTGTTCGAGGACATCGACGCCAGCACTGAGCAGCGGCTCAAAAAGTAAAAAGCGGCCGCTCCGTTCCCCGGTGCGGCCGCTTCACGTCGCATGTTTTAGGGCGTCTCCTCCCCGAAACGCGACCGCCGCGCGACGCCGACGATCGGGGCGAAATTACGCCCACATCGCGACGGGTCAAGCGCCGCTTGTCGCGAAGGCGCAACTTCTCCAGTGGCGTGTCTAACGGGCAAGCATTTGCTGCACTGCCGCAACAACCTGCGCGCGCGGTATCTCCTGCTGCACCTGTTCGCGCGCTTTGGCGTAAGCCTCGCGGTCCTCGCCCAGTTTCGAGGCCACCGCCGCGCCCAATTTCAGATCCTTCAAGGTCACTATGCCCTTGGCCAGTTCGTCGCCGCCCTGGATCACGGCGATGCTGGCGCCGCGCTTATCGGCGTATTTCAGTTGCGCCTTCATGCCCGCGCCGCCGAGATAAACTTCCGCGCGCACCCCGCCGCCGCGCAATTCGTTGGCGATGGCGAAGTAATCGCCCATCCGATCGCGATCCATCGCGAGAACGATCACCAGCGGATCGGCGCGCCCTGCCCCGCCGAGTCCCAGCGCCTTTTGCGCCGCGACAAGCCGGCTGACGCCAATGGAAAAGCCCGTCGCCGGCACGCGCTCGCCAGTGAAGCGCGCGATCAGATCGTCATAGCGCCCGCCCCCGCCGACAGACCCAAAGCGCACAAGGCGGCCAGTATCGTCCTCCACCGGAGCGGTCAGCTCCGCCTCGTAGACGGCGCCAGTGTAATATTCGAGACCGCGCACCACCGAAGGATCGATGCGCGCGCGCATGTCATCGACGCCGAGCGCGGTCAGCACCGCATCTATCCCCGTCAGCTCAACGAGCCCGGCGCGGCCTTCGTCATTGTCGCCGACGATGCGCTCTAGCCCGCTCAGCACAGCGGCGCGCGAATCCGTCGGCAACGTCACGAAATCGATCACCTTCTTGACGCTGGCCGGATCGAGGTCGGCGCCCAAGGTGAAATCGCCGGATTCGTCCTTGCGGCCTTTGCCCAACAACGCCGCCACGCCTTCAACGCCGATGCGATCGAGTTTGTCGATCGCGCGCATGACTGTGAGGCGCGCTTTGTCCTCGGCGCCGAGGCCAATGCCGAGCAGCACGCCGTTCAGTATGCGGCGCGAGTTGATTTTGAACTGGTAGCCGTCGCGGGCGACGCCGATCGCTTCGAGCGCCTCGCCCGCCATAGCGATCATTTCCGCGTCCGAGGCGGGATTGTCGGAGCCGACCGTATCCGCGTCGCACTGGACGAATTGCCGGAAACGCCCCGGCCCGGGCTTTTCGTTGCGCCACACCGGGCCGCTCTGCCAACGCCGGAAGGGCTTGGGCAGCGCGTCGCGATTTTCGGCGGCGAAACGCGCCAGCGGCGCAGTCAGATCGTAGCGCAGCGAAAGCCAGCGTTCGTCGTCCTGGAACGAGAACACGCCTTCGTTGGGCCGATCAGTGTCAGGCAGGAATTTGCCTAGCGCGCCGGTGTATTCGATCGCAGGCGTCTCCAGCCGATCAAAGCCCCATTTCTCGTAGACGCGGCCGACGGCGGCGACGATGCGCTCTTCGGCGCCAGCATCATCGCCGAGCTTATCGGCGAAGCCGCGCGGCCTCTCGGGTGTGACGAGTTTGGATTCGGTGCTCATGAGAAAACTTTCCTGGACTGCATGCCGGCGTGATCAAGTCGCGCGCATCTCGGCGCGCTGCTTCGTGCGCGCTTCAATGTCGAGCGAAGGCGTAGCCGCTGGCTTGCACGATCTCGCCGGAGAGCACTTTCTCAGCCAATTGCATCAGATCCCAGGACAGCTCCCGGTCGCCATCGAGCGGCGGGAACGCTGCATCCACCGCTTTTAGAGCAGCCTGCGTCGCCTTGCCAAGCGCGGCCGGAGCCAGCGCCTGGGGCTGGCCCATTTCCGCCTGCCGCACCCGCTCGGCTTGGGCGGCGAAGGCAAGCTCGATCGCGAACAGCTCCGCCAGTCGCTCCGCCGCCTCGTAAGCGCGCATGGCGACGTCCGCGGCCATGCTGACATGATCCTCCTGCCCGCTGTCAGTTGAGAGCGACATAAGATGAACAGGAGATGCGAGCCCCCAGATGTGATTGCACAGTCCCGCTGTCGTATATTCGCTGATCATCAAGCCAGATTCAGTTGGCTTTGCCTGCGCGCCGCGGACTTGCGGCCCCAGCCCCTTATTGCGCGCGGCGTCGACGATGCGGGCGCAGCGCATGTTCGACAGCCGCGCCATGATCCCCGCCGCTTGCAGCAGCCCGTAACTGTCCACCGCAAGCGACATGCCGTGGAAATGACCGCCGGACGTGATGAGGTCCAGATCGTAACTCTCCACCTCCTCATTGAGATCGATTGGATTGTCGGTGACGCTTTGCGCTTCAATCGTCAGCGTGCTCTCGGCGCGCGAGATGAGATCGAGGCAAGGCCCCAGCACCTGCGCCGCGCAGCGCAGATTGTAGGGATCCTGGATTCTCTGATCGTACTCGAACTTGGCGTCCGTGCCGGCGTCGCGAAATTGATAACCCTCAAGCAGCCCGAATACCCACGCCGCAACGGCTTGCGATCCCGTATGCGGACGCAGCGCGTGCAGATCGGCGCGGAACGGGCGCCCCGTCCCGCGCATCACCTGCACGCCGATCGCCGTGTTCAGCGCCGCCGTCTCGATCAAGCGGCGCATCATGGCCGCCGCCAGCGCGCCCCACGCATTCGAGTATTGGCAGCCATTATTAAGCGCGAGCCCCTCCTTCATTTCGAGCGTGATCGGCGTAAAGCCAGGCTTGCCGCTCTTCAGGAAATCGCCCGTCGGCACAGCGCGGCCCTCGCCGTCCAGCACGCGCCCCTTGCCGATCACCACCGCGCCAATGTGCGAAAGCGGGGCAAGATCGCCGCTGGCCGAAACCGTCCCATGGCGCGGCACGGCTGGCGTCACGTCGTTGTTCAGCATGTCGATCAGCGTCTCGACCACGACCGGGCGGACAATGCTGTGTCCGCGCGCCAGCGAAGCCGCCCGCAACAGCACCGTGGCGCGGACCACCGGGGCCGGCGCGCACGGCCCCGTCCCCGCGCAGTGCGAGACGATGAGATTTTCCTGCAACTGCTTCAGCTCGCTGGGACTGACATATTCCTTGAAGTTCGAGCCAAAGCCGGTGTTCAGCCCGTAGACGCGCGTGTCCTCATCCCGCTCCAACGCGGTTTTCAACGTGCTCTCGGCTTTGGCGCGGAACGCCGCCAGACGCTCGCGCGCCTTCGGGTCTAAGCTGACCCTGGCGCGGCCGTGGGCCACCTGTTCGATATCCGCGATGGTCAGGCTGCCCGCCTGATCCAGCATGATGGTGCGCATGAGAATCATCCTCGCCCGGAGGCGCGAAGCCCTAACGTAAACCATATTCGGACGCGAGGGCGGCGCCCGGCGCCGCTTTTGCTCTGCCGCTCTTCACCTGTCCGGAGAAGAGGTCCGCCCATGCTCACCTGTCTCGCTTTTATGCTTAGCGTCAATCTGACCGAAATCCCCGCGCTTGCAGCCGAGGTCGAGGCCGACGCCCGCGCGCTTTCGGTTCAGTCCGAGGTGACGCCGGGGCTGATCGCCAACATCGAGGACTTTTCGGCCGACGCCGAGCGTCTCTCCGCCGGCCTTCGCGACGCCGGGGTCGAGCAGGACCTCCCCTGCATCTTCCACGGCATCTCTGAGGACGCGCGCGCACGCGTGACCGAACTCCAGGCCGCCGACACCGCCGCCGAGCGCGCCACGGCGTTCACCAATCTGCGCGTCTTGTTGGACGACGCGATGCTGATCGCACCAATGGCCGCCAGCGCCGCCGCCGACGTCGCCCAAGAACGCAACATCGCCCTGCGCTAACCGGCGTACTTCACGTTGCAGCCGTACGGCGTCGTTTGCGCCGTGGCGACGGCGCGGCTGGCGGCGATATCCGCCAGCGCCGCACGCACGTGATTGTTGGCGCCCTCAAGCGTGGCGGGCCGCGCTGACGGTTGGTCGTCGATGGCGCCCTGATAGACCAGCAAGCCCTGCTGATTGATAATGTACATGTGCGGCGTCGTCGCTGCGCCGTACGCGCGGCCAATAGTTCCGGACGGATCGAGCAAAGTCGCGGTCGGCCGCGCGCCGTCGGTTTGCACGCGCGCACGGGCGCCGGCGGCGTCGAGATGGCCCTGCTCGCCGGGCGCTGACGAGATGATCTGCAGCCACACGATTCCCGCGCCCGTCGCTTCCTGCTGCAGCGTCTGCATGTTGCGGCTGTCATAGTGTTTGCGCACGTATGGGCAGCCGTGATTGGTCCATTCCAGCACCACGACGCGGCCCGCGAATTCTTCGAGCGAGCGCGTGCGTCCGTCGGCGTCCGTCGCGGAGAAGGCTGGCGCCTGCGCGCCGTTCGCAACTGCTGCTTGCGCGTCGCCGCCATTGAACAGCATGGCCGCGCCGCCGGCGACGCCAAATGCGCCAACCGCCGCACCGCCGATCAGAAGACCCCGTCGTGACACTTCGTTCATTGCGTTTCTCCTGCAATCGTTTCGAGCACTAGAGTTTGACTCAACATCTGCGGCAAAACCATGGGTTCGCCGCCCGGCGGGTAGTAAAGATATAGCGGCACGCCAGCGCGGCCATGCTCAGCCAGCGCCGCTGCGATCGCTTCATCGCGATTGGTCCAGTCGCCGACAAGATAGGCGACATCTGCCTCGGCCAACGCCTGCGCTACGCGCGGATTGGCCAGGGCTGAAGCTTCGTTCACTTTACAGGTGACGCACCAAGCGGCGGTGAAATTCACGAACACCCCGCGCCCCTCCGCGCGCAGCGCCTCCACGCGCTCGGGGCTCCAGGGCTCGGAGGTCAGCACGGCTTGCGTCTCCGCGCCCACCAGCGGCCGCCAAGTCAGCGCGGCCGTCAGAGCGATCGCGATGGCGCCGGCGACCATCCACGCCCTGCCCCAGCGCGAGACGAACAGCGCAAACGCAATCGCCGCCATCACGCTCAGCAACGCAGCGACGCCGTCGGCGCCCGTTTGCGCCGCCAGCACCCAAACCAGCCAAACCGCTGCAGCGAACATCGGGAACGCCAGCACGTTGCGGACGCGCTCCATCCACGGCCCGGGCTTCGGGATCACTTTCTGCAAACCCGGCGCGAAGTGGAGCAGCGTCAGCGGCAACGCAAAACCGAACGCAAGCGCGGCGAAGATCAGCAGCGTGACGCCGGCCGATTGTGTGAGCGCCGCGCCAATCGCGCCGGCCATGAAGGGCGCGGTGCACGGCGTTGCGGCGATAACCGCGAGAGCGCCGGTGAAGAACGAGCCCGCATCGCCGCCGCGCGTCGTCAGCGCCCCGCCCGCGTTCTGCAATGAGCCGCCGAAGCTGAACACGCCGAGCAAATTGAGGCCGATGACAAAAAACAAGAGCGCCAGCGCGCTCGTGACCCACGGCGCTTGCAGCTGGAAACCCCAGCCCACCGCCTCACCCGCTTCGCGCAGCACGATCAGCAGCGCGGCCAGCGCCAGGAACGTCCCCATCACGCCGGCGAAGTAGAACAGCCCGTGCCGGCGCGCCTCCCCCACGTGCGCGCCGCCCGCAAACGACAGCGCTTTCACCGACAGCACCGGCAGCACGCACGGCATGATGTTGAGGATGAGGCCGCCGACGAAGGCCAAGCCCAAAGCGGCGAGTAGCGCGAAGGCCGTCATGCTCTCACCCGCTTGCGCAGCCTCGTCGGTTTGTGGCGCGCCTTCTAGTTCAGCGAGCGCGTAATCGTCCGAGATCGCAGCCGCTTCGTCGTCCGTGCCCGGCAGGGCATCGCCAGGCTGCGCCAAGATCTCGACGCCGCGGCGCACCCATTCGCCGCCTTCGCGAACATCGAACGCGACGACGCCCTCCAGCGGGACTGCGCCAAGGTTGTCCGCGACGCCGGGCGAGAGGCTAAAGCTCAAGCCGCTTGCGCCCATGCGCGGCGCTTGCGGATCGGCGGGGGCGACGACGTCGCGGCTGAAAGCAAAGAAGCGCACGTTGCGCACGTCGCCGGCGTTCGGCAGCGTCACGCTGAGCCGCGCGGGCGATCCTGCCGTGATGCGCGCATCGACGCCCTCTGCGCGCCGCGGCAACGCCGAA
>JACMMP010000015.1 GCA_014378995.1 Hyphomonadaceae bacterium
CGCCGGGTCGCCGACGCTGGCGCTGCGTCCGCGTGCGCACGCCGCGTTGCGTTGTCCGCGCGCCAGCTCAGCTTGCGCGCCATATTGTGCGATGATCGGATCGCTTGCCGAAGAGCCCGCGCCTGCAACCAGCATCGCCAGCTGATCGGCGGCGCCCATGCGCCCGATCGCTTCGAAGCGTTTGCGCGCCGCCGCTTGCGCCTCACCGCGCGGCGCCTCGCCGCCGGTGAACAACACACGCCGCGCCAGCGCCTGCGTTGCCGCCGAATCGTACACCGCCGGCAGCTTGTCGAACGCCGCCGCCAGGAAAGCGGGATCGCTGCGCGACCAGAGGTCCGGCGCGAGCGCGCCTTCGTTGCGCGACATCGCGCTGACGCTCCACGCGTTCAGCTCCTGCAGCGCCTGCGCTTCCACCGGCCGCGGTAAAGCGCTCTGCGCCAGCGCCACGAGAGGAGCCGCCGCGACGCACGCGGCGAGAGCGACTGTTCTGGTCAGCATGCGAGTCATTCCTTGAACGCGTCCGGCAGCTCCACGCGGATCTCTTGCGGCTCGGGCGCAAGCTGGTCGGACTGGCGGATAAAGAAGATGAACAGGGCAATGAAAAGGAGGGCGCCGACGCCGATCATCACCAGGCGCGCCTGTGGCGGCGCCCGGCGGCCGAAAGAGCTGCGCCGGCGTCTGCTGCGTCTCAACATGTCGCCTTCTTGGCCCCTGCCGTTGCGAGCGGGAAGGATTGCCCCCAAAATGTGGCGAGTTTCCAGTCCGGTCCGCTAGTTAACTACGTTCGGACCTTTTGAGGTGATTCGTGAGCCGCCCGGAGAGCAGCGACATCGGCGAGCGCACAGACGCCGCTGCGGCGCTGCGCCAGCAGGCGGCCGGGCTGGTTCCGAGCCGCACCATCGCCCTGGTCGGGCTGATGGGCGCCGGCAAAACCACGGTCGGGCGCCGCCTCGCCCAGGCGCTCGCCTTACCGTTCGCCGACGCTGACGCCGAAATCGTCACCGCCGCCGGCCGCAGCGTCGACGCCATCTTCGCCGAGCACGGCGAGTGTGAGTTTCGCCGCGGTGAGCGCAAAGTCATCGCGCGGCTGCTGGCCGGGCCGGTCCACGTGCTCGCCACCGGCGGCGGCGCCTTCATCGACCCGGGCACTCGAGCGCTGATGCAGGAGCGCGCGCTCTCGATTTGGCTGAAGGCCCCGCTGGACGTGCTGATGAAGCGCGTCGCCAAGCGCGACGACCGCCCGCTTTTGAAAGAGGACGATCCCCGCGCCGTGATGCAGCGCCTGATGGACGATCGCTATCCGATCTACGCAGAGGCCGACATCACCATCGAAACCAGCGCCGGCCCCCACAACGCCGCCGTGGCGATGATCCTGGACGCGCTGCGGGCGCATCTCGCGGTGAAAGCGTGACCCGCTCTCAAACAATGACCCACACAACTAACGTGAACCTTGGCGCGCGCGCCTACGACGTGCATGTCGGCCCAGGGCTGCTCGCTCGCGCTGGCGAATTGATCGCGCCGTTCGCGCCGACGCGCCGAGTGTTCGTCGTGACCGACGAAAACGTTGCGCGGCTGCATCTGCCGCAGCTCTCGGCCAGCCTCGAAGCGGCTGGCCTCGCCGTACATGGCGTGAAGCTGCCGGCAGGCGAGCAAAGCAAAAGCTTCTCCGGTCTAGAACAGACGCTGCGCGCGCTGCTGCAGCTTGGCATCAATCGCCGCGACTTGATCGTCGCTTTCGGCGGCGGCGTCATTGGCGACCTTGCGGGCCTTGCCGCCGGCCTCGTCAAACGCGGCGTCGATTTTGTGCAAATCCCGACAACGTTGCTGGCGCAAGTGGACTCAAGCGTCGGCGGCAAAACCGCGATCGATACGCCCGAGGGCAAAAACCTCGTCGGCCTGATGCATCAGCCGCGCCTCGTCATCGCCGACACCGACGTGCTCGCCACGCTGCCCGAGCGCGAGCGCCGCGCGGGCTACGCCGAGATCGTGAAGCTTGGCCTGATCGGCGATGCGCCCTTCTTCGACTGGTGCGAGGCGCACGTCGCCGCCATCCTCGCGTGTGAGCCCGAAGCCATCGCGGCTGCCGTGAGCAAAGCCGTCGCGTTCAAAGCCGGCGTCGTCGAGCGTGACGAGACCGAGCAGGGCGAGCGCGCGCTCCTCAATCTCGGCCACACCTTCGCTCACGCACTCGAAGGCCACGCCGGTTACGACGGCGCGCTGCTGCACGGCGAAGCCGTCGCCGCCGGCATGAGCCTCGCGTTCGAGCTTTCCGCCGCGCTCGGCCTTTGCCGTGAAGCCGACGCCAAGCGCGTCCGCGCCCATCTGGAACACGCCGGCTTCGTCACCGATCTCCGCCAGCTCCCCGGCGCGCCGTTCGACGTGGCGCGGCTCATGGCTCTCGCCGCCGCCGACAAAAAGGCGCAAGCCGGCAAACTCACCTTCATCCTGGCGCGCGGAATAGGGCGCGCCTTCATCGAGCCGGACACGCCCGCGGACGTCGTGCGTGAACTCCTGCAAACCGAAACGAGATCATGACCACCTCGCTCATCGTCGCCGCCGCCGTCATCGCCGCGCTGATCCTGCTCAACGCTTTTTTCTCCGCCGCCGAGACCGCGCTCACCGGCGCCTCGCGCGCGCGCATGGCGAGCCTTGAGCGCGAAGGCGACAGGCTCGCCAAGCACGTCAACGATTTGAACGAGGATCGCGAGCGCATGATCGGCGCCGTTCTGCTCGGCGCCAACCTGGTGCAGATCGCCGCTTCCGCCATCGCCGCCAGCATTTTCGTTGGCCTCTACGGCGATCTCGGCCCCCTCATCACCACCATCGTGCTGACGCCGCTTCTGCTCATCTTCGGCGAAGTCGGCCCGAAAACGTACGCCATCACCAGCGCCGACAAGATCGCCCGCTGGGTCGCCATTCCGGTCAAATGGATGGTGCGCGTCCTCGCGCCCATCACCGGCGCGGTGCAATGGATCGTGAATAATGGCCTCAAACTCTTCGGCGTCCGCGTCGATGAAACCATCGACGTCCTCACCGCCGCCCGCGCCGAAATCGCCGGCGCCGTGGAGCTGCACGCGGAGGAGGGCGGCGTCGAAGCCGAAGCCCGGCATCGCCTGCTCGGCGCGCTCGATCTCTCCGAGCTCTCGATCGCCGACGTCATGATTCACCGCCGCGCCATCAAGTCCTTGGACATTGATCTGCCCACGCGCGAAATCATCGCCCAGGCGATGGCCTCCTCGCACACGCGCCTGCCGCTCTACAAGGACGAGCCCGACAACATTGTCGGCGTGTTGCACGCGCGCGATCTCTTGCGCGCCGTCTCCGAACACGGCCGCGACGGCTTCGACGTCGCAACTGTCGCGCGCGAGCCCTGGTTCGCGCCGGTGCAGACCAGCGCCGAAGATCAGCTCGCCGAATTCCTGCGCCGGCGCGAGCATTTCGCCTTGGTGGTGGACGAATACGGCGCGCTGATGGGCCTCGTCACGCTCGAGGATATCCTGGAAGAAATCGTCGGCGACATCAAAGACGAGCACGACATCGCCGTCCAAGGCGTCCGCCCCCAGCCCGACGGCAGCGTCAACGTCGACGGCGCCGTCCCCATCCGCGACCTAAACCGCGTCATGAACTGGGATTTGCCCGACGAAGAAGCCGTGACGATCGCGGGGCTCGTCATCCACGAAGCGCAAGCGATCCCGGAGCCGGGGCAGAGGTTCGCGTTCCACGGCTATCGGTTTCAGGTTTTGCGCAGACAGCGAAATCAGCTGACGGCGCTGCGCGTGGAGCGGGAAGTAGAGGAGAGGATGGAGGGGGGTTAGGGCGTGTCATCGGCAGCGAGGCCACGATTGTCTTCACCGATGCGGAGTTGCTAGCCCAGCGAGGAATGCAGCTGGGGTCAGCATCGGCGGAGGATCATCTTTCACGATGCCGTCGGCAGTCGGCCTGAACAATGCGGCCAAGACCACCGCGCGGTCCTTCTCGTCCGCAGACCCTTGACTGGTGAGCGCCAGATAGGTCGTGGCCATAGTTGCGCGCTCCGCCGCGTCCACACCGAGGTGATGCTCGCTCAGGTACAGGCGCGACATAAGTCGTGCTGCCCAGAGCGCTCCAGTGGTCCACACAGCCAGTGCTCCGAAAAACAAAATGCCCGCTGCGAGCTGGTTTTGCGACCCGATCTCCTTGTCTACAACCAGCCACAGCACCAGCGCGTACGCAGCGATAGTGCTGAGGACAAAGAACCCTCCCCATCCGATGAGGCGTCGGCGATATCGATCCGCCGATGCCGCGTGGACAGCAGCTTTCGTTGACCAATACTGCGCTGGCGCTTGCAGTCCCATTTGCGTTTCGAACGTTTGCTTGACTTGATTCAGACTTTCTATCGCCGCGCTTGCTCGTTCGCTGTTTTCTGAAGTTGTCGAATTTAGCGAGGTCTCCCATGCAGCGATGCGTTGCTCTGTGGCTATGTACAACTGGTCGAGCGACTGCTGTCTCTTGGTGAGTTCGTTATTTGCTGTCACAATGGCTTGTTGAGTTGCGGCGGACTGTGCGAATGCGCTACTGGACACAGACTGATAGTCCAGGATGGAGAGCGTCATCTCTTTGACGTAAGCGGGATTAAGATTTACGTTGTCCTGCGCGGGACCCATATGGGTCATCGCCCGCAGTGCTCTGCTTGCCGCGTCTTCAGATTGCGCGCCACCCAATTTGTCCAGAAGCGCTTGTATTGTCGCTCCGCGTTTGGTGCCGGTTATCGCGACAAGGCCCGTGTGTATGTGCCTATTGAAAACTTCTTGTATGCGTGATTGCAAGTTCTCGCGTGCACCATCGGAATGATACGGTGCGACTGCGTTCTCGATGGACGCGAAGAATGAATTGTATCGGCCCCATGCGTCTCGAAATGGTCGCAGCGTTGGTGCTCGGTCTCCGATCCACGACCATGCCATTCTCTGGGCTTCGAGCCAGTCACCTATGTGTTCGATGGAACTGAAGGCGAGAGGACCATCGTCGCCAAGAACGATGAACACAAAGGGTGCCTCACTCGACGTCATCGTTTCAACTCGCATTGACTGGTGTGAACTCGTCACACGTCGCACGATTCGGATATGGTGGTAACAAAAGCGGAACTAGTTGACGCACACCGCCGTCAGTCCGGCATCCGCCGCTTGCGCTCTGCCTCCGCCTTCAACGCCCGAACCACCCGCGGCCTGCTGCTTCCAAAGCTGCGATCCGGACCGCGGCCTGTCGCGAAACACAGGTCGTCGAAATCCGTGTCGCTGGTAATCAGCACGCACTCACCTCGCCCCCGCGAGGGGGAGAGGTCGCTCGCATCGCGAGCGGGTGAGGGGGTGAGGTTCAGGATGGAGCGCAATCGTCAAACTCGCCCCCTCATCCGTCGCTGCGCGACACCTTCTCCCCCTCGCGGGGGAGAAGGGAAACTTGGAGGCGCGGATAGAGGCGCTGACACTGACCTTAACTTCGCCCCCGTGAGGGGGAGAGGTCGCTCGCATCGCGAGCGGGTGAGGGGGCGAGGTTCAGGAGGGGGCGCAATCGTCAAACTCGCCCCCTCATCCGTCGCTTCGCGACACCTTCTCCCCCTCGCGGGGGAGAAGGGATATACGTAAGCGCATGCGGCAAGAGCGATCCATCAAACGCGCACGTATAATGCGCAAAGAGCCGACAAGTGCTGAAGAAAAGCTGTGGTCGATGCTGCGCGGCCGCCGTTATCGCGAAGCGAAGTTTCGGCGTCAGCACGCTATCGGGCCATACGTTGTCGATTTCGCGTGCGTCAGCGCGCGTCTTGTCGTTGAGGCCGATGGCCCCTCGCACAGCGATGCCGAACAGGCCGCGTTCGACGCTAAACGCACCGCCGATCTCGAAGCCTGGGGCTGGCGCGTCGCTCGCATCAGCAACGCCGAAATCTACGCCGCCAGCGACGGCCTCTACGACACCCTGGACCGCGCCCTCAAAGGTTAGCGTCCCTTCTCGCGCATGGGCGGCAGAAGGTGGCTCCGGACTTGATCCGGGGCCGGATGAGGGTGGGAGGCTAATCGTCAAACTCTCCCCCTCACCCGCGCGTGCCGCGCGACCTCTCCCCCTCGCGGGGGCGAGGTGTTGAACACCCCTCTATCCCCCAACTCCCCGCACTAACCCCCTGACTCCCAACCACCCACAGCCGCGCCAATCCGACCCACCCCAAAGCGCGCATATACTCATCGCATCCTTCGCTGGAGAGCAGTCGGCGCCCTGTTCGAACCGATAAGCGAGGGATGTGATCGAGTGTGGAAGCGTTGTCGCCCTTCCGCCGCCGCTATGAATCGCGGCCATCCGATGCGGGCTCATGGCGCTTGCGCGGATGTGCGGAAGTGACGGGCGAAAGCCTAAGCCGTGCGCGCAGAGCGGGCGTTCTTTGAACGTTGCAAGCTAGGCAGCGTGCGCGGTGCGGGCAGGGCCCGTGATCGGCGCCAACGTTTAAGCTCGCCGGGAACGGCGGGAGATCGGGGCCTCGCGTGAACGGCGCGAATGTCCGCACGCCGCCGGCTTAGCCGCCTCCGAGAGTGAAAAACCTCTCGCGACGTCGCCGGCGCTAAATCGATTACGGGACGCGGTGAACCGCGTTTGGAACGCTCTGCTTTAGAGCGTGTCGTTATAGACGCGCTTCACCGCG
The DNA here is from genome assembly GCA_014378995.1 of Hyphomonadaceae bacterium. Classification (GTDB taxonomy): domain Bacteria; phylum Pseudomonadota; class Alphaproteobacteria; order Caulobacterales; family Aquidulcibacteraceae; genus Vitreimonas. The sequence goes on from JACMMP010000015.1 coordinate 6,662, forward strand.
TCCCCGCTCTCCCTTTCGGTTCTCGGGCCAACAAGAATTACGCACGCCCGTCATTTGGGCAAAGGAGGAAACATGGCTGACGATCCGCGCGCGCAAGCGCACAACGCATTGAAGCAGGCCGAGCGCGCAGCAAAGCGCGGCGCGCTCGCCGAAGCCGAACGCTGGAGCAAAACCGCCGAACGCTGCGCCGCCGCTGTAGTGAAGCTCGCAACGACGCCGCCGGACTATGATATGGACGCGGAAGTGGAGAACGAGGATCGGCTGCGCGAAGAAATCATGGGGCGCATCCGTCGCCTGGCCGACGCGCAACGTCAGCATCAGGAATGGGAAGCGACGTGCGCGGACTATACCCGGGCGGTGGCGGAAGCTGTGCGCACTGGCGGTCCGATGCCGCCGCCTGCGCCGCCGTCTCCGTTCGGCGGGGAAACTGAACTCGCTACATTGGAGCGCATCGCCGGCGGCGATTAAGCCGCGGCGCGGGCGGCTGTTGTTTTGCGGGCGATGCCGTTGTGCAGCGCGAGGTGTTCGCAGGCCTCGGGCAGCGTCTCGCCGGCGCCGAGAATGATCGCGCCGTCCGGCGTCAGCACGTCGGCGACGCGATCGAGCACGGCAAGGCGCGTCGGCGGATCGAAGCTGGTCAGCACGTGCGCCAGCACGATGACGTCGAACCGGCCGAGCGGTCCTGGATGATGCAGCAGATTGTGCCGCTCGAACTTTATTGATGCGCGCAGGCGATCGGAAATGCGCCAGAGGTCGCCGGCTTTCTCGAAATGCGCGATCAGCTTGCGGATCGGCAGCCCGCGCTGCACTTCGAACTGCGTGAAGAGCCCCGAGCGCGCTTTGTCGAGCAGCCGCTCGGAAAGATCGCTCGCGACAATCTCGATCGCCGGATTGAGCCCGTCGGCGCGCATATCCTCAACGATCATCGCCAGCGAATACGCTTCTTGCCCCGTGGCGCAGGCCGCGGACCAAATCCGCACCCGCTCATGCCCCCGCCGCCGCAACGCCTCCGGCAGAATCTGTGCGCGTATGTGTTCAAAGTGTCCGCGGTCGCGGAAGAAGCGCGTCTCGCTCTGCGCCAGATTGTCGGCGATCGCGTTCCACAGCGCCCCGTCCGGCTTGATCCGCGCCGAAGCAATCATCTCCGACACGCTGGAGAAGCCCTCGCGCCGCGCCAGAGGCTGCAGCCGCGTCGCCGCCGCGCCCGAGAGTTCGCGCGTAATGACAGCGCCGGTGCGCGACTTTACCTCGCGCGCCACCAGCACGAACTCGGCTTCCGTCAGCATCAAACCAGGCCCGCTTCGGCGAATTTGGAGTGCAAAATGTCACCGTCGAACGGTTTCATCATGTATTCGTCGGCGCCCGCCTTCAGCGCCTCGGCGATGCGCTCGACATCGTTTTCCGTGGTGCAGAATACGACTGTCGGCTTGTCGCCGCCCGGCTCCTGGCGCAGCTGCCGCAGGAAATCGACGCCGTTCATGATCGGCATCGTCCAGTCGAGCAGGATCGCGTCCGGCATCTGGCGCCGGCACGCCTGCAGCGCCTCCAGGCCATCGCCCGCCTCCTCGATCTCGAAGCGCATATCCTCGAGAATGCGGCGCGCGACTTTGCGTATTACGCGGCTGTCATCGACGACAAGGCAGCGTCTCATGGGCGTATGCTCCGAAGAATTCGCGAGAACTCTTCGCGCACGCCGGTTAACGGAGCTTAAAACCTCAGAGCTTGAACTGCGGCGAGCGGGCGATGAACTCGACCTTTTCCTCGCTCTCGCGGGCGCTGAGCTCAACGCCGCCCTGGCGCGCCAGCAGGCTGGTCAGCGTCGGCTGGATGGTGTGGCCGGAAAGCTCGCCGTCGTCGCCGCGCAAAGCCGCGGCCGTCGCCTCGCGCAATTTCGCGCGCGGGCCGCTGGCGGTGATGATCACTTCGCCACCTTCGCCGTGTTTTTCGGCCGTGATCTCAACCTTGCCGCCGCGCGGCAAGCACTCGTTGGCGATCAGCAACAAGTTGACGATCACCCGCACGGCCGGGCGCGGCATCGCCACCGCGGGCGCGCTCCAAACCAGTTCCGGCTTCAGCACGCCATAGAGCTTCACCGCAACAGCGCGGCCTTCTTCGAGTTCGCTGTCGCCCTCGGCCATCGCTCCCGCCATGGCGAAGCGGAAGAATTCCAGCTTGGCCCAGGCCTTGCCGACGCCATGGTCGAGCAGGGAGATCGCATCGGGATCGTTTTTCCCGTCGCCGTCCTTGATCATCTCAAGGCCCTGAATGATCGCGCTCATCGGCTCCACCATGTCGTGGCAGATGCGCGAGGCCACAAGCGCAGTCAGCTTCGTATTCTCGATCATCGCGCGCTCCGTGACGGGAAGAGGGCAAGCATAGACGATTCGCGCCGGGGGGAGGGTTCAATCCCGTGCGCTGGGGCGCCACATGCGGTACTTCCGCCTGAAGGATTGCGCATGGCTGTGGAAACGCAAGTAGGTTTGGGGCTTGAGCACGCCGTGGCGCTGCTGGCGACGGCCGTGGTGGCGGCGCCGCTCTTCCGCCGGCTGGGGCTCGGCTCGGTGCTGGGCTACCTCGCGGCGGGGCTGGCGATCGGGCCGTTCGGGCTTGGCTTGTTCAGCGATCCTGAGAGCATCCTCCACGTCGCCGAACTCGGCGTCGTCATGTTTCTGTTTCTGATCGGCCTGGAGATGCGCCCCGCCAAGCTCTGGTCGTTGCGCAAAGACATATTCGGCCTCGGCGCAGCGCAGGTGCTGACATGCGCCGCGCTGCTTTCGGTAATCGGCATAGCGGCTGGCCTGCCTTGGGCCGCCGCAATGATCGGCGCGAGCGGCTTTGTGCTCTCTTCAACGGCCGTGATCATGAAGATGATGGACGACAGCGGCGCGACAGCCAGCCAAGCCGGCCAGCGCAACATCTCGATCCTGCTCTTTGAAGACTTGATGATCGTGCCGCTGCTGGCGATCGTCGCCGTGCTGGCGGCGGCGTTCGGCTTGGTGGACGAGAACGCGCGCCCGCCGTGGCAGAGCATCGCTTTGGCGGCCGCAGCAATCGGCGTCGTGTTTATAATTGGACGCTGGCTGCTCAATCCATTCTTCGGGTTGCTCGCGCGCTCCGGCGCACGTGAAGTGATGACGGCGGCGGCGTTGCTGGTCGTGCTGGGCGCTGCGCTGTTCATGCAATGGGGCGGGCTCTCGATGGCCATGGGCGCCTTCCTCGCCGGCGTGTTGCTGTCGGACTCGGTGTTTCGGCATCAGCTCGAAGCCGACGTCGAGCCGTTCCGCGGCATTCTGCTTGCGCTCTTTTTCATTAGCGTCGGCATGTCGCTGAATGTGCCGACAGTGCTGGCGGAGTGGCCGTGGATCGCCGGCGGCGTTTTGGCGTTCATGGCCGTGAAGGCGTTTGGCATTTACGCGGTCGCGCGTTTGCTCGGCAGCGCTCAGCGCGAAGCCGTGCAAAGGGCCGCGCTGTTCGCGCAGGGCGGCGAGTTCGCGTTCGTGCTCTATAGCGCGGCCTTCGCCGCCGGTGTGATGGATGCGCGGATCGCCGCGATGATGACGGCGATCGTCATCATCTCAATGGTGCTGACGCCGCTCGTCGTACTGTTGCTCAATCGCTTCATGCCGCAGAGCCAAGTCTCGCGCGACGGGGTGGAGGACGCCGCGGATTTGCACGGACGCGTGTTGTTCATCGGCTTTGGCCGCTTTGCGCAGCTGGTCAGCCAAGCGCTGCTCGCGCGCGGCGTGGACATGTCGCTAATCGAAACCGACGTTGAGATGATCCAGGTCGCCGCAACGTTCGGCTTCAAGATCTATTATGGCGACGGCACACGGCTCGACGTGCTGCGCGCCTCCGGCGCCGGCGAAGCCGAGGCGATCCTGGTCTGTGTCGATAAGCCCGACGCCGCCGACCGCATTGTAACGCTGGTCAAGTCCGAGTTTCCGAACGCCAAGCTGTTCGTTCGCGCGTTCGATCGCGGCCACGCGATGCGTCTAGTGCAAGCCGGCGTCGATTATCAAATCCGCGAGCTGTTTGAATCCTCGCTCACCTTTGGCGCGGCGGTGCTGCGCGACTTGGGCTTCAACGACATCGAGATCGAAGAAACGATCGAGGAAGTGCGCGACCGTGACGCCGCGCGCTTCGAACTGCAGCTCGCTGGCGGCATCGAGGCTGGCCGGGCGCTCATGCGCGGCAATACGGCAACGCCGCAGCCGACGCCGTTCACGGTGCCGCGCCGTGAAGGCAAGGCGCTCAACGAGGAAGCCGCCGAGGCCGTCGGCGAAAAGGTCGATTGATGCGGCGGGCGCCGTAGCGGCACGGGCGCTGGCGTCGCATTCTGATGCTAGCTAGGGAGAAGAGGGATCAAGACAAATGCGAATTTGGCTCGGGATGGTGCTGGCGGTTGCGCTGGCTGCGTGTGCGCCGCGGGCTGAGCCCGATCTCAATCCGCTTGCAGAGCGTTATGTTCGGCTCGCGCTGGAAATTGGCGCGCACGAGGACGGGTATATCGACGCTTTTTACGGTCCGGCGGAGTGGAAAACCGAAGCGGAGGCCGATCCGCGCGCGACGGCCGAGCTTCAGCAGGTTGCCGACGGGCTGCTCGCCGAGATCAATGGCGCGCTTGAGCAGGCCCGCGATCCGGCGCTGCAGCGCCGCGCCCGCACGCTCGCCGCTTATGTCGCCAGCGCGCGTTTCCGGCTCGACATGATCGACGGCGCACGCGCATCCTTTGTGGAAGAAGCTGAACGCCTGTTTGCGCTGCGCCCCGAACTGCGGCCGCTCGAAAGTTACGATCCGGTCCTTGAACGCATCGCGCAGATCGTCCCCGGCAGCGGCGCGTTAGCGACGCGCGTGCAAACTTTCCGCGACCGTTACATCGTCCCTGAGGATCGGTTGCAGGCGGTGATGGAAGCGGCGATCGCCGAATGCCGCCGCCGCACCGCCGAACACATCGCGCTGCCAGAGAACGAGCGCTTTTCGCTCGAGTTCGTCACCGGCAAAAGCTGGTCAGGCTACAATTATTATCAGGGCGACAATCAGAGCCTAATACAGGTCAATACCGATCTGCCGGTGACGATCGACCGCGCCGTCGATCTCGGCTGTCACGAAGGCTATCCGGGTCATCACTTGCAAGGCCTCAGCGCCGAGCGCCTTTATCGCGAGCGCGGCTGGGTCGAGTTTTCGGTCATGCCGCTCTACTCGCCGCAAGGGCCGCTGAACGAAGGCGGCGGCAATTACGGCGTCGATCTCGCGTTTCCGGGCGCCGAGCGCGCGCAGTTCGAGCAAGCGACGCTGTATCCGCTCGCCGGGCTCGATCCTGCCTCAGCGGCCGCGCGAGACGCGTTGGCCGAAGCGATGACGGAGCTGGCCGGCGCCCGGCTCACGATCGCGCAAATGTATCTTGACGGGCAGATCGACCGCGAACGCGCGCTTGAACTCACGCAACTTTATCAACTCGTCTCACGCGAACGCGCCGAACAAAGCCTCGACTTCACCGACGAGTATCGCTCCTACGTCATCAATTATTCGATCGGCGAGGACATCGTCCGCGCCTTCGTCGAACGCGCCGGCGACGACAGCGAGGCGCGCTGGCGCGCTTACGAGAGCATTCTGACGCAACCCACTTTGCCGGGGGATCTGCAATGACTCACCAATTTCGCATGATCGAAACCAACGGGATTAAAATCCGTGCGGCGGTGCAAGGGCAGGGGCCGCTTGTCGTCATGGTGCACGGTTTCCCCGAGAGCTGGTATTCGTGGCGCCATCAAATGCAGCCGCTCGTGGATGCGGAATTCACCGCCTGCGCCATCGACGTCCGCGGCTATGGCGGCTCCGACAAACCGCAAGCGGTCGAAGCGTACGCGATGGCGGAAATGACGGCCGATATCGCCGGGATCATCGATGCGCTCTCACCGAACGCGCCAGCTATTCTGATGGGTCACGATTGGGGCGCGCCGATCGTCTGGCATAGTGCGGTGCTGTATCCGGAAAAGGTGCGCGCCGTCGCTGGGCTCTCGGTGCCGTACTACGCGCTGCCGCCCGCGCCGCTGAATCACATCTTCAAGGCGATGTACACGGATCAAGGCAAGTTCTTCTACATGTCCTATTTTCAGGACGAGGGCGTTGCCGAGGCCGAGTTCGAAGCCGACGTGCGCGGTTCGCTGCGCCGGCTTTATTATGCTTCATCCGCCAACTCGAACGGGCGTTGGGGCACGCTGAGCAAGCCGGTGGGCGAGCCGATGCTGCACGGGCTCGACGATCCCGAAGCGTTTCCATCGTGGCTGTCGACGGCGGACCTTGATTATTATGTCGGCGAGTTCGAGCGCTCGGGCTTTCGCGGACCGGTCAATCGCTATCGCAATTTCGAACGCGATTGGGCGTTGATGAACGGCGTGGCCGATCGCGTCATTCGCCAGCCCTCGCTGTTCGTCGCCGGCGCGCAGGACATGGTGCTGAAAATGTTCGGCGATGGTCAGATCGAGACCATGACAGCACGCATGCGTGAGGTGATGTCCGATCTGCGCGGCGTGCACATCCTGCCGGACGCAGGCCACTGGACGCAGCAGGAACGCCCGGCCGCGACGACGCGGGTGCTGCTCGATTGGCTGAAGGCGGTTTGATCATAGGCGATGGCGATCGGCCGCTTCGATCATATCTATGGATGATTGCGTTGCCGTCCCGCCGCGGCGAGCACATATGCCGCTTGAGGAGAGACGAACATGGCCGCCACTCGCAACGATTTGCCGGACAATTGCCGCAAGGCGATGATCGCGCTGCTCAATGCGCGGCTGGCGGATGCTATCGATCTCCGGCTTGCCGTGAAGCAGGCGCATTGGAACGTGAAGGGGCCGAGCTTCATCGCGCTGCACCAGATGTTCGATCAGATTCAGGGCCGCATCGACGGCTTTGTCGATGAAATCGCCGAACGCGGCGTCACGTTGGGCGGCGTCGTCGACGGAACCACGCAAGCTGCGGCGAAGAACACGAACCTGGCGCCGTACCCCGCAGGCGTCACCCATCAGACCGAGCACCTGCAAGCTTTGGCCGACCGCGTTTCCGCTTTCGGCAAACTTGCGCGCGCCGCCATCGACGCTGCGGACGAAGCCGGCGACAAGGACACCGCAGATTTGTTCACCGGCGTCTCCAAGCAGATCGACATGGATCTCTGGTTTATCGAGGCGCACCTGCAATAGGAGTTCTGCGCGCGAGCTCCGTAATCGCATCGTACGCGCCCATCACATCCGCTTCTGTGCATTCGAATTGCCCGCACTGAAAGCGGATCGCGACGCGCCCATCGACTCGCGTTTGCGTCAAATAAATGCGCCCTTCGGAATTGATGGCCTCGACGAGAGCGAGGTTGAGCGCATCGAGATCGCCGGCGCCTTGCGGCGCGTAGCGGAAGCTGAACAGCGAGAAGGACGGCTCGGTGACGATCTCGAAGTTGGCCGTGGCGCGCAGCTGCTCGCACAATTGCCGCGACCAGGCGATGTGGTTGCGGATCATCGTGCGCAAGCCCTCGAGCCCGTACGCGCGCAGCACGAACCAAAGCTTCAGCGCGCGGAATTGCCGCCCGAGCGGGATGCCCCATTCGCTGTAGTTCACCACCTCGTCGTGGCCGAGCGTGTGCAGGTAGTCGGGCTTGGCGGCGAGCGTGCGCACGAGTGAGTTCGGATCGCGCACGAAGTGCGCCGTGCAATGCGTCTGGGCGCCGAGCCATTTGTGGGCGTTGACGACGATGCTGTCGGCGTGCTCCGCGCCGGCCCAGAGGTGGCGCAATTCCGGGCAGATCATCGCCGCGCCCGCCCAGGCGGCGTCCACATGTAAGTACAGATCGTGCTCGCGTGCGATCGCGGCGAGTTCGGCAACCGGATCGATTGCGCCGACGCCGGTTGCGCCGACATTGGCGATGACGCCCGCGGGCTTTCGTCCCGCGGCGATGTCGGCGGCGATCAATCCGCGCAGCGCTTCAGGATCGGCGCCGCGCCGCGCGCCTTTGATGGGAATGCGCACCAGATTGTCCGCGCCGATGCCGGAGAACCAAACCGCGCGGTCGATGGAGGAATGCGCTTCGGCGGAGCAATAGATGCGCAGCTGCGGCGCGCCGGAAAGTCCCGCCGCGTTGCCCGCAAAGCCAAGCGCGCGCTCGCGCATAACCAGCACCGCCGCAAGCGTTGCGGTCGAGGCCGTGTCCTGGATGCAGCCGCTAAACGCGTCCGGCAAGCCGAACGCTTGGCGCAGCCAGTCGATCGTTCGCGTCTCCAGTTCGGTGGCGGCGGGGGAGGTCTGCCACAGCATGCACACCGCCGCGATCGAGCTGACGAGATGCTCGGCCACTACCGATGCGGGCGCGGAATTGGACGGGAAGTAGGCAAAGAAGCTCGGGTGCTGCCAGTGCGTCATGCCGGGCGCGATGATGCGCTCGAAATCGGCGAACACGTGCTCGAACGGTTCAGCCTGCTCTGGCGGCCCGGCGGCGAGTTGCGCCGCGATCTCGCCGGGCTTCACCGGCGGACGCACCGGCAGCTCGCGCAAGCGCGCGCGATAATCCACGCCCCATTCAGCCGCCTTCACGGCCCATTTTCTGAAGTCGTCCATCCGCGCTCCTCGCGCGTGGACTAAGCGCGCCGCGCGGTGCGCGTCTAGGCGTTGTCGCGCACTTCTGCTTCGGGGCGGTCGTCCCCGGGGGCGATTTCGTCGTGCCAGCGGCCGCGCGCATCCTCCCAGCTGATGCCGACCGTCTCCCCTGGACGCATCTGCTCCATCGCAACGCGCTTGGCGGCGTTGTAGGCGGCGTCGTGCGTCAGAAAGGATTGCGAGATCGTATCGCCCAGTTTGAACGCCCAGCCGCCGTCATGTTCGATGATTTCGTAGACGACCTTGGTCATGCGAATGCGTCTCCTTATTATGCAATTTGGAACGCGCGAAGCCTGCGGCAAGTGCCCCCGCTAGCGCAGGCGCGCCACAGATCGCTAAGCTGGCGCCATCATGAATCGCTTTCATCCCGAACGCCACCGTCTTGACCGCGCCGGCTGGCTGCGCGCCGCGGTTCTCGGCGCCAATGACGGCATCGTCTCAACGGCCAGCCTGATCCTGGGCGTTGCAGCGGCGACCGGCGGCAAGAGTGAGGCGCTGATCGCGGGCGCCGCGGGGCTGGTCGCCGGCGCGATGTCGATGGCGGCCGGCGAATACGTCTCGGTGAGTTCGCAGGCCGATATTGAGAAGGCCGATCTTGCGCGCGAGCGCGTGGAGCTGCGTGAACAGCCCGAGTTCGAGCTGCAGGAGCTGACCGACATTTACACCGCGCGGGGCCTTGCGCCCGATCTCGCGCGCCAAGTGGCGAAACAGCTGACGGCGAAGGATGCGCTCGGCGCCCATGCGCGCGATGAGCTTGGCATTTCGGAAGTGGCCAAGCCGCGTCCGGTTCAGGCGGCGCTTGCTTCGGCGGCGGCGTTTGCGGCGGGCGCTGTGTTGCCGCTCCTGGTGGTTGTGCTGGCGCCGCTCGCGATGCTGCCCCAATCGGTCGCGGCGGCGTCGCTTCTATCGCTCGCGTTGCTC
>JACMMP010000086.1 GCA_014378995.1 Hyphomonadaceae bacterium
GTGGCGTCTTGCGCGCGCTGCTGTTGCGCTTCGTCCTGCTGCACCGGCGCGGGCACGGCGCCGGCGGCGGTCGTTCCGGGGCGGGCGACTTCTTCGGTGTTGGACGCGGTTTGTTGGCCCAATTGCTGGGCTGCTTCACCCTCGGCGGCCTCTACCAAACCTTCCATCATCGTCGGCGTGGCGATGACTATGCTCACGCGGCCATCGCCGCCCGACCCGCTCATCATGTTAAGCAAGGCCGGACCAGCGAGAGCGCCGACGCCAATGACGGCGACCAGCACCGCCATCACCACCAGCACTAAGTGCGACGCCTTCATATGCCTTCCCCCAAAATCGCTCAGTTTCGCGCCATCGCGCCGGCGCCGATATCGCCGGTGCTGGAGACAATGTCGGCAACTGCCATGCGCGGCAGCAGTTCAACTACGCGCACGCGGCCGATCTCCTCCTCGACAGTCCCCAGCAATTCGCCCGTCTGCGGATGGCGGATTTCACGCCCGCCCGGCGCAAACACCCGCAGCTCCGAACCCACCACAAGTCCGGTCGGCGGACTGAGGAAGACACGGGCGCCATCGCGCTCCACTACAAGAATTGCAGGCGCCGCTGACGACGCCGACACGTTGCGCGCACGCAAATGATCGGCCAAGGCCCGGCCCGCTTCACGCGCTAGCAAAACGTAAGAATTGGCGCTCGCTGTCTGTGTGCCGTGCGGCGGGCCACGATCGGCCAGGCGCCCCTCATCGCGATACGTCGCTTGCAGCGGAAAGCGCGACAACACCGTGGCGTCGCGCGCATTCATCACCGTAATCTGCAGCGACATGGCGCCTGAAACTGTGATCAGGTCGCGACCTTGTTGGTATGGCGCTTGGCGGCGCCGCTCGGTCAGTTCAATTGCCGTGATCGTCGGCGCGATGACCGTATCGACGCTGCGCGCAGGGGCGCCGCGCCCGCGTGTGCGCTCAACTTCGTCGAGCACGCGGCCCAGTTCGGCCGCATCGCGCGTTGGAATGGTGAAAAGGCCCAAAGAGTCGAGCGCAAGCTCGAGCTCGCGCCGCAAAATGCCATCGAAACCAGGGGGGATCGTGAGCGCGGGATCGACAATCACGCGCGCGACGACGGCGGACGGGCGCGTCTGCGCCGCCACGTTCGCCGGCGCGGCCAAAGCGCCAACGGCACCTGCCAAAAACACGCGACGCGACCATTCGCACGTCACGCCGTTGTCACAAACGACGATCAATTTTTGCCCCTTACCGCGCATTCGAACGCGCACGCCAATTTTCGCCCTGAGGTAGCAGAGTAAAAGCGAAGATCGTTTCGCTCGCAATGCCCAATGTTGGCGCGGTGCCTGGTCCATGAACTGGTCGGCGGTCAGTTTGTACAAGAAATCGAGGAAGTTCTGCGACTTAGGTTTCCCGGCCAGCAATTATGTAATTATTATTTCGCACGGGGTCGGATCGGCAGAGCGGGTCCCAAACCGGACGCTATTAGTTAGCTAGCGCGGAACGACGTCGCTGCGCATCGGCGCCAGCACCGCAAGGAAGCGGTTCTGCATGCGGAAGGGCACGCCCTCTTCCTCCATCGCGGTGCGGAGGTGGCGGACAAGCAGGTTGAAGTCGCGCGTTTGCGCGCCCATGCCGGCATGGGCCGCGCGCATGTCTCGGCCCGTATAAGTGCAGCCTCCGCCAAGCAAGTAGCAGAAGTGCTCATTCAGCGTCCGCCGCAGCCGCACCATGTCAAACGGTTGGAAGATCGGGCCGAGTTGCGGATCGGCGAGCGCCAGATCGATTGTGCGGTTCGTGATGCGCACTATGCCTTCACGTCCATGAAAAGCCGCTAGCACGTCGGGATCGGTGATCGGCTGCGCGCCAGCGTTGGCGTCGGATTGTTCGTACGGCGCAACCGGCTCTTCTTCTTGCGCCCAAGCGCTGGCGCTCATCCCCGCCAGAACGAAAGCGCACAGCAAAAGCGTTTTGCGCATAATGGTCCTCAAAAGCCGATCTGAACCGACAAGTATGCGCCGTTCTGATCGTCGAACGTCGCGATGGAGCCAAGATCCACATAGCCGGCCACGAGCGTCAGATTGTCCGTCACCGCGTAGCCGGCAAAAACGTCAAAGCCATCGTCTTCAGCGGCGAAGCCTAAATTGTCTGGCCGTGTCCTGTACTCGGCGCCAACCAGCAGCCGGTCTGTGAGCATGTAGGCGCCAGACACTTCGACCTGCGCCGTGTGCCCGCCTTCGCGATCGCCGCCAAAGCCCAGCAATCCGAACTGGTTCGCTTCCGTTGCGCGCACCGTCACGTTCACGACGAGCGATTGACCGAGCAAAATCTTGGTCGCGGAGACATAAACGTCGACGCCGGAATCGTCTTCGCCTCCGAGGGCGCTGATCAACGCGCCGTGCTCGGCTTGCTTGTACTGGACGCCAATTGCGACTTGAGGGAGCCAGCTATCCTGGCCGTAGAGTGCGTCGCCCAGCACGCGGAGCTTCGCGCCGAAAATGTTCTGTTCGAACGTAAACCCGTTGCCGATGCCAAGCAGGCCGCCGGTCGATCCGGTATCGAATTCCTGATGCGCGTAGGATAACTCGATGCGATCGTAGAGGCCGATGGCGGCGCCGTACGCGGTGAAGTCGTAATCTGAGAGTGGGATCCCCGTATAGAACGCAGAGGCGCCGACGCCGTCCTCGGTTTCGTTGCCGGCGATGAACGCCCATGTGGCGAGCCCAGCTCCTGTGCCGCCCTCTATGCTGGTGACGCCGCGCGTCAATGGAAGCTTGCCGCCCCAGACCAAAGGCCGTGCGTCGGCCTCGGCGGAGATGGCAAGCGCCAGCACAGTAACCGGCGCGGCCCAAAGCACGTTCTTCATAAACCGGAAACTGCGTTTCATCGCTTAACGAAGCGTTTATTACATTTCGTGAGATCGCAAACTTCACGCGACCTTTACGGCGCCCGGCGTACTAGTCAGTCCATGCGCGCCCTTTTGACCGTTCTCGCCGCCGCCCTTAGCATCGGCAACGCCTTCGCGGTCGACTTGACGGTGCGCGTCACTGATGGCGCGGGCGCGGGCGTCGAGAACGCCATCGTCACCTTCACGCCGACGGCCGCCGTGACCACGCCGATCCGATTCGACTGGCCCTATCAGGTCGCCCAGCAAAATCTACAATTCGCCCCCTACATTCTGATCGTGCCAGTCGGCGCGACCGTTCGTTTCCCGAATCTCGATCGCGTCCGCCACCATGTCTATTCCTTCTCGGAAGGCAGCCGTTTTGAACTGGAGCTGTTCGGGCGCGACGAGTCGCGTTCGCATCGGTTCATGCAGGCGGGCGTCGCCGCTGTCGGATGCAACATTCACGATCAGATGCAAGCCTATATCGTGATCGTCGACACTCCTTACGTAGGCCGCACCGACGCCAGCGGATCGGTGTTGATCTCCGGCGCGAGCGGCGCCGGCGCGCTGCGGGTTTGGCATCCAGATTTACGCGCACGCGGCGGCGCCATGAACCGCGCTGTCACCCTGCCCGCCTCAGGCCCCGCGCAACAGAGCTTCACGGTGCAGCTGCGCGCCGGCGGGCACGCGCATTGATCGCATGTTCAAGCGACTCAGCACCAAGCTAACCGTCCTCTACGCTGGCCTGTTTGGCGTAGCGCTGTTTGCGGTCGCTCTGATGGTGTACTTGGCCATCTCAGATAACGCCGCGCGCATGGTGCGCAGAGAACTGCAGGCCAACGGCGCCGTGTTCGATCGCGTGTGGGCGATGCGCGAGCAGCAACTAAGCGACAGCGCCGACATTCTCTCGCGCGATTTCGGTTTCCGCGACGCCGTCGCTACAATGGACGCGCCAACCATTGATTCCGCGCTCGACAATCTCCGTCAGCGACTACAAATCGACCGCGCCTTCATGATGAGCATCGACGGCCGATTGGTCGGGCTCGATGGCGCCGGCGATGCGGAAGCGGATCTGCTTTGGGCGGCGCTTGACGCCGACGAACGCGCCGCCGGCGTCCTGATGCTCGATGGGCGCCCCTTCCAAGCTGTCTCGGCGCCAATCCGCGCGCCGAACCTGATAGGCTGGATGGTGTTCGCGGCGGAGCTCAGTCCTGCGCATCTGCACTCTCTTGAAGAGCTGGCGCCGATCCCGCTGAAAGCCAGCGTGTTCACACGCGCGCCTACGCAGTCCTGGCAAACCAACGACAGCGCCCTCGCGCAAGCCGACATCGCGTCTATCGCCCGTTTGCTGGATAACGCTCGCAGTGATTCCGATGGCGCGCCGCAGCGCGTTCAAGTCGAAGATGGCGCGGCCATCGCGCTCGTCAAACCCCTCCGCTCCTTCAGCGGAGAAGGCAACGCCACGCTACTCTTGCGCTATCCGCTCGCGCTGGCCATGGCTGCGTTCCAATCATTGCTCGCCTCTATCATCGTGATCGGCTTTCTCAGCATCGCGCTGGTTGTTGCCGGCAGCTGGGCGCTCGCGCGCGGCCTGACCCGGCCAATCGCCGCATTGGACGCGGCAGCTCGCGCCCTGCAGCGCGGCGACCGCACTGAAGTCGTGGTCGAAACAACAGATGAGATCGGCCGTCTTGCGGCATCCTTCAACGTCATGTCGGGCGAGATCGCGTCTCGCGAACGGCGCATAACGCACATGGCGCTGCACGATTCCGACACGGGCTTGCGCAATCGCCGCGCTTTGGATGCCGCAATCCAATCCGCTAGCGGCGGCTATGTCCTGGCGCTAACAATCGTACGCTATCGGCAAATCCGCGAAGCCATCGGCTTCACGCTTGCTGTTGAACTCGTGCAATCGCTCGGCGAGAAGGCCCAAGCCGCATACCCCGGTTTCACACTGGGACGTTTGGCGGCGGACACAATCGCTATGGTGCTTCCCGTTGCGGAGGAGCCCGGCGCATTGGCGCTCGCGGCGGACATTCGCGCGGCTCTTGAAGGGCCCATTGGCGTCGGCGGCGTTCAAGTGGATGTCGTCCTGAGCGCCGGCGTCGCGCACCTAGAAAACAATGGCGATCACGCCGCGCTTGACCACGCCCTCATCGCCGCGGAGCAGGCGCGCGCCGCGCAACGCAACGTCGCTCTGTTCGATCCGATTGCGTACGGCGACCACGCGCGCAACCTTTCGCTGATGAGCGAGATGATCGATGGGATCAACCAAGGCCAGCTTACGCTGCACTATCAGCCGAAATTCGATCTGCGGAGCAACGCCGTGACGGGCGCTGAAGCCTTGGTGCGATGGAATCACCCCACGCGCGGCCGCATCGCGCCTGACGTCTTTGTGGTTATGGCCGAAGAGACCGGCCACATTGCCGAGCTCACGGAATGGACGCTGATCCAGGCTATCGCCGATCAGCAGAAACTGCGTGAGGCCGGCGCCGACATGCTGATCTCGGTCAATTTGTCAGGGCGCCTGATCGGCGACGCCGCATTCACCGATCTCGCCATTGCGCTGATCGAGGACACCGGCGCCGACATTTGCCTGGAGATCACAGAGACCGCGGCGATGAACGAGCCCGAGGCCGCCTTGGTCAACATCGACCGGTACGTCGCCGCAGGGGTGCGCATCTCGATCGATGATTACGGCGCCGGTCTCTCGTCGCTGTCATATCTCAAACGCATCCATGCCCACGAACTGAAACTCGATAAATCCTTCATTCAAGCGCTCGGCGCGCACTCACGCGAGGCCCTGCTCGTGAAATCCACGGTCGACCTGGCCCACAGCCTGGGCATGAAGATCACCGCGGAGGGGGTCGAGACAACGCCGGTCCTCGCTTTGCTTGCCGCCATGGGGTGCGACGTCGCGCAAGGCTATCTGATCGGCCGGCCAATGCCGCTCACCGATCTCATCGCCACACTGCCCGGCGCGCCCGCCGATGAAGATGCAACATCTTTCCGGACCGTGGCTGAAGGCTAGTTTTGCCGCGGCGCGCGCACGAGCCCGCGGTGCGGTTGGCGATCGAGGACGCGTAGTCGGTGTCCATCGTGCCGTTATTGCCGACATAGCCGATCTGCTTGCCGGAGAAACGATACCAGACCTCGTGCGGATCGCCGCCGGAGAGCGCAGCGCGCTCGTCGCGCTTGATCACCTGACCCATCAGATCGGAGAGAAAATCAACCGTCCGCGGACGCCCGTCCGTGATCTCAACCAGCCAAGGGCGCGTTACCCTTTTTTCATTTTTCTTTGCACCTGACCGCCGCGCGTTGTCTTACCACACAAGGCGCTTCTTCTTTCGATAGCATTCCAGCGCCTTCGAGTCAGAAACTTAGCTCGGGGTAGATTGCTGTGCGCATCGCGCTCGTCGCGCTTGATCACCTGGCCCATCAGAATCGGCCCAGCCATCGCCCCCGATCGTTTGCCCGAGCACGTAGGGCTGCGATTGTCACATCACGCGCCCTTTTTTGAGAGAGTGGGAACCTCCACAGACAGCGCTCCCGTTTTCAAGTTCACACGAGTCTTAGCAACGATCATTGGCGCAGACCGGGTCTCACCCGGCACGTACAAAACAAAAACCCGATCATCGCCTTCAAACAGAGTCGTAAGCACTACTTGGCCCATGAGGTCATCGGGAACGTCATAAGCTCCCAGTCTCGTCTGCGTCGCAATACGGGCCTTTTCTTCGGCTTGTGCAAGGGTAATATCGCCAGCCATCAATATCTCCCAGGCAGCCAACCTGGCCCTATCATGTCACCGTTCGCGCTGAACAAACCACGCGACCCGGTCGGTGATAGCACTGCACTTCTCGAATTACCAAACACGCTTAGTACAGCCCTATCGCCAGCGGACGAAAGCAAACTGCCATCGGGGTGAACGTGCGAGGAAAAACGCCAGCCTTGCGCGGCGAGTTCGTGTGCACTGCCGTCCGCGATGCCTATAGGTACGCCGGTGGCGTCACCTCGAATGATTAGCCGTCTGCCGCCCGTCGTGAACATAGCGAATTCATCACCTGTCGCGGCAGACAATGCGGCGAGATCGTTTTGACCAAACCCAGATTTCGTGATGATGGTTCTGCTGTTAAATCCTTCAAGTTGGACCAGCACTGACGCTTGCCGAGGGCTCAGATCGGCAGCACCAGCGGCAATGGCGCGTAGTTGCGAACTGCCGGTCGAAATGCTCGCTGCCAAATCGTCTGCGTGGCTGGTTACGCGGGTTAGACGCAACGCACCATTAGCCAAAATTCTAACGCCATTACCGGGCAGCGGCAGACCGATTTGTCCGACCACCCTGCCTGCGCCCTGCCAATTGCGCGTCGGCTCTCCAAAGAAGTCGTGCGCCAAAGCGTCGAAGGTCCGCCCGCGCATGTGAGGCATCACTATCGCGACCTGAGAGTCGAGGCCCATGATCGCCAAATCATAGCCGCCTTGAACCGCGCCCTGGTATACGCCAACAGCAGCCTCTCGGTAGCCCCAGCCTACCGCGCTCAGCAACGCCGCGGAGTTTCGCTCATTCCGCGCTGCTCGCTCTCTCCAGTCGGTGTCGCCGCCGCGCCTTGAACCTGTGACGACGATGTCCTCAGACACGCCAGACGCGCGAATACTCAGCCCCAAGTCGGCGATGCGCGCATCGCCTGAGCCGCCATACACGTGCATACCGTTCTCATCCATGATCAGATGCACGACCTGCCGGCTCTCTGGAAGCGCGAGCCAGATTGCGGCGAGAGGGCGCTTACTGTCCATGGCGTATTCGAATAGCGTCTGTGTAGCGCCCTCAGGATGGTAAAGGCTGCCGCTCGCATCGAAGTAGGCGCCAGAAGTTGTGATCGAATAGCCGTTCGCGGTCTCGACCAGATCGAGCATTCCGTACTGATAATCGCCCAAGCGAGCCTTGACTGCCGCAGCATCGACCCGACTCTTATCGACTGCGAATGGAAGGCCGGATGGTAGCTCGGCCTCTGCTGCCGCAATTGAGCCGTGTGGCGTGCGCCCTGCAATCCCTCCGCCTATCGCCTCCCCGATAGTCTGCCCGATCACGTCCGGCAGTGCGGCCATCACGTTGTCGCCGAAATCGCTGCCTTCGATGAGTGAGCGTGCGGCGGCGTTGGCGAGGGCGGAGGCCATGCCGCGTCCGAGGCTGGCGCCGATATAAGCGCCGGATGTTGCGCCGTGCGCGATCTTCATCTTCGCTAATTCAACGCTTGGGAGCACGCTGTGCGCGACGGCTGCGCCGACGCCTGCGGTCGCGAGTCCGGCCCAATCGAATTTGCTCTGCAAGCCTGTCGCCAGCGCGATGCCTTGAGTGACGACGTTTTGCTGGACGCCTTGCCACGCGGCTTGCTGCCAAGTTGCAGCTGGCGCCCCGCCGCCCATGGCGCCGCCGACGCCGCCGCCGATCGCCGCGAGCGCGACGGCGTTCCAGGAAAATTTGTCTTGGATGCCGGTCGCGACGCCGACGCCTTGGCTGGCGATCGAACCTGCGGCGCCCGCCATCGCGCTGCCGGCGACGATGGCGGTGCTAGCGCTCACGCCGAGGCCGCTCAGCATCTTGATTATCGGCATGCGCGTGATGACCGTCACCGCGATCGCGATCACCACCAGCAACAC
>JACMMP010000087.1 GCA_014378995.1 Hyphomonadaceae bacterium
CCGCTCCAGACAGCGCGGCATGATCCCCAGCCCGTCGCCGCCGGCTTCGTGCGCCGCTGCGCGCGCGCGGCGCACGAAGCCCAACCGCGCCGCCGCCATAAACCAAACGCAAGCCGCGCGCCGCCAGCGCCGCGCCAAAGCGGGTGGCGAGGTCGAGATATTCCGGCTTCGTCGTCTCCGACGAGCCGCAATAGACGCAGATGGAGCGTAAGGAAGGTCCGAGCGGACTGGAATCAGCCATAGGCATAGTCTGACATAGCTAATACGGCGCCATTGCAGCGGAAAACCCCGCCGCCTAAGTCGTCCCTTCAAGGATTGTTCCAAATGGCGCGCGGCGAAGGAAAAGTAGTGTCGAAGGCGGAACTAGCCGTCGACGTCTCGCCGCCGCTCCTGCGCACCGTCGGCCAGTTGATGAGCCTGATCGGGGGGCTTCGGGGGCCAGGCTACCGGCTCCGCCTGAGCGCCGCCTTCGTGCTGACGCTGCTGGGCAAGGTGCTGGCGGTGTTTTCCCCGCTTGTGCTGGCCGATGGCATCAATGCGCTCTCCGAAGGCGACGCGCGCGGCGCGCTGCCTGTGTTCATCGGCCTGGCCGGTTTCTGGGCGGCGCTTCGTTTCGCGTCCACCGCGGGTCCGCAAATTCGCGACGCCATCTTCCAGCCGATCAGCGAAGAGGCGCAGCGCCGCGCCGGCACGCGCGTCTTCACGCACGTGCATTCGCTCTCGGTGCGCTTCCACCAGTCCAAGCGCACCGGCGCCGTTTATCGCACCATCGAGCGCGGCGTTCGCGCCATCGATTTCCTGCTGCGCTTTCTGGCTTTCAACATCGCCCCCACCGTCATCGAGCTTCTGCTCGCCGCCGGCGTGCTCGGCGTCATGTACGGCTGGCAGTTTTCGCTGATCGCGGGGCTCACCGTCGTCATCTACGCTTGGATCACGTTCGGCGTGACGGAATGGCGCTTGAAGCACCGCCGCGAAATGAACGAAGCCGACACCGAAGCCGCCGGCCGCGCCGTCGATTCGCTGCTCAACTTCGAAACCGTAAAAAGCTTCGCCGCCGAAGACCGCGAGAGCGAACGCTACGACCGCGCGCTCGCCTCCTACGCGCACGCCGCCGTGCGCTCGAACACCTCTCTGGTGATGCTGAACATGCTGCAGACGCTGCTGATGAATGTCGGCCTCGTCGGCATGGTGCTGGCGGCGGGCTATCTCGTCGCCAGCGGGCCGATGGGCCCGGGCGACATCACCGCTGTCATCCTGATCATGACCAACCTCTACGCGCCGCTGAACATTCTGGGCTTTGCTTATCGCGAGATCAAACAGACCTCGATCGACATGGAAAAGATGTTCGTCCTGCTGGACGAAAATCCCGACGTCGCCGACGCGCCTGACGCCAAATCGTTAAAGCCCGGCCCGGGCGAAGTGATGTTCGACAATGTGAACTTTTCGCACGAGGGCAGGGACCAGGGCCTCGACCGCGTCGCCTTCATCGCCCCTGCCGGCAAGACCACCGCCGTCGTCGGCCCCTCCGGCGCCGGCAAATCCACGATCCTGAAGCTGCTCTTCCGCTTCTACGATCCCGCCAGCGGCGCCGTCCGCATTGACGGCCAAGATCTGCGCGAGCTCACGCAGGCCAGCTTGCGCGGCGCCCTCGGCCTCGTGCCGCAGGACGTCGTCCTCTTCAATGACACGCTGCGCTACAACATCGCCTACGGCCGCCCCGATGCGACGCAAGCCGAACTCGAGGACGCCGCCCGCGGCGCGCAGCTGCTGCACTTCATCGAAAGCCTACCGCAAGGCTGGGACACGCGCGTCGGCGAGCGCGGGCTGAAACTCAGCGGCGGCGAAAAGCAACGCGTCGGCATCGCACGCGTCGTGCTCAAAGAGCCGCGCATCCTCATCCTCGACGAAGCCACCTCATCGCTCGACAGCGGCACCGAAGCCGAAGTGCAGGACGCGCTCGAACACGCCAGCCGCGGCCGCACCACCATCGTTGTCGCCCACCGTTTGAGCACCATCGCCAACGCCGATCAGATCGTGGTCCTCGACGAAGGCCGCGTCGTCGAACGCGGCACGCACGCCGCACTGATCGCCAAAGACGGGCTCTACGCCGGCTTATGGAAACGCCAAGCTGAAGAGCCAGAGACGGTGGCGGCGGAGTAGGTTCGCTTCGTCCAAAAAACATCGAGTCATTCCGGGCGGAGCGGAGCGAAGACCCGGAACCCAGGGCCGCCGTCACGTCGTTTGCCCTGGGTTCCGGCTCGCGCTCCGCGCGTCCGGAATGACTCAATGTTTTTTGGTAACTCTCTCTCTATCCACACCGCAACAGCACGCAACCCCAACCTCATCAACGCCGCGCGACAAATCTATCCAACCCCACTCCCACCGGCCGTACACTCGCGGCCATGACCCCATCCCGATCCACAATCTGCACAGCGCATCGCCTCGCCAGGCTCGTCGCCTGGACGGGTATTGCGCTCTCGTGGTTCGCGATGCTTCTTTTCGCGGGGACGCCGCCGGCGAGCCCCCGCCGCCTCAAGCGGTTTGGTTTCCTTTCGCTCGACGACCTCGCGCGCATGGTGCGCTCGCTCATCGTCATCCGCGCCGCCCAGCTCGCAAGCGTGCCGGCAAAACGCGCGCGCACATTGCGAAACTTCGCCCCGGCCGGGTTCGCCCGCCGCCTTCGCCCACGTCAGATCGCGCGCTCCTTCGCCGGCTCGCGCCTACGCCGCGCCTTGCGCGCCCG
>JACMMP010000016.1 GCA_014378995.1 Hyphomonadaceae bacterium
CGCGCCCACGTCCTGTTCGAACTTCAGCGTTACGCGCAAGCCATCCCCGACTACGAGGCGCTGTTGGCCCGCGATCCGGGTCACGCTTATTCCGCCGGGAATCTGATGTTCTGCAGGCTTCAATGTTGCGATTGGTCGTCGTTCGAAAGCGATCGGACAGCCATGCTCGCACGGGTCCGCGCGGGACAACGCGTCGTGCCGCCCGTACTGAGCGTCGCCCTGCTGGATTCGGCAGCCGACCAGTTGACCGCGGCACAGATCATCGCGCGCGACAAATTCCCGCCGGCGCCGCCCCTGTGGCGCGGCGAAATCTACCGCCACGACCGCATTCGCGTGGCCTATGTGTCGGCGGATTTGCACGCCCACGCGACCGCGGTGCTGATGGCGGGCGTGTTCGAACAGCACGATCGGCGGCGCTTCGAGACCATCGCGATTTCGTTCGGCCGCGACGACGGAAGCCCCTTGAGAGGACGCGTTCAGAGAGCCTTCGACCGCTTCGTCGATATGCGCGGCAAGACCGACGGGGAAATCGCGCAAGCCATGCGCGCGCTCGAAATCGATATCGCGGTGGATCTCAAGGGATATACGTCGGAGGCTCGGCCGGCGGTGTTTTCGCTCAAGCCCGCGCCGATTCAAGTGAACTATCTCGGCTTTCCCGGCACCATGGGCGCGCCGTTCATGGATTATCTGATCGCCGACCCTATCGTGGCGCCGGCAGAGCACCAGCCCTTCTACAGCGAACAGATCGTCCGGCTCGCCCAGACCTACCAACCGAACGACCGATCGAGAGAACCCGCCCAAACCACCGTTGCGCGCGAAAGCGCGGGCCTTCCGGGCTCGGGTTTCGTGTTCTGCTGTTTCAACAACAGCTACAAAATCCAACCGCCGGTGTTCGAGGCGTGGATGCGGCTGTTGCGGGATATTCCCGGCAGCGTACTTTGGCTGCTTGCCGACAACGAAGCGGCCACGCGGAATCTGAAACGCGAGGCCGCTTCACGCGGCATCGATCCCGGCCGGCTCGTATTTGCCGCGCGGGCAAGTCTGCCCGAGCACCTTGCGCGCCATCGGCTCGCGGATCTGTTTCTCGACACCCTGCCCTACAACGCGCACACGACAGCCTCGGACGCCCTGTGGATGGGGCTGCCCATCGTGACGTGCATGGGGAATACCTTCGCCGGACGCGTGGCGGCGAGCCTCTTGAATGCCGCCGGTTTGGCGGAGCTCGTCACGAAGTCTCTTACCGACTACGAAGCGCTGGCGCTTCGTCTTGCGCGCAATCCCGAGGCGCTCGCGGCCATCAAATCGAGGCTGGTGGAGAATCGCGAAACGATGCCCTTGTTCGACGCATCGCGATTCACGCGCCACCTGGAAGCGGCCTACGTCACCATGCACGAACGCCATCAGCGCGGTCTGCCGCCGGCGGGGTTTGCGGTCCCGAATTGAATGTTCAGCGCGTTATAACGGTGAACCCTGCGCGTTCGAACACCGCGCGCGCTTGCGGTCCGCGCAAATACGCCAGGAACGGCGCGGCGTCGGGCCGCGCCTCCGAAGTCAGCGCCGCGGGATAGACGACCGGCGGATGCGTGTTTTCGGGGAACGTCGCCACCACGCGCACGCGAGGTTCGACGCGGGCGTCGGTCGCATAAACGATCCCCAACGGCGCCTCGCCGCGCGCGACATAGGAGAGCGCGGAGCGAACGTCCTCGCCCTGGGCCAGCCGGCTTGCGAGACCGTCCCAGACACCGAGCGCCGTCAGCGCCGCCTTGCCGTAGCGGCCCGCCGGCACGGAATCGATATTGGCCATCGCCAGGCGTCCGCCGGCGAGCGCGTCTAAGATTTTCATCCGCGGGCCCATCGCGAGCGTGACGTTCGAGCCCGCCGGCGCAATCAGCACCAAACGGTTGCCGAGCAGATCCCCGCGTGTCGCCTTTACGATGCGCCCGCGCTGATCGAGGTAGTCCATGGATTCGGTATCGGCCGAGATGAAGATGTCGGCCCCTGTGCTTAGCTCGATCTGCCGGGCCAGCGTCATGGACGCGGCGAAGGAAAACCTTACGCTCTTGCCGCTCTCGCGGCCGTAAAGCGCGCCGATTTCCTCAAGCGTGTCGGTGAGCGACGCCGCGGCGAACACCAACGCGCGATCCGGGCTTTGCGCCGGAGCTTGTGCAGGGAGAAGCAGAAGGAGCCCTGTGAAGACTGCGGTGGTTATCGCGCGGATCATGGCCTGGTGCGGTCGGCTCGCCGATGTGATATCCAGTGAAATATAACGGGTGGCTCAAGAAGGTCTAGACGAAACCAACTTGTCCGAGCACTCTCGCGCCATGGCGCGGCTCACGGTCAGGATCGACTTCGACGGCTCCGAATCCTTCGGGCCCGGCAAGGCCCGGCTGCTGGAACTGATCGACGCGCACGGGTCGATCCGAAGCGCCGCGGCGGCGATGAACATGAGCTACCGCCATGCCTGGCTGCTGGTGCAGGCCGTGGAGGACACATTTGGCGCCCCCGTGATCTCGACCGCGACCGGCGGCGCCAAGGGCGGAGGGGCGAAGCTGACGGAGTTCGGGCGCAATCTGGTCACGCGATTCCGCATGATCGAAAGCCAGGCCGCGAAGGCCACGAACACCGAGCTGTCCGAGCTTTCCCGGGCGACCTCGACCGGCATGCCTGGGGAACGCAGCGGGAAACGGCGCGAGCGCGCACAGCGCTGACGGCTGGCGCGGATGCCGAATTAACCCTTAGACCGGCGTGTTTCCGAGGTTTTGCGCGCATTTCTTGAGGTCTGGCCAAGGCGGCGCGGGCAATCCCCTGCCCGGCAACCTGTCGTAGCCTGAGCCGCGCCGTACTTGAAGGTCGCATCCGGACACACCATATGGTATCTAGTGTTTTGGCACTCGCCGCTTTGAGTGCGTATCAGCAGCAAGAGCATGGCAACCGCCTTACAGCCGCCCTCCCCTTGAATGGGAGGCGAACGGCGCTTCGCTCTCGCCTGCCAGCTAAGGAAGGAACTAGGTGTCCAAACCGACGCAGCCGCTGAATGCGGCGCAAAAGAACGCCCAACACTATTTCAGGAAGGCGGAGCTCCAGCCCGACACGCTCGCCAAGCAGATGCGGAAAAAAGAGCGGGTCGCGGGCGCGGCGAACACCGCCAGGTTGCGCGAACTGCGTCTCGCCAAGGAGGCGGAGGACCAGCAAGCGAAGGACAAATTGGCCGCCGAGCAGGGAACGACTGCCACCGCCGGGCAACGCAAACGCCCCCGCGCGGTCAAGTCCATCGTGAGAATGAGCTACTGACACGGCCGCCAGGAGACTGGTTGGCGACATCGGCGGCAGGCTTCGGCCAGCCGCGAGAATTGGCTGAGGGGTAGATCACTCCCTAGGAGACACTATGACGAAACCACAACAGGCCGGCGGCGCGAGCGTTCGCGAATTGAAGGCTGCTGCTCTGGATGCGCTTGTGAAGCAGGAACTGGCTCGCAAGCGTGCCTCCGATGCCGCGAAAACGGCGCGGCTCAAAGCACTGAGGTTGGCGAGGGACGCGGCTGAAAAAGCCGAAGCAACGCCCAAGCGTGCCGCTCGAAAGAGCGACACGTCGCGGTGACGTTGGCGGCATCCGCCTCCGCGGACATCCGGTCGGCGGTAAAGCCCTACGAACGCCCGATCGTCGCGGCGAGCCTGTTCCAGCTCCTGAACTCCGTCGGTCTCTTCGTCGGCGCCTGCGCGCTGATGTACTGGTCGCTGCAACTCTCGTACTTCGTAACGCTCCTGCTCGCACTGCCGACCGGCGCTCTGCTCGTGCGCGTGTTCATCGTTCAACACGATTGCGGACACGGCTCGTTCCTCGGCGCGCGATGGGCGAACGATCTGGTCGGCACGCTGTGCAGCGTGCTGACGCTGGCGCCCTACGCGCATTGGCGCCGACATCATGCCCGCCACCATGTAAGCTGGAACAATCTCGACCGGCGCGACACCGGCAGCGATATTTACTCGGCCTGTCTCACGGTTGCCGAG
>JACMMP010000088.1 GCA_014378995.1 Hyphomonadaceae bacterium
CACCAAAGAGATGTTCTTGAACCATCTCTATGGCGGCATGGACGAGCCGGAGCTCAAGATCATCGACGTGTTCATCTGCAAGCTGCGCAAGAAGCTCGCGGCCGCGACCGGCGGCGAACATTACATCGAGACGGTCTGGGGCCGCGGCTACGTGCTGCGCGACCCGCAAGAAGTGGGCGCGACGGTGACGCCGACCTCGGGCGTCGTCGCGGCCTGAAGCCAGCCGTAATTCTCTGCTAGCGATCGAACCGCTGCGCGCGGTTCGCCAATCGCGTATCCTCGCGCTCGCAATTTTTGAGCGAGGCGGGGATGCGCATTCACCATGTTTGACCGGCGCGAGCTTCTCTTGGGCGGTGCGGCGGCGCTTGCGGGCTGCACGCACGCCGAAGCGAGCGATGCGCCTGACCCCGCCACCGACGCACGCTTCCGCGACGCCGTCGATCGCATGGGCCAACGCTCGCGCCGTACGCGGCCATTCCTTTTGCGCCGCTTCGATCCGGCGCGGCTGACGCCGGAGGCGCGCATCCTCTATGAGGGGCTGCTCCCTGGCGCTGAAGCGGATGCGGCGCTTTCCGAATTCGCGTGGGGCAAGAGCGGCGCGCCCTACCCCGTCACCCACCGCAACGGCACATATCGGCGCGCGGCGGAAATGCGCGAAGAGGATCGCCCGGGCATCGCCGTGCGCGAAATCAACAACGACACTAACCGGCTCGAAGGCCACGCCGCGCGCGGTGTGATCGCGCCGGATTTTCTGATCGACGCGACTATTCCCGCTGTCGAAGCTGCGCAGCGGCGTGTCGCCGCCGTCGCAGAGCGCCGATTTGAGCCGCTGGCGGACGCGCTTACACGGCAGATCGAGACGCTGCGCCTGCTCCGCGCGCGCGCCAACTCCGAAGCCGGCGTGTGGCGCTTGCCTGGCGGCGAGGACTATTACCGGCTGGCGCTGCAATTCCAGCTCGGCGCGCCCGTCGATCCGCGCGAGGCGCACGAGAAGGCGCTGGCGCGCTGCCGTGACCTGCACGCCGAAGCGGACACGCTGCTGCGCGCGCATGGCCTCACGCACGGCGACGTCGGCACGCGGCTGCGCGCGCTGGCGCGGGAGGAGAGGCATTTGTTTGCCGACAGCGCCGAAGGCAAGGCGGACGCCGTCGCCTACATGAACGAGCGGCTGGCGCACGTGCGGCCGCTGATGGCGAGCCAGATCGACGGCGCCGCCGGGGCGGAGGCGCAGGTGCGGCTGCTGCCGCAAGCGCAGGAAGCGAACGGGGCGATGGGGCGGCGGCAAGCTACGAATTATCTTGTCGATCTCGGCGCAATCCGCAGCCGCCCGCGCTGGACGCTAGCGAGCGTCGTCCATCACGAACTCATTCCAGGCCACATCCTGCAAGCGCCGCACGAACGCGCGGCGGCGCCATCGGAAATGCAGCTGCGGCATGCGCTTGGCTATTCCGAGGGTTGGTCGACTTACGCCGAACAGCTGGCCGATGAAGCCGGCGCCTTCGCCGACGATCCGCTCGGGCGCGTCGGTTATCTGCAATGGATGCTGTTTCGCATGGCGCGCGTCGTCGCTGACACCGGCATCCACGCGATGCGCTGGAGCCGCGAACGCGCGGTGGCGGAAATGACCGCATTGCAGGGCGAGAGCATCGCCTTTGTCAGCATCGAGGACGATGTGGTGCGTTTCTGCGCGCAGCCCGGCGCATTCGCGGCGCAAGGTTTGGCGGCTCTACATTTGAGCTTCCGTTCACCGCGCATGTCATGCTGCTGGCGGCTTACGATCCGGAGCGGCGCGCGATGAAAGATGGGCGCGAGGTCGCAGCGCCCTGGGGCTTCGTCAATTCGTGG
>JACMMP010000089.1 GCA_014378995.1 Hyphomonadaceae bacterium
CCGAGCCGACGCCGGCGCCCGAACCCGTGCGCGATACCTATCCGGACTCGCGTCCGAGCTTCGCCAACGACATCGAGCACGAGGCGCCCCGCCGGAGCGGCGGCGGCGGTTTTAGCTTGTTCGGCTGGAAGAAGCCCGAGCAGCGCGACGACGGGCCCACCTCGTTCCGCGAATTCGATCTCGATCATCCGGCAGCGGCGCCTCAACCCGAGCCGGAAGCGGCGCCCCCGCGGCGTGCGCACGAAGACGTGGTCCGCGATCCCGCGTTGGACGAAGAGCTGGAAATTCCCGCTTTCCTCCGCCGCCAGATCAATCCGCGCTAACTCACCCGCCCCATAGCCGTTTGCGCAGCGCAGCTTCGCGCTCCGTCATTGCGCCGGCTTTCGCCAGCTCATCGAAGTGCGCCAACGCCGAATGGCGATAGCGCTCGGCGCTGGCGGGATCCGCGACGCCGAACAGATGCGACTCGACGATGGCGCGGAAGCGCAGCGCTTCGATGTCGCGGTCGTCGGTGAAGATGCGGTCAGCGAGGACGAGTTCGTCCTCCCACGCGTCGCGGGCGCTGCTTTTGTCGCCCTGCGCCAGCGCCACGAGCCCTAGCCGCTCCAGCGCAACCGCGAGCGCTTGCGCAGTCCGAGGATCCTCCGGCGCCGCTTCGTACATGTTGAGCCGCAGCGTCGCGCTTTCCTGGAACGATGCGCGCGCGCCCGCGAATGCGCCAGCTTCCAGCGCCGCTTCTCCATGCTTGACCAAGGCCGCGGCAAGCCCGCGCGCGGAGGTCGCGTTATCCGGCTCGCGTTCGGACGCCATGCGCCTGAATTCGACGGCGCGCGAAAAAGCCTCCTGCGCTTGGGTCAAAGCGCGTGAAGCGCGCGCGACTTCCCCGAGCCGGTCCCAGCCGGCGGCCACATCCGTCAGCCAAATTGCGGCGGAAAGCGGCGTGCGCGCGGCGGTCTCTGCGTGCATGCGCGCGCCGTCGGCGGCTTCGCGCGCGAGATTTAGCTCGCCCGTACGCAACGCGTGATCGGCTTGATCGAGCATTGTATGCACGAGAAAGCGCGCCGCCGCCTCGGGGCAGGGCGCCGCTGCGAGCTGCTCGGCCAACAGGCGCGCTTGCTGGAGCGAATCCGCCGCCGCTCTGGCGTCTCCGAGCGCCGCCCTAAGCGCGCCGCGGATGCGCCACGTGCCGGCAAGCGCCCAGATTTCGCGCGGATCGCGCGCGGCGAGCCGCACTCGCGCCTGCAAAGCCTTGTCCATCGCCTCGCGCGCTTGGTCGTGCGCGCCGCGCACATAATCGGCCTCAGCGGCGAGCGCCCAGGCGTCGGAGAGCGCGGCGCGCCAGTGCGGCTCGTCGGGCTCCGTGATCGCGAGCGCCTCGTAGCGTCCGATCGCTTCGCCGAGGCGCCGCCGTGCCGATGCAGGCTGATTGTCATCGAGTTCGAGCCCGCCAAGGCGCATCTCCGCGTCGGCTATGTCCGCGGCGAGTACCGGCGGCTCGCCGATTGCAGCAGCCGCGGCGCGCAACATCGCCAGTGCGCCCTCGGCGCCCGTCTTAGCGCTGCCCAGGGCGCCTTCGGCTGCATCGAGTTCGGCGAGACGCCCGCGCGCGCGGGCGTACCACCGTGCGGCGGTCGTGTCGGATCGGTTAGTTTTTAGGATCGCATCTTCGATCTTCAGCACCGCCTGGTAGCAGTCGCGCGCGCTGGCTTTATCGCCCTCGACACGGGAAATTTCGCCAAGGATGAAGGCGGCGCGGGCGCGAGCTGCCTGATCCACGGCTTCGTCCATGACGCCGCGGGCTTCGGCGCGGGCGGTGCCAAGGTCGCCTTGCTCCGCCGCGAGCCGGGCAAGGCCAAGGCGCGGGGCGGGATCGTGCGGCTCCAGGCGAATGGCCACGGAGAGCGCTTCGCGTGCTAACGCTGGATCCTGCCGTTCGGCTAGCCAAGCGGCCCGGCGCGCAGCGAGCGACGCATGCGCCCCGCCAGCCCGCGCTAGGCCTAGCAAGGCGGCGGCGTCCGGTGCGCTAGAGGGAGGCTGTTTTGCGGCCATTTTCAGGGACTTCCGCCTATTTGCTTAACAGTCACAAACCGTAACGCAACGTGTGTTGTGGGAGCAGGAACCGGCGCATAAACCAAACGTCGGGTCGGGGGGCCCAGAGCCCTGCGGGGGGACAACAAGGTGATTTCGGTGCGTAAGCAGCAGACCATAGCTGGTCCCGCTATGTGTGCGGGCGTGGGTGTCCATTCAGGGGCGCATGTGCGCTTGGCGTTGACGCCGGCGCCGGCTGACACCGGCATCGTGTTCGTCCGCTCGGACGTGCGCGGTGTGGATAACGCAATTCGCGCGCACGCCAATAGCATCGGCGACACCCGCAACTGCACCACGATCCGCAATGCCTCCGGCGTTGAGTTGGCGACGGTGGAACACTTGATGTCCGCTTGCGCTGGCTTGGGCGTCGATAACCTTATCGTTGAAGTGGATGGGCCGGAATTGCCGATCCTCGATGGCTCATCGGCGCCGTTCGTACAGGTGCTGTTGAACGCTGGATTGAAGCAGCAGCATGCGCCGCAACGCGTAATTCGCATTCTTGAGCCCATCGAAGTCCGCATGGGCGCCAAAAGCGCCGCCCTGCTGCCGATGGAAGGCTTCGAAGGCCTGGACATGGACGTGACCATCCGTTTCGCCGATCCGGCGATTGGGGTGCAACGCCGCCGAGTCCACCTGACGCCGGAGAGCTTCCTCAGCGACATCGCCGATGCCCGCACCTTTGGCTTCTTGGCGGACGCCGAAGCCATGCGCGCGGCCGGTTTGGGGCTAGGCGCCTCGATGGCGAACACATTGGTGGTGGATTCCGGCCGGGTGGTGAACCCGGAAGGCCTTCGCTTCGATGACGAATTCGTCCGGCACAAGATGCTGGACGCTGTAGGCGATCTAGCCATGGCCGGCGCGCCCATTTGTGGCCGCTTTGTGGCCGACCAGCCCGGGCATGCGCTGAACGCCCGTCTCGTGCGCGCTCTCTTGGACACGCCGGAAGCGTGGCGGTGGGAGTACGATTTCGATGGCGAAGCAATCCACGGGCGCGCGCCTGAACTGATTGCAGCCGTGGGCTGAAGCAGCTGTTCGTGCGACAGCCGCAGGCGCTTTGCGCCGCGCCAATCATCCTGTATCAGGCGAGTAGACACGCGCTTCGCATAAAGTGACGCGCGCCCCGGTGTCCTGAGCAAAAAGAGGCCAGGTAATGAACTCTCGACAGCTGCACGTCGGCCGCGCTCTAGGCGCAGCTCTTTTGGTCGCCGGCCTTGGGGCATGCGCTTCCTTAAGCCGCGAGCAAGCGGAAGAGCAGCAATATACGGACGAGCCCGTCGAGCGCATCTACAACCGCGGCACCGACGCGCTGGATGAGCGCCGCTATCCGCGCGCCTTGCGGAACTTCGAAGAAGTCGAACGTCAGCACCCGTATTCGTCATGGGCGCGCCGCGCGATGCTGATGGAAGCCTACGCCCACTATCAGAACAATCAGTACGATGAAGCGATCGCCGACGCGCAGCGCTTCGTGACGCTGCACCCCGGCAACGAAAGCGCGCCGTACGCCTATTATCTAATCGCGATCTGCCACTTCGAGCGCATCCTCGATGTCGGCCGCGACCAGGCGACTACCGAGCGCGCGCTGGCGTCGTTGAACGACGTCGTTCGCCGTTATCCCGAGAGCGCTTATGCGCGCGATGCCCGGCTGAAGGTCGACATGGTCTACGATCAGCTCGCTGGCAAGGAGATGGCCGTGGGCCGCTTCTACCTCACGCGCGATCAGCACTTGGCTGCGATCAACCGCTTCCGTCTCGTGCTGGAAAACGAGAGCTATCAAACTACGTCGCACACGCCCGAGGCGCTGCATCGCCTCGTCGAATCCTATCTCTCGGTTGGCATGATCGAAGAGGCGCAGCGCATGGCGGCGATCCTTGGGCACAATTTTCCCGGCAACGAATGGTACCAGCGCACGTACGCGCTAATGACCGACGCCGGCGTGGCCCCTGTCGCCGAGGAAGAAGCCGAACGCCGCGGCTGGCTCGGACGCACGTTCGGCACGATTTTCTAGAGTAAGAAACCGCGGGTCTTCGGAACAGCAAACCCTTGCGCTGACGAGGCGCCGACTCTCGCCTAAGATGCCCCGATGGCAGACAAGCCGGTCGAAAAGCTAAGCGATCAGGAAGCGGCGGGTGAGCTTGAGCGCTTGGCCGCCGAGATCGCGCGCCATGACAAGCTCTATTATTCCAAAGACGCGCCCGCGCTGAGCGACGCGGAATACGATCAGCTTCGCATCCGCAACTCGGCCATTGAAGCGCGTTTTCCGCAATTGGTGCGGGACGACAGCCCGTCCATGCGCGTGGGCGCCGCGCCCGCCGAGAAGTTCGGCAAAGTGCGCCACAGCGTAGCGATGCTCTCGCTCGACAATGCGTTCGATGCCGACGATGCGCGCAGTTTCATGCAGCGCGTGCAGCGTTTTCTCAATCTCAGCGAGCCGCCAGTGATCACGGCGGAGCCGAAGATCGATGGGCTCTCGGCTTCGTTGCGTTACGAAGGCGGACGCTTCGTGCAAGGCGCCACACGCGGCGATGGGCGCGAAGGCGAGGACGTCACCACCAACCTCCGCACGATCGCCGACATTCCGCAAACGATCAAAGGCGCGCCGGCGGTGCTGGAGGTGCGCGGCGAAGTTTACATGGAGAAGGCCGCCTTCGCGAAAATGAACGCGGCGCTCGAAGCTGAAGGCAAGCAAACTTATGTCAATCCGCGAAACAGCGCTGCTGGCGCGCTGCGCCAGCTCGACGCCAAGGTCACGGCGTCGCGCCCGCTGCGCTTCTTCGCGCACGGCTGGGGCGAACTCTCCGAGCCGTTGGCGACGACACAATACCATGCGATGCGGCGATTGGCGGACCTGGGTTTTCCGCTCGCGTCGATCAAGCGAGCGACGCAAGCTGAGGACTTGTTGGCGATCTACGCGAGCATTCTCGCGGAGCGCGAGAAGCTCGCCTACGAAATCGACGGTGTTGTTTACAAGGTTGATGATCTGGCGCTGCAGCAGCGTCTGGGCTTTGTTTCACGCAGTCCAAGATGGGCGATCGCGCATAAGTTCAAAGCTGAACAGCAGCAGACGACGCTCGACGGCATCGATATCCAGGTCGGCCGCACCGGCGCATTGACGCCGGTGGGGCGTTTGAAGCCGGTGTTCGTGGGTGGCGCCACTGTCACCAACGTGACGCTGCACAATGGCGATTATATCGCCGGCGTGGGCGCCGATGGCGGACCGATCCGCAGCGGCAAGGATTTGCGCGTCGGCGACACCGTTGTGGTGCAGCGTGCGGGCGACGTGATTCCACAGATTGTCGATGTGCTGGTCGAAAAGCGCGCGAAGGGTGCGCGCAAGTATCAGTTTCCCGAAGCGTGTCCGCGCTGCGGCGCCCGCGTCGCGCGCGAACTGGAGCCGGGAGAAGTGGGCGTGATCGCCCGTTGCACTGGGGGCCTGAATTGCCCGGCGCAGGCGGTTGAGCGGCTCATCCATTTCGTGTCGCGCCGGGCGATGGATATCGAAGGTCTCGGTTCAAAGCAGATCGAGGAATTCTACGAATTGAGCTGGGTAAGAGAGCCTGCGGACATTTTCCGGCTCGCAGCGCATGCCGACGAGATGATGACGCGCGAGGGGTACGGCGAGAAAAGCGTCGCGAATTTGCTGGCGTCGATCGAGGCGCGGCGCGAACCGGAATTTGCGCGCTTCCTCTATGGTCTCGGCATCCGCGACATCGGCGAAACCACGGCCGGCGTGCTCGCGCGCCGGTTTGAGAGCTGGCAGGCGTTTGAAGATGCGGTGCGGGGCGCAGTGAAGGCGCGTCCCGGCCAAGCGTATGAAGTGCTGGAGCGCGTGCGCGGCGTCGGCGGCGGCGCACGCGCTGCGTTAATCGCTGCGGCGCAGACGCTGACGCCGCCCGGCGGCGATCTCTTCGCCGATGGTCAAGCGCCGAAAGTGAAGGGTGTCACCGCCAAGGCGTGGCAGGGGCTCACCGACGCATTCGGGTCGTTGTCCGAGGCAATTGCCGCCATCCAGGCGGCGGCCGAGCAGGAACCGGGCGAAGATTATCTTGAGCTGGCGCGCATTGATGGCGTTGGCCCCGTGGCGGGCGATCATCTGGTCGATTTCTTCGCCGAGCCGCACAATACCGACGCGCTGACGCGCTTGCTGCAAGAAGTCCGCATCAAGGATCAACCAAAGACGGCGACATCGAGCAAGGTCGCCGGGCTCACCATTGTGTTCACCGGCACGCTAGAGAAGATGACGCGCGACGAAGCGAAAGCGCGTGCGGTGGCGCTGGGCGCGAAGGTGTCAGGCAGCGTGTCGGCGAAGACGAATCTTCTCGTCGCTGGCCCAGGCGCCGGCTCAAAGCTCGCGGAAGCGGAAAAGCACGGCGTTGAAACCATCGACGAAGACGAGTGGATCAAACGCAGTACTTAGCCGAAACGTTGCGCCGCCAAGAAGCCGGCTCCGGCGGCGACTGCGCTGGCGAACGTGCCCCAAGCCATGTCGATCAGCGTCATGCGCACGTCCCACACTTTGAGCGTGGCGTGGTTTGAAAGATCGTAGGTCGCGTACGCAACGAAGCCCAACGCGGCGCCGCACAGAAGCGCCCAGATCAAGCTGCCGCGCTCCAGCGCCGGCGCTACCGCGAAGAACACGATGCCGGTGACATAGATGAGATAAAACGCGATCGCCGGGGCGATGCGCATATTGTCCGCCAGCATTTCACCGATCAGCGGCCGATAGATTTTCGGGGCGGCTTGACTGAGCCAGACGGCGTCTAGCGCCGCGAAGGCGATCGCCGTTGCGATCCAGGCTATGGCGTACGTCATCGGCGTGCTCCTCGCGGGGAGTACGCGGCTGACCGTGTTTCGGTTCACGCCGCCCGCGTCAGCGCAGGACGCCGCGCCGCGAGAGCCAGAACGCGTAAGCAAGCAGCGCGACGGAGATGGCGATAATGATCCACGGCAGGAAAGGAGGCGCGCCGATGTCCATTGGCGGCTCGATGATGCTGGGCGCTTGCGAAGCCGAGGCGCCGATGAAGGAGAGCGCCAACGCCAAGACCGCGAGCTTGTTGCGAAGCAACAGCAGGATTGCGCCGATGACGCCGCCCCAGGTGCCGATCGCCCATACCGCCCACAGCCAAACCGGTTGCGCGTAAATGTGGTCGAGCATCGCTTGCGGTATGGCGGCGAGATAGGCCTCGAAACGCAGCGCGCTGGCGGTGAAATCGAACGCGCCAAACCCGTTCCAAAGCAAAGCCAGGATCCCGACGACCCACAGATGCCAGGGCGCTTTGTTTGTGTCGCTCATCCGAGCCTCCTCACGTTTCCATGGCGCGCGCAGTGCCGAGCGTATCCGCATATTGCTGGAACGCGGCGATCTTGCCGTTCTTGACGCGGAACACGTGCGCGAACTGCGCGCGCATCGGCTTGCCGGTGGCCTTGTACGTGCCCGAATAATGGCCGAGCGAGACGATGGTGTCGCCGGCGTCGATCAGTTCATCCGAGATCGCGGCGAAGCCGTCCCAATCACCACCGATGCGTGCGAACACGCCGTGCAGCACCGCCTCGGGGCCAACGTACGGATTGCGGTCAGCGTACGGATAATTCTCCGCTTCGGTCCAGACGATATCGGGCGCCATGGTCGCCAGCGCGGCGGGCATGTCGCCCTTGGCGAACGCCGCATAAAGCGCCAGCACGGGTTCAGTGTTGGACATATGTTGAGCCTCCCCTGATCAAGTGGTGCGCTTGCCTCGAAAGTCCGTCAATGCAGCGAGCGCGACGACGACGAGATAGATCGCCAGGATCAGTGCGCCGCTCTCAGGCCCCAGCGGGCCGGCCGGTTGCGGCGACAGCATCGCCACGATCTGCAACGCGACGAGAACGCCGATGAACGCAATCGCCGGCCATGCAAAGCGGCCGAGCGATTTGCGGGACGCCACCCACGCCGCGCTGCAGACCGCCAAAAGGCCAATCTCCAGCGCTTGCTCCGGCACGGGATAATTCCACAGCGCAAGGCCCACGCGCGGGCCGCCGATCCAAAGCTCAAGGTCTGGTCGATGCACGAGCCAATCGAGCAGCCAATGTGAAAACACGGTGAGCCCGACAACCGCGCTCGCCCACATCGGTAACCGCAGCAAAAGCTTCACAAGCAATGCTGCGCCGACCGCCCAGAGCAGCGCCATTGGCAGCGAGTGCGTCCACGGCATGTGCTTAAGCACCAATGTGGAGCCGGGAAGGGCGGGATCGACGCTGGCGTGCTCGATGCCCACGACAATGAAAGCGCTCCAACCGATATCGACCAGCTGCGCCGCCGCCGCCAGCGTCCACATGGGCGCCTTCGGCTCGAGCGCCTTAGCCGCAAATGCGGCTGCGTAGTGACCGACGAACATGGCGCTCTCCCCCCGCAGAGGGAAAGCTTAGAGCGGCTTTGTCGCCGCTTCCAGCCAAGCTTTGGCTTCGCCATCGATCAGCGTGCCGATCTTGTCCCAGACTTTAGCGTGATACGCGTTGATCCAGTCCAACTCGTCCTTGCTCAGCATCTTCTTGACGATCAGTTCGCGCGCGATGGGCGCGAGAGTCAGCGTCTCGAAGCCGAGCATGGGCCGCTCCCCGCCTTCGATGTCGGCGGCGGGCGTGACAACTTGCAGGTTTTCGATGCGGATGCCGTATGCGCCGGTTTTGTAATAGCCGGGTTCGTTCGAGACGATCATGCCCGGCTCTAGCGGCTGCGTGTTCACGAACTTGGCGATCCGGTGCGGGCCTTCATGCACGCCGAGATAAACGCCGACGCCGTGTCCGGTGCCGTGATCGTAATCCAAGCCCGCTTCCCACAAACCCATGCGCGCAAGCGCATCGAGCTGGTGTCCGGTCGTGCCTTTCGGAAACCGCACGCGGGAGAGCGCGATGTGGCCTTTGAGCACGCGGGTGAAACGATCTTTCATTTCCGGCGAGGGCCGGCCGATGGCGACGGTGCGGGTGATGTCGGTGGTGCCGTCGAGATACTGGCCGCCGCTATCGATCAGAAACAGCGAGCCGCGTGCAAGCTTGCGGTTCGTTTTCTTGGTGACGCGATAATGGACGATAGCGCCGTTCGGGCCGGCGCCGGAGATGGAGTCGAACGAGAGATCCTTCAGCGCACTGGTTTCAGCGCGGAATGCCTCTAGTTTCTGGCAAGCCTCGATCTCCTGCACTTTGCCCGTCTGCGCGTCCGTCGCCAACCAGTGCAGGAAGCGCGAGACGGCAGCGCCGTCGCGCGTGTGCGCCTTGCGCGAGCCTTCGATCTCCGCTGCGTTCTTGCAGGCGCGCGGCAACACAACGGGATCCTGCCCGCGCACGATTTCGGCGCCGGCGTTTTTCAGCTCCTCGAAATACCAGGCCGACGCGGTGGAGGGATCGAGTTTCACTTTCTTGCCGCCGAGCGACGCCAAAGTCGCCGCCAGCTCATTACTCGGCTTGATCGCGACTTCGTTGCCGAGCCATTGGCGTAGCTCGGGCGAGACCTTTTCATCGGCGAGAAATAGGTCCGCCGTGCCGTCCTTGTGCAGCAGCGCCTCACCAAGCGGCAGCGGCGTGCGGGCGACATCGCCGCCGCGCACGTTGAACAGCCAGGCGATCGAGGCGGGCGAGGTGATGACGACCGCGTCGGCGTCATCGCCAGCAAGATCATCGCCCAAGCGGCGGCGCTTCGACGATGCATTCTCGCCGGTGTAGCTCTCCGCTTGTGGCACGACCTTCGCCATCGGAATTGGCGGGCGATCGTCCCAGATTTCATCGATCGGATTGCGCGCTACGGGCACGAGTTCGACGCCGGCGGCGTCCGCCGCGGCGCGCAAGCGATCAAGGCTGTCTGGACTATGCAGCTTCGGATCGTAGCCAATCTTGGCGCCCTTGGGCGCCCGCTCGCGCAAATACGCGGGCACGCCGCCATCGATGAGGTCGCGATACGCGAACAATTGCTCATCCACCTGGGCGCGCACTTGCAGCGTGTAGCGCCCATCGACGAACACCGCCGCTTCGTCGGCCAGCACCACCGCGGCGCCGGCGGACCCGGTAAACCCAGTGGTCCAGGCGAGGCGATCGTAGGCAGGCGGCACGTATTCGTTCTGCCATTCATCCTCGTGCGGCACGATGAAGCCGTCGAGGCCGGCTCCTTTCAGCGCTTTCCTCAGCCGGGGCAGGTGTTTACGGCCAAGCGCCGGGCCGCCGGGATCGTCATAGGTTTGGAACACGTCTTGCGTCCTTAATGGCGAGGTTCAGGGCTGGTTCAGTGGCTTGAGTTTAGGGGTTTGGGCGACGAGGTTTAAGAGGCGTTTCTCTCAAATCCGGCCGTTCGCCCGGAGAAAGCATGAAGTCTTGGGTCAAAATGGCGCTCGCGGCTCTCGCTGCGCTGACGCTCGCGGCGGCGCCCGCCGCGGCGCAGGTGCCGGACCAGTACGCGCGTGAGCTCGCGCAAAGGCTGTCCCGGGCTGAGACTGTGCTTGTGGAGAACGGCTATGCCCGCGCCGCAGGGCCGTTTGCGGCCGGGATCGCGGGCGGCGAAGGCCGGCGCTTCAGCCTTTTGATGCGGGCCGGGCAGGATTATCGCGTCGTCGGCGTGTGCGAGAGCCGCTGCGGCGACTTCAACATCCGCGTTTACGATATGGGCGGCCGGCTGATGGGTCAGGACGTGCTCGCAGATAATGTGCCGGTGGTGCACGTGCGGCCGCGCGTAACCGGGCGGCATATTGTCGAGATCGAGATGGTGCGTTGCGCCCGCGCGCCGTGCTGGTCCGCGTTTAATGTCTATTCGCGCTGAGCGGGCTTGCGCCACACCAGAGTCATCCAGGCATCTTTCGGAATTTGCCGATCAAGCAGCAGTCCCCGCGAGGCATAGGCTTCGCGGACCAGCGGCGCTTGTGAGCGCAGCAGCCCGGACAGGATCAGCGTGCCGCCCGGCGCGACAGCGGGCGCCAGTTTGGGCGCGAGCTTAATCAGCGGCCGCATCAAGATGTTTGCGAACACGAGATCGAATTTCTTTCCGGCGATGTAGCGGGCGCCGTCGCCTGCGATCACCTGCATGCGTTGGGCGACCTCGTTCTGACGCGCATTGATTGCGGCGATCGCTGCTGCGCGCGCATCGATCTCGATCGCCAACGCTTCGGCGCCATGCTTGGCGGCGGCGATCGCCAACACGCCGGAGCCGGCCCCGATGTCGAGCACCCGGCGAACGCGTCGTGTCCGCAATACGCCCTCCAACGCCATCAGGCAGCCCCAAGTGGTGCCGTGATGGCCGGTGCCAAAGGCTTCGCTGGCTTCGATCCAAATCCTGGTGCGCCCGTTTTTCTCGTGGGCCAACGCATGCGCCCCGCCCACAACGAAGCGCCCGGCGCGCACGGCCGGCAGACCCTCGAGCGACATCGCCACCCAATCGGCCGCTTTGACTTTCTTGATTCTGAGATGCAGCTCGGGCGCCGCGGCGCCCACGATGGCTTCCGCGCTCGCCGCGTCCTGCTTGGTCGGGACGTAGATTTCGAGCCGGTATTTGCCCGGCTTTTCTTCGAACCAGCTTACCGCATCGGCGGGCGAGGGGTCGTGGCGGTCGAGTTCGTCGGCGGCGGCGCGGATTTGCGTTTGCGAGCCAAGGGCGGTTAAGAGCAGCATGGGCGCTTGGCATAGAGGCGCGGCGGCGCAAATGAAACAGGGCAAGCACGACTTGGCGGCGCGCTGCCGCACCGAGGAGCAGGACCCATGAAGAAAGCCGGCTTTCTGGCGGCCAGTGTCGTCACGGCGGGGTTGCTTGTCGTTGGCGTGGCCGCCATCGCGCACTATGCGACGGATCCGGGCGATGTCGCAGAGGCGGCCGAAGCGCCAGCGAGCGTCGCCGAAGCGCCAGCGAGCGTTGTTGCGGCGAACGAGACGGGGCGTGGCGGACTGTTCGGCTGGTTTGGCGGCGCCGATGGCGCAAACGGGGCGGACGCCGAAGCGCCACAAGCCGCGGCCGCGCCGCGAGTCGTAAAAGCTGCGCCAACGGCGCCCGTGCGCGCGCCGCGCGCCAGTGGCGATGACGACGATGACGATGATTACGATGATTACGACGACGACGACGATTGATCGCCGTTAGCGCCAGTCGGCGCTGTATTTTTCGATGTCCGCGTCGAGGGACTTGGCGTCGATGTCGGCGCGCGGTGTGAACAATGCCATGCGGCCGCAGCGTTGGCGCAGTTCAAGGTGGCGCTCCACTACGCGGTAATGGTCGCGGCCCTCGTAATCGTCGATCAGAATTTGCGTTTGACTGGCGTCCAGATTCTTCGCCGCGCTCAGGGCGCACGCGACGCGGAAGCGTCCATCGACCAGCACGAGATAGGGGCCTGGCTTGTCCATCATCGCCGCCCACGGCGCCTGCAGGTAACGGCGCCAGCGCTCCACGCGCGACGGTGTGGCGCGCTGCAGAACGGGAATGCCCCACGCCGCGGTGGGACCGATGTCGCCATGGATGAAAGTCTGCCGCTCGGGATCGAGGCGACCGATCTGTTTGATCTTGTCCTTCACCGCGCGCATGAAGTGCCGGTCGGAATCGACCGAGACGAAGCACACGCCGTTCATCGCGGCAAGCACGGTCGAGCCGCCCATGCCAAATTCCAGATAGGCGCCGGCTGTCGTCAGCAAATCCAGAAAGAACGGCACGGCTTGCGCTTCAAACTCAGGCGCGCCGGACACGGTAAATCCGGTCCAGCGCTGCACGTAGAGGAACTGCGCGTACTCAACTACCCGGTCCAGCTTGTTACTGAACCAGTGCCTGAGCGTGTCGAGCCCAGCTTCCATATCGCTCACCGCGGACATCATGCTCATCCGCGCTACGCCTCATGAAGGCTTGCGTCCACCGCATGAGCGCGATGGACGAAGTTCCGGCGAAACCTTGGTAAAGATGCGTCGTGTCAGGCTAGACCGGCAGCATCGCCGTGCCGAACGCGCGCTTCAGTTCGTGCGCCACGAACATCTCCGCGATAGCGGCGTCCTTAACCACAAGCCCCATGCCGAAGAATTCGTGCGTGCAGCCGCGATAGGTGTCGCCGCGCACGTCCGAGCCGGCTTCATTCAGCCGCTTCGCCAGCAATTCGCCTTCCTCCGCAAGCGGATCGATCTCGGCGCGAATCACCGTGGCGTCCGGCAAGCCGCTCAAATCCGCATTTACCAGATCGATGCGTGAATCTTTCGCCTGCTCCTTGCTCTCGAACACGTGTTTGACGAACCATTCCATCGTCGCCTTGTTTAAAGGCTTGGCGTCTTCGTTCGCTGTGTAGCTGGCATTGTTCATATCGACGCCGGCGACCGGATAGATCAGCGCCATATGAACTGGCGGCTGCACGCCTTGGTCGCGCGCGCTGATGGCGACGTTGATAGCCAGATTGCCGCCGGCGCTTTCGCCCATGACAGCGATGTTGGCTGGATCGGCGCCGAGTTCGGCGGCGTTGGCGATCGCCCATTGGTATGCTGCGAACGCATCGTCATGCGCTGCGGGAAATTTGTTCTCCGGCGCCTGGCGGTAGTGGCAGGAGAGCACGGCGCAATTGGCGAACTTCGCCATCGCGCGCGGCGAGGAATCGTAGACGTCGAGATCGGCGAACACCCAGCCGCCGCCGTGGAAGTACACAACCAGCGGCAGGTCACCCTTTTCGCTCTTCTCCGGCCGATAGAGCCGCGCCGGAAGTGGGCCAGCTGCGCCCTGGATGGTGATGTCGCGGGTGACGACGTCGAGCGTCGGCGGAACTTTGACGCCGCGGTCCTTCAGGATCGAGAGCACTGCGTCAGCCGGCGTCGGCTGTTGGCGCGCTTGCTGGGGCGTTAGCGTCTCGACCGGCTTGGGGCCGAGTTCTACGAAGCGCTCCAACACTTTGCGCATGTCGCTGTCGGGATGATCTAGCGGCCGCTCATCGCGCTGGGTGTTGTGATCGGCATACTGGAAATTGTCGGACATGAAGGGGCTCCCGCGTGCCGGAGCAAAAATGCTCGACGCGCACCAGGGCTTAACCGGCCAACCGCACGAGCGTTCCGTGCCGGCCGCACTGGTCCGGGCGGCGGCAGCGCAGGCTGAGGTCGAGCAGATACTACACGCGGCCTAGGACCGGTAATGAGGGAGCAATCTAAGCCGCGCTCGCCGGGCGCACGAAGCTATCGATCACGCGCTTTTCGCCGGCTTTGTCGAAATCCACTGTGAGCTTGTTGCCTTCGACTTGGCGGATGCGGCCGTAGCCAAACTTCTGGTGAAAAATCCGATCGCCGCGTGCGTAGTGAGAATCGCTGTCGCCGCTGCGCGCGACGAGCCGCGCTTCGCCTTCAATCATGGGCGGCTTCGAGGTGAAGGCGCCGCGTTCCTGCGCGCGCCGCCAGCCGGGGCTTTGATAGCCGGAGGAGAACGGCTCCACCGCCATGTCGCGCACGCCCGGCTGCACATGATAGCCGGTCTCGCTGATCGCATCGACGCTTCCCGGCGGCAGTTCGTCGATGAAGCGCGACGGCAGCACGGTTTGCCAGCGGCCGTAAATCTGGCGGTTGGCGACGAAGGAGATGCGCGCGCTTTCGCGGGCGCGGGTGATGCCGACATAAGCGAGGCGGCGCTCTTCTTCCAAGCCTTTCTCGCCGCTCTCATCGACCGAGCGTTGCGAGGGGAAGACCTGCTCTTCCCAGCCGGGGAGGAACACGAGCGGGAATTCAAGGCCCTTGGCGGCGTGCAGCGTCGAGAGCTGCGTGTTTTCGCCTTCGCTTTCGGATTCGATATCGAGCACCAGGGCGACGTGTTCGAGATAGGCTTCGAGCGTGTCGTACTGGTTCATCGACTGGACCAGTTCCTTCAAGTTTTCGAGCCGGGTCTGCGCTTGCGGGGATTTGTCGTTGCGCAGCATGTCGGTGTAGCCGCTCTCGTCCAGCACGATTTCGGCAAGTTCGACGTGGCTCATGGTGCGCGCTTGCTCGCGCCAGCGGTTGAGGTCGGTGAGGAAGCTGCGCAGCGCGGTGCGCGCCTTGAGCGGCAGATCGTCGGTGACGATAAGCTCGCGCGCGGCGCCGACCAGGGTGCGAAAGCGTGTGGCGCCGCCAGGCGCTTCCGGCTGCTCGGTGACGACCTCGCCAGTATCGGCGTCAAACAGCGGGCCGTTGTCGGTGACGAAGCGCACTGGCGGTTTGCCG
This sequence comes from Hyphomonadaceae bacterium, assembly GCA_014378995.1. GTDB lineage: Bacteria > Pseudomonadota > Alphaproteobacteria > Caulobacterales > Aquidulcibacteraceae > Vitreimonas. Next base: position 15,232 of record JACMMP010000089.1, read on the forward strand.
GCGTAGGCGTGCAGCTTTTGCACCGTGCTTTCGCCGATGCCGCGCTTAGGCTGATTGACGATCCGCTCGAAGGCAAGGTCGTCGTCCTCAGAGCGGATCAGGCGCAGGTAAGCGTGCACGTCGCGAATTTCGGCGCGCTCGAAGAAGCGCGGGCCGCCGATGACCTTGTAGGGGATGCGTAGCATCAGGAAGCGTTCTTCAAACGCCCGCATCTGCCAGGCCGCGCGCACCAAAACCGCGCAATCGCCGTATGAACGGTTCGACTGCACCCAGGCTTCGATATCGTCCGCGACGAGCCGGGCTTCGGCTTCACCGTCCCAGACGCCGCGGACCTTGACGCGGTGGCCTTCCTCGTCGTCAGTGAACAAGGTTTTGCCGAGCCGGCCGCGATTGTGCGAGATCAAATGCGAGGCCGCCGCCAGGATGTGGCCGGTGGAGCGGTAGTTGCGTTCCAGGCGTACGACGATCGCGCCGGGAAAATCGTGGTCGAAGCGCAGGATGTTATCGACCTCGGCGCCGCGCCAGCCATAGATCGATTGATCATCGTCGCCGACGACGCAGAGATTTTTTGACGCCTGTGCAAGCAGCCGCAGCCAGAGATACTGCGCGACGTTCGTATCTTGATACTCGTCCACCATCAGATGGCTGATCTTGCGGTGATACGTCTCTAGCACGTCGGGATGGCGCTGAAAGATATCGATCATGTGCAGCAGCAGATCGCCGAAATCGCAGGCGTTCAGAATTTTCAGCCGCGACTGGTAGATCGCATAGAGCTTCAAGCCCTTGCCGTCGGCGAAGGAGAACGCTTCGCCTTTAGGCGCCTTCTCCGGCGTCAGTGCGCGGTTCTTCCAGCCGTCGAGCAAGTTGGCGAGCTGCCGCGCGGGCCAGCGCTTTTCATCGACGCCTTCGGCTTCGATGATCTGCTTCAAGAGGCGGATCTGATCGTCCGTATCGAGGATCGAAAAATTGTTCTTGAGCCCCACCAACTCCGCATGCGAGCGCAGCATGCGCGCGCTGATGGAGTGGAAAGTGCCGAGGAAGGGGAGTCCGCCGCCGCCGGGGCCGAGCAGTTTCTCGACACGCTCGCGCATTTCGCGCGAGGCTTTGTTGGTGAACGTCACCGCCAGCACGCCCCATGGCTTGGCGCGGCCGGACGAGAGCAAATGCGCCAGCCGCGTCGTCAGCACGCGCGTCTTGCCTGTGCCGGCGCCGGCAAGCACCAGCACCGGTCCATCGAGCGCCTCCACCGCCGCCCGTTGCTCCGGATTGAGCGAGGCGAGATAAGGCGGCGCAGCCATAGCGCGCTGCGAGATCGGCAGGAGTTCTTCGCTGTCGCTCATGATTCGTCCGTTGTAGGCGATAGCCTAGCACGAACGGGGAACATAGTGTGGGAGGCAGCCGGTTGCGAATGGATGTGGAACCTGAGACGCGAGGGGCTGGTTCGCTGCGCATGAAGCTCATCCAGATCGCGCTGGCGCCAGCGCTCATTGCAGCGCTGCTCGCGTGCACCGAAACCGCTGAACCGCCGCCCGATCCAGCGGCCGCGGCGCAAGTGGGAGACGCCCAGCCGCTACCTCACACGTTGCCGCCGCCAGCGGAGGCGCAGCCGCGTTATGTCGGCCTTTGGGCGACGAGCGCACAAGGATGTGCGGAGCCCGCTTGGAGTTTCCGCGCCGACGGCGTCAGCACGCTCGGCGAAGTGTCCTGCAGCTTCGAGAATGTCGGCCGCACCAGCACAGGCTACGAGGTGACCGCGACGTGCGACGCTGAGGGAACCCAAAGTCGCCACACGATGCAATTCTCTTTTGCGGAATCTGCTCAGGCGATGATGATTTCAGGCGGGCCGTGGGCAGGCGCAACAAGTCTTGTTCATTGCGGCTTTGAGGGCACGCCGTAAGGGAACTTCGATTCAGGTTGGCGGTTGTCGGCTGGAAGGATGAAACCCCAGATGGCTGAGAAGCAAGAATTTAGAGCCGGCGCGTTTTCCGGCATTGTCGCCGGAATTATGGTGCTTGCGCTAACTGCAATGGCGTTTGTCTCACTGGGCCCTCAACGCGAGCAACCGTTAAGCTACGCCGCGTTCGACTTTCCAGACCCTCCGCCATTGCGGCCAAGGAACAGCAACTAAATCGGCGACGAAATGATCGCCAAATTCACTCTGCCGCATAGCTGAACAGCGCTAACTTTCGCCGCGAGTCGCAACGGGGCGGAGCCATGGCGGACGTATTCATCTCCTACGCGCGAGAAGATCGAGAGCAAGCCCGGCGCGTTGCGTTGGGCTTGTCGGCGATGGGCTTGGAGCCGTTCTGGGATACCGACATCCCCCCTGGCCAAACTTGGTCGGATTACATTGAAGCGAAGCTGACGGGCTGCAAGGCGGCTATCGTTTTGTGGAGCGCGCATTCGGTGAAATCACAATGGGTGCGCGAGGAAGCGCGCATCGCCCGCGATAAGTCGCAACTCATTCCAGCAATGCTGGAGAGCGTTCAGCCGCCCTTTGGCTTCGGCGAAGTGCAGGCAGCCGATCTCTCGCACTGGCGCGGCGATTACGCCGATCCCGCATGGACGCGTTTCGCGCACGCCGTTTATGCCGCCGCACGGGGCGGTGAAGCGCCCGCGCCACCGCAAACGAGTTGGACGTCGCCGCAGCCGATGCAGACAGCCGCGTTTGCCGGCATCGGCGTCGGCGCGC
>JACMMP010000090.1 GCA_014378995.1 Hyphomonadaceae bacterium
CACTTCGGTCTTGTTTGTGGCGATGCTGGCGGCGCTGCTGCCGATCGGGCTGGAACTGGCCGACCTGCTGCTCTCGGTTTTCGGACGCGAATCCTTCGATTGGCGTGTCGCGGCGACGCAGGCCGTGCAATCGCCCTGGGACGAGGGGCTTTTCGTCACCGGCATGCTGCTGACGCCGCTCGTCCCGACGATCGCAACCTTTACCGTCGGTCTCGCGTCTCTGGCAGCGCCGTACACGCCGGGCGCCGGCCGAGCTGTCAACGCGGTCTCAGACCATCCCGACGCCAATCCGAGCCCCGAAGAGGTGCGTCTGGTGTCGCGCACTCTCTATCTGGCGCGGCTTTGGTATCTGCCGGCGCTCGCCTTATCGGTCGGGGTGTTTATCGGCGTCTGGGCGGCAATCCATTCGTCCGGTATTCCGGTCGCAGGCTTGCTGCGCGATCTGGCGCTCTGCTCCACGGCCTGGGGGCATGGGGAATGCCCCTGGCTCTAGATCACGATGATTTTGGATTGGATCAATCCAAAATCATGGACAGTGATCTATTCCAATAGTTTAGAGCGGGATGACGAGCGGAAAACCGGGTGACCACTTTTCCTCATCCCGCTCTGAGTACCCGGCCTATAATTTCTTGAAATCGTTGCTGGCGACGATCGGCTCAACGAAAGGCGCCTTGTAGAAGATGTGCACGCCGATCCTGGTCACGCGCTTGACCATCTTCTTCCAGTCGGGCGACACATAGGTCGCGTGATAATGCGTCGCGTCGCCGATCTCGTCCAAAAAGACCTTACCGGAGATGACGTTCTTGGCGACGTCCAGCGCAGTCTCCCATTGCGTGCGATTCTTGGGCGTGTCGGCCTCCCCGTCGCAAGCGAACGAGAACTGGCAGGCGTTCTTGTTCCACTGGCCCTGGTAGACGACACCGCAAATCGTGTTCGGGTAGAACATGCTGCGCACGCGCGTCATGATGACCTGCCCGACCGCGATCTGCCCCTTGACGCTTTCGCCGCGCGCCTCGAAATAGATCGCCGTGGCCATGCAGCGGAATTCGCGCGCCTGGAACTCCTTCTCGGTCAGCCCGCCGAAGATGCCCGAGCCGATTTTCTCGCCATCTCCGCCGCCAACGCTGGCAAGTTTCACCAAATCCGACCAGGTCGACTGAGCGGAGGGTCTGCCGACGGAGGAAGCCGCCTTGGCCGCGGCGGCGGCGACGACCGTTGGACCTTCCGCGGAAATGGCGTCCGCCGCAGCCGGGGCGGCGGCGGTTGAGGTATTTTCGGGCGCGCCGCTCAGCGGCGGCGCGATGAAGAACAGCGCCGCGCTGGTGCCCCCGGCGTTGGACGGCTCATCCATCGCCGGGGCGACCAGCTTGGCGACCGTCAGCTGCGACAGCGGCAACAGATCCGTCTTGCCGCCGCGATTGACATCCTGCGGCACCAGGAAGGGCGACCTCGATCCCATGTCCAAAGGCGTGAGCGAAGCGGCAACGAACTGCGGCTTGTCCAAGGCGCCGACCGCGCCTTCGGCGTCCAGGCCCGCCTCGTCATAATCGGCGCG
>JACMMP010000091.1 GCA_014378995.1 Hyphomonadaceae bacterium
GCCCCCGGCCGCCCCCTCCCCCCCCCGCCCCCCGGGGGGGGGCCACCACCCGGCGCGCGCAGGTCAGCTGCGATTGCAGGGGCTGCAACGTCTCAACACCGGCGATGTAGGCGGCGCCGTGACGCTGCTGCGCCAAGCGCTCGCGCTCGATGCAAGCAATCCTGCGATCCAGCGCGATCTGGACCGCGCGGTCCGGATGCAAGCGTCGTTGCGGAGCAATTGAGGGCGAACGGGGCCTTAACCGACCTCATGTATAAGGAATGGTGTGCGTCACTGTAACAGCAGGACGAGCGAGGGTGTGGTTGTGAAGGTTGTCGGCCGCTATCAGATTCAGGCCCGCATCGGGCAGGGCGCGATGGCGAATGTCTATCGCGCGTACGATCCCAGCATCAATCGCGTGCTCGCGATCAAGGTGCTGAAGCGCGAATATTGCCGTAACCCAGAATTTACCATGCGCTTCCTGCGCGAAGCCCGCGCCGCCGGCGCGCTGTCGCATCCAAACATCGTCACCATTTACGATGTCGGCGAGATCGAGGGCTTTCCCTACATTGCGATGGAGCTGCTCGACGGCGAGCCGCTCGACAAAGTGGCGCAGCGCCAGGGCCAGTTCGCGTCCACGGACATCCTTACCGTCGGCTGCCAGTTGGCGGATGCGCTTCGCTACGCGCACGGGCAGGGCGTCGTCCACCGCGACATCAAGCCGTCCAACATCATGCTCGGCAAAGACGGGCGCTCGGTGAAGATTCTCGACTTCGGCATCGCGCGCCTTGCGGATGCGGAAGGCGCTGCTGAGCAGCTGTCGATGACGCAAGTAGGCCAGGTGCTTGGCACGCCGCGTTATATGAGCCCGGAGCAGGCGCTCGGGCGCCCGCTCGACGGCCGCTCGGACCTCTTCTCCGTTGGCGCGCTGCTGTACGAATTGATCATGGGCAAGCCGGCTTTCACCGGCGCCAGCGCGGCGACGCTTGCGTTGCAGATCACACAGCTCGATCCGCCGCCGATCGATGTCGATTGTCCGCGCGGCCTGAAATTTATCGTCAACAAGCTCTTGGCCAAGCGGTCTGAGCAACGCTTCGTCAGCGGCGCTGCGCTGCACATGGCGCTGCAGCGCGAGCGCGCGGCGCTGGAAGCAGCGCAAGGCGCGGACCGGCGCAGGCTCGCGTTTCCGATCCGTGCGGCGCTGGTCGTCAGCGCGGTGACGGCGTTGGCCTTGCTGATCGGCATCGGCGCGGTGCTGGACACCCAATATCGCGCGATGGAGCGCGTGGCGGTGACCTCCGGCTCCTCGATTGTCTCTTTCGTCGCCGCCAACGCTGCGCTGCCGGCGGCGGAAAACGCGATGTTGCCGGCCGACCAGCGCGACTGGCTGCCGGTGCAAGCGTTTATCTCCACAGCTTCAGCCGATCCGAACGTCAGCCAGATGATTGTCGCCGATCATGACGGCGTGATCCGCGCGGCGAGCGACCCCCGTCTGGTCGGCGCCCACTATATGGAGCCGCAAGGGCGGCGCGTAACGCGCGACGCATCCGGCATCGCGGTCACTTCTGTGCGCGCGGCCGATGGCACGCGCAGCTTCCGCTTCGCGCACAACATTGAGTATGCCGGCCAGCGCGTCGGCCTCGTCGATATCAGCGTGCGCAAGACTGAATTGCAGGCCGCCGCAATGCTGACGCGCCTGTCGCTGATCGGTCTTGGACTCATGATTCTCGCTTTGGTGGCCGTGCTCAGCGTGCTCGCCGCGCGCTATGTGATGCAGCCCGTGCGGGCGCTGCGCACGGGGCTGCAAGACGCCGCCGACGGCAATCTCGACTTCCGCATGTCGCAGCGCCGCAGCGACGAGTTCGGCGACCTGTTCGATGGCTTCAATGCGCTTATGGACACCGTCGCCGCGCGAGCGGCGCCCGCGGCAGCCGCGCCCGCCCTGAACCTCGACGCCACAATGATTGCGCCGCCGTCCAATGACATTGCGCCGGCAAAGGGGGTCGCGGCATGATCACGCTTCGCCTTTTCCATAGCACCGATCCCTTCCGTGAGATCGACGCGCGCCCTTTGGCGGACGACGAGCTCGTCATCGGCCGCGATCCGGGCGCGGATTGGTTCGTGTCCGATTCTCTTTCGGAACTGTCGCGCCGCCATTGCGTGCTGGCCGCAAAAGACGGCCGCGTCGTGCTGCGCGACCTCAGCGCCAACGGTGTCTATGTCGGCGTCGAGCGCCGCCGGGTGCAGCGCGACATCGAGATCGATGTCGATCCGTCCGATGCTATCCATCTGGGGCAGTTCACGATCGTCGTCGATACCTCCGACGGCAGCGCCAACATGAACGAGCCGGATAGCGAGTTCTCCGTATTCCAGGCGCCGTTCAGCGCGCCATTGCTGCTTGATCCCGAACTCAAGTCGCGCGACTTTTCGGTTCCGAGCGAATGGGAAAGCGAAACGCCGCCGCCCGCACCGTCGGACGCGGCGCCGCTCACCAACGCGGCGCTGCTTGACGCATTTTGCGCCGGCGCGCGGCTCGATGCGTCCTCCTTTGCCGGGCAAGACCCCGTGGAAGTGATGCGCCGCGCCGGCGCCATTTATCGTCAAGTGGTGCTGGGGCTTGGCGATCTCATGGCCGAGCGCACCTCTGTGAAAGCCGAATTCCGGCTCGACCGCACCACGGTCGGCGCCGCCGGCAACAATCCGTTCAAATGGGCGCCGACGCAGCGTGTGGCGGTCGATCTTCTGTGCGGGCGCAATGAAAGCTTCCTGTCCGGACCCGCGGCGCTGAAGGCCTCGTTCGAGGACATGAAGAAGCATCTGCTGTGCTTGATCGCCGGCTCTCGCTCCGCCGTGCACGCCACCTTCGATCATCTGAGCCCCCAGCGCATCGAGGAAGCAGCGAAAGCGCCGCTCATCGTCGTCGGTAAGGGCGAAGCGTGCTGGCGCCAGTATCAGCGGCGGCACGAGGAATTGTCCGCCGAAGCGCGGGCGACACCCGAGAGCGTCGTCAACCAGGCGTTCAAATCCGGCTACGAGCAACAATTGCGCGAACTCGATGAGATGGGGACGCTGTCATGACGGCGCGCGCGCAAGTCCTGATGGCGCCGCAGCGGCGCACCGCCAGCCATCTCGGCGGCTACAAATTTCTCTCGATGGGGCGCACCCACGCCGGCTGCGTGCGTACGCTGAATGAGGACGCATTCCTCGACCGCGCCGATATTGGGCTCTGGGCCGTCGCCGATGGCATGGGCGGGCACGAATGCGGCGAGATCGCCAGCGCGCGCGTGGTTGAAGCGCTCAGCCGGGTCAATAGCGTGGGCTCCGCTTATGCGTTTCGCCATGGCGTCTGCAGCGCGCTACAGAGCGCCAATGACGCATTGCTGGCGCAGGCGGCGGAGCGGATGTCCGGTCCGATCGGCGCAACCGTCGTGGCGCTGCTCGTCTATCAGGGCCATTACGCCTGTGTCTGGGCCGGCGACAGTCGCGCCTATATCTGCCGCAACAGGGAAGTGCGACGCGTCTCGCGCGATCACAGCGTGGTCCAGGCGTTGGTCGATTCCGGCGCGCTGCAACAGGATAGCGCCCGCTCCCACAAGCAGGCGAACGTGATCACACGTGCAGTCGGCGCGCATGCCTCGCTCAATCTGGAAAGCGTGCATGGGCGCATTCAAGCGGGGGATCGGTTCCTGCTCTGCTCGGATGGCCTGACCGCCGTCATGGGCGACGCCGAGATCGGGGAACTGATGATGCGTTCTCCGCTGCAATCGGCGGTCGATACGCTGATCGCCCGCGCGCTGTCACGCGGCGCGCCTGATAATGTCACTGTCGTCGTCGTAACCACGGAACCTGCGACGCACCAAATGCCGGGAGACTTCTAGTGCGCTGGGTTGATGTCAAAGCATACGTCGGGTTGGACCGCCGTCAGCGGCGCAACATGCGTCTGCTCGACCGCCGCGGTGAAACCGCTGGCGGCGCGCCGCCCTCGCTCACAACGGCGCTGCGCCAATTGCGTCTACACCAGCTGCACAGCGAAAAAAATGAAGGGCTTGAGCGGTTCTGCGCGCGGGCGAGCGCGACGGCGGAACTTGCGGAGGTCTACGGTGAGACGGGGGTTGCAACGCTGCTCCGCCTGCTGATCGAGAACCTCCGCGTCATGCCTCCGGGCGATCTCGACGCGCTCAGCGAAGCGATCGAGCGCGCCATGCCGGAAATCGAGATGGCCACGCGCACGCAATCCTAGAGCGCCGCGGCTTTAACCCGTTGCGACGGAAGGCTGGGGCGGACGGAATTCAGAGATCGCCAACATCTCCTCGGGCTTCAGGATCGTCAGCATCCCATGTCCGGCTTCAATCAGCTTCTCCCGGCGCATCTGCTGCAGCATACGGTTCACGTGAACGATGCTGAGGCCGAGTGAGTCTGCGATCATCTCTTGGGTGAGCGGCCAGGGCATGGTTTGGCTATCGACGGCGCCCGAGAGCGTAAGGCGCCAGTGCAGCTCCATGAACAAATGGCAGATGCGCTCGTGCGCGGTGTGGCGCCCGTTGCGCACCACCTGATCGATCAGGCACTTTTCATCTACGGCGTTAGCGAGGTGCACCGCTTGCTGCAGCAATGGGTGGCTGTGCTCGCGCAGAGCGGCCACCAGCGGCGCGGCGTCCGCGGTGCGGACGGCGGTGAGCGTGGCGATCGCCGACAGCGCGAGCGGCGTTAAGCGCTCGCACACCCCGATGCCGTCGCCCGGAAGGATGATCGAGAGGATTTGCCGGCGCCCGTCGCGCAGCATCTTGAACCGCGCCGCCCAGCCTGACAGCAAGAAGCGCGGCTGCGAGGGCGACGCTTCCGTTTGAATCTCCGCGCCGGCAGCCCAGGTTTCCGCCGGCGGCAGGTTGCGGATGATCTCGATATCCGCAGGCGGGAGTTCGCTGAGGGCGCTGTAGTGCCGCACGATCAGATCGTATTGCGCGCGCGATCCTGCTCTCTGAGATGGCGTCTTCATGTGCTTTCGAGTTCGCGGTCTGCGTCCTTCGCGGGCAGCCGCTCCCGTCACCTAATGATACCGCCATCGCCTCGTCAATGCGAGACTATTGCGCGGATTTACCACATCAAAAATGACGCCGCGCGGGCGAGCGCGCGTCTGCGATTTTTCCCGAAGCGCACTACGATTCGCCGAGCCGGGCACAAGAGCTAAGCGCTGAGATCGAGGCCAAGCTCGCGCACGCTTGCGAGCAGGGCCTCGGCGTCCGCCGGCGCAAGGTTCGCCAGCGGTGGCCGGAGCCGCCTCCACGCCGGGGCTTCCCGCACCGCCGCCATCATCTCCTTGAGCGCGGGTATCGGCGGATATTTTTGCAGTGCTATCCGGTTGCGCGTGGCGGCCGCTTGCAGCGCATCCGCCGCGTCGCTTCGCCAGGTCGCATACAGCTCCGCTAAGCTGCGTGACGTGATGTTCGCCGTCGCCGAGATGCAGCCCGGCCCGCCGGCCCGCAGCGTCTGCAGCAAGAATTGCTCGCTGCCTGCGAAGACCTTGAAGCCCGGCAGCTCGCCGAGCGCCGCTTCCATTGCGCTCCAATCGCCCGAAGAGTTTTTCACCCCGATTACGATTCCCGGAAACGCGTCACGTAGCCGCCGCAGCAAATCGACGCCGATCTTAAGCCCGGTCATCGGCGGAATATCGTAGACAATCACGTTGAGGCGCGGATCGTTCACCGCTTCGATCACCCGCGCATAAGCGCGGAAAACCCCTTCGTCGGAAACGTTCTTGTAGTAGAACGGCGCCAGCATCATCACGTTGTTAAAGCCGGCCCCGAGCGAGGCGCGCGTCAACTCAATCGTATCGGGCGCGGCACAGCAGCCGACGCCGACTAAGATACGCTCGCTGGCGTGGCCAGACTTGCCCAGCCGTTCGATCAAATCGAGCCGCTCAGCCAACGAAAATGAATTGGCCTCGCCCGTTGTCCCCAACGCCGCGACCCCAGCGCAGCCAGAGTTCAAAAGCCAATCCACGTGCGCGCCATAGGCGGCGTGATCGATGCTCAAATCCGCGTTGAGCGGTGTCAGCGCGGCGGACCAGGCGCCGTGTGCGATCTCAGACAACAGGAAACTCCTTGCGAGCGGTGCGATCATGCCGCCTTCGCGCTGCGGCGCTTCAGCCGATATGATAGAGGGGCCAAGCGCCTTCTAAGGCGCGCGGGTGGGGGAGGGAAGCATGGTCAGATTGAACCGCCGGCAAGTGGCGCTCGCGGCTTTGGCTGCAGGCTGCACGCACCAAAGCGGCGCTCCCGATCTCATCATTTATGGTGGCCCGATCTATACGGGCGTCGAAGCTGCTCCGCGCGTCGAAGCGGTGCGGGTGCGCAACGGGCGCTTTGCCGTTGTCGGTTCGCTTAGCGATGCGCGCAGCGGCGGACGCGGCGCGCGCGAGATCGATTTGCGCGGCGCGGCGGCGTTTCCAGGATTTACCGATTCACACGTTCACCTCAGCGGCGTCGGCATGGCGGCAATGCTGCTCGATCTTGTCGGCGTCGCCTCCATCGCGGCGATGATGCAAAGCCTGGCCGCGTATGCGCGCGCAAATCCCGAGGGCGCAATCTATGGCCGCGGCTGGATCGAGACGCATTGGCCGGAACGCCGCTTTCCCACCCGCGCCGATCTCGACGCTGTCGTCAGCGATCGGCCGGTTCTCCTTGAGCGCATCGACGGGCACGCCGCCGTCGTCAACTCCGCCGCGTTGGCGCTGGCTGGCATAAACACGAACACGCCGAACCCCGAAGGCGGCGCCATTGAACGCGACGCAGCCGGCGCCGCCACCGGCATGCTGATCGATAACGCCGCGGCCTTGGTGCAGAGCCGCTTGCCCGCGCCGACGCCGGCGATGATGCGCGAAGCTTTGCTGCAGGGCGCGCGGATCTATGCCTCGCGCGGCTGGACCGGAATCTGCAACATGAGCACGAGCCTCGCGGAAGCGCAGCTTTTTGAGGACTTCGCGCGTGCTGGCGAACTGCCGCTGCGCGCCGACATCTACCTGACGCCGGAAGATTCCGAGATCGTTATGCAGCGCGGCCCTTACGGCGAGGGCCTCGTGCATGTGCGCGGCGTCAAGTTATACATGGATGGCGCGCTCGGCTCGCGGGGTGCTGCGTTGCTTGCGCCGTATAGCGATGCGGCCACCGAAGGGCTGCTGGTCACGCCGGTCGATCAGCTGCGCGCCATGCTTGTGCGCGCGCGCGCCAGCGGCGTTCAGGTCGCCACCCACGCCATCGGCGATCGCGGCAACCGCCTGGTGCTCGACGCTTATCGCGATACGTTCGCCGGCGATGCAGCGGCGTTGCGCGCAGCGCGCTGGCGCATCGAGCATGCGCAGGTGATCGCAAGCGAGGATATCCCGCGCTTTGCAACCCAAGGGATCATCGCCTCGATGCAGCCGTCGCATGCGATCAGCGATCTTCACTTTGCCCCGGCGCGCCTTGGCCCCAGCCGTCTCGCCGGCGCCTACGCCTGGCGCGCGCTGCTCGATAGCGGCGCAGCCATCACCGCCGGCAGCGACGCGCCGGTTGAGAAAGGCGATCCGCTGATCGAGTTTTACGCCGCCTTCCACCGCCACGATCTTTCCGGCTTCGCCGGGCCGGACTGGCGCCTAGAGGAAGCGGTGAGCCGCGCCGAGGCGCTGAAGATGCTGACCTGGGGCGGCGCTTACGCGACCTATACGGAGGCCGAGCGCGGCGTCATCGCGCCCGGCATGCGCGCCGACCTCAGCGCCTTTTCGGTTGACCTGATGACCGCGCCTGCGGCCGACATCCCGCGGGCGAACGCTGTGCTCAGCGTCTCCGACGGGCGGATCACCCACGAGGCGGCCTGACCGGTTCGAGGCCATTGCGCCGGAAGCACACCAATCCAGGGCTTACGCCCCTAATAGGATTAGCCTTGCAAAAGGGTCGCACCTCGGGTTATCGGTGAAATAGACACCGGTGGCAAAGACAACGATAACGGTGTCATAGGGATGAAACAGAGGCTTGACGGGTTGGGGAGGCCCTCCGTCCGTCCAAGCCCACCGGGGAGGGACGCGTCATGGCGCATAAGTCAAACAGCAAGACCCGTCGGGGCCTGAGCGGCACGTCGCTGTTCGCGTTGGCCGTGGCCACCGCCTTTGGCGCTGGGGGCGTCGCGAACGCTCAGGACGCCGAAGAGGCGGCTCAAGAAGAAGAGATCGTCGTCACCGGCTTCCGCGCCAGCTTGGCCGCGGCGGTGGACATCAAACGCAACGAAGTCGGCGCCGTGGACGCGATCGTCGCCGAAGACATCGCTGACTTCCCGGACGCCAACCTTTCTGAATCGATCCAACGCATTCCCGGCGTCGCCATCACGCGGGGCGGCGGCGAAGGCCGTCAAATCTCCGTTCGCGGCCTTGGCGCGCAATTTACCCGCGTGCGCATCAACGGCATGGAGGGCCTCTCCACCGTCGGCGCCACCGACGCCGAAGGCGGCGCCAATCGCAATCGCAGCTTCGACTTCAACGTCTTCGCCTCCGAACTCTTCAACAATATCACGGTGCGCAAGAGCGCCTCCGCCAATGTCGAAGAAGGTTCGCTGGGCGCGACGGTGGATTTGCGCACCTCGCGCCCGTTTGACCATGACGGCTTCACCCTCGCCATCACCGGGCAAGCCGGCCACAACGATCTCTCCGGCAATACCGACCCGCGCGCCGCATTCCTGATCAGCAACACCAATGCAGACAACACGTTCGGCGGGCTGCTGTCGGTCGCATTTTCCAATCGCGACGCAGTGGAGGAGGGCGCCAGCACCGTGCGCTGGCAAAACAACACCAATTGCATCGTCACGCCGGCCAATTGTTTCCAAAGCGTGGTGGGAAACGCCGCCGCGGTGAACGCGGCCTTCCACCCGCGGATTCCGCGCTACGATTATTATGAATCGACGCAGGAACGCTTGGGCGTCACCGCTTCGCTGCAATGGCGACCGACTGACGCGACTGACATTACCTTAGACGCGCTGTTCTCGAGCCTCGATGCAACCCGCATGGAGACCTTCATCCAAGCCCCGGTGTTTTCGACGAACGGCGCCTCGGCGATCGGCGCTGTCGATGTGCTGGGTTACGAAATCCAGGGCAATTCGCTGGTCTACGGCCTCTTCAACGATGTCGATCTGCGCTCAGAAATGCGTTTCGACGAACTCACCACTGAGTTCTCGCAATACACGCTGCACGCCCAACACCAGTTCACCGATCAGCTCAGCGGTTCCGCGCTGATCGGCCGTTCGGAATCTCTGCACAACAATCCGGTGCAGACGACGCTGCTTTGGAACGCCACGGACTCAGATGGCTATTCCTACGATTACCGCAATAATTCGAACATTCCGGACTTCGACTTCGGCTCGGTCAATATCGCCTCGCCGGCGGCCTGGACGCTTGGCGAAATTCGCTTGCGGCCGATCACTGTCGACAATTCGTTCGAGACGGTGAAGGGCGATCTGGAATTTGGAGCGACCAACTGGCTGACGTTGAGCGGCGGCGCGAATTTCAACCGCTACGAGTTCGTGACGACGGAGCAGCGCCGCTGGAACGGCACGAACAACGCCAACCAGGAAAACGTCATCGTCGGCACCAACGCCGCCGGTTCAAACCCCGCCGATTATGTGCGCTTGATCACCACCAACGGCCTCACCTGGGCGGTCCCCAATGTACAAACGGCGGCCGGCCTCTGGGGTCTCTACGATCAAAGCAACTTCCGTACCGGCATCGAGCCGATTCTCGGCAACAACGCCGCGATCACCGAGGAAAGCGCCGGCGCTTATGCGCAGTTGGGCTGGGACACCGATATCGGCAGCATCCCAGTGCGCGGCAATATCGGCGTCCGCTATGTCGAGACCGACCTTAGTTCAGTCGGCTACACTTATAATGCCGGCACCGGCGACGGCATCCTGCAAACGATCGGTCACTCCTATAACGACACGCTGCCGTCGCTGAACATCGCGGTCGAGCCGATGGAGGATTTCATCGTCCGCTTCGGCGCCTCGCGGGTGATGTCGCGTCCGGGCCTGGGCAATCTCAACCCCGGCGCCACGGTTGCACGGAGCGGCAACAACAAGACGGTGACGGCGGGCAATCCCTTCCTTGACCCGTTCCGCGCCGACGCGCTGGATCTCGCGTTCGAATACTACTTCCAGGAAGAGGGGCTTTTCTCGGTCGCGTTTTTCCGGAAGGACGTGACCAGTTTCGTCCAAACCCTGCGGTCGACCGGCGTTTACACCGGCAACCCGCTCGGCCTGCCGGACTCGCTCGCGATCGCCGCATGCGTCGGCTCGCCGACGCCGTGTTCGCCTGCGGACTCCGACTGGCAGTTTGCCCAACCGCTGAATACGCCCGGCGGCACCGTCGAGGGTTTCGAGATTTCGATGCAGCTGCCGTTCTTCTTCCTGCCGGGCGCGCTGTCGAATTTCGGCCTGCTCGCCAACTACACCAACGTGTCGTCGAGTTTCGACACGTACGGCAACGGCCCGGGACCGGCCTTCGACATCATCGTCGTCGAGCCAGGCGCGGAGCTGACCAACCTCTCGCCGGAATCATGGAACGCGACGCTCTATTACGAGGACGACCGCTTCTCGGCGCGGGTGTCCGGCGCTTATCGCAGCGCCTACATCACGACGATCCCAGGCCGCAACGGCAACGCCTCGGAAAGCACTGAGAGCACGCTCAACGTGGATGCGGCGGCGTCGTACACCTTCAACGACCGCATGTCGTTCACGCTGGAAGCGCTCAACCTCACCGACGAGGTCAGCAGTCAGATCCTGTCGCCGGATAATCGCTCCTCGTTCTATCACAGCTACGGAACGTCCGTGTTCGCCGGCTTCCGCTACACGTACTAAATCTCCCAAAACCCCTAAGCGCAGGGCGTCGGCTTCGTGCCGGCGCCCTTTCTTTTTACGCGAAAGCTACGCGGGCGGCTTGCTCGAGGCCGGGCGGGGAGAGCGGGCCATAGCGCAGCATGGCGTCGTGGAAACGTATCGGATCGAAGGCGCGCGCGCGCCGGCGCGTGCGCTCGCGCAGCTCGGCGATGTGCAGCGCC
>JACMMP010000092.1 GCA_014378995.1 Hyphomonadaceae bacterium
ACGTGCAGGCCGCTGGCTTCCAGCGCGTCGGCCATGGCGGTGACGACATCGAGCGCGCTCATGCCGCGCGCCAGCATCGCCGCGCCGCGGTCGAGCAGGGCGGCCATGTGCTCTTCTTCGCGCTGGTAGGCGCGCGCGGCGATGGCGCCGGCGCCGCCGTGAAGGGCGATCGCCCAGGTCGAAGTCATGGCCGCTCTATAGCCCTATTCCCGGGCCGGTGCGCTAGGTACGCCGGAACGCTTGCCGAACATGCCCTGCTTCCAGCCGACATAGAGCGCGATCAAGGTCGCGGTGGGGATGAAGCCGTCGATCTGATCGGTGACGTCGACGACTTCCCATGCGTAGGCGAGTCCGAGCTTGCCCCAGAGCAGGAACAACACGGCCGTGCCGACGCCCTCGGTTACAGTGCCAAAGACTGGTATGCGACCTAACGTAAAGTCGAACAGGTCGATGGCGATCGAGAAGGCGAGCCGGATGAAATAGCTGCGTCGGTTCATAAGCCCCAGTTTGGACCCTCCGCGCTCGTCTCGCTAGAAGGGTTCGCACGATCCGGCCAAAGCGGGCGGTCCGAAGGAGATGACATGAAAGCGCTGTTGAGCACCAAGGTCGGCCCGCCGGAGCAACTCGAATACGCCGACGCGCCCGATCCTGTAGCGGGCGAAGGGGAGGTGGTGATCGCGGTGAAAGCCGCGGGCGTGAATTTTCCCGACGCGCTGATCATCGAGGACAAATACCAGTTCAAGCCGGAGCGCCCGTTCGCGCCGGGCGGCGAGGTGGCCGGCGTGGTCGAGAGCGTCGGCGCCGGCGTTGCGCACGTGAAGGTTGGCCAGCGCGTGATCGGCTCGTCGGGCTGGGGCGGTTATGCGGAGAAGATCAAGCTGCCCGCCGCGCGCATCATGCCGATTCCGGACGCGATGCCGTTCGACGAAGCGAGCGCCTTCATTCTCACTTACGGCACGTCGTATTACGCGCTCAAAGATCGCGGGCAGCTGAAAGCTGGCGAGACGGTGCTGATCCTGGGCGCCGCGGGCGGCGTTGGTGTTGCGGCGATCGAGCTGGCCAAAGCAATGGGTGCGCGTGTTGTCGGCGCGGTGTCGAGCGCTGACAAAGCCGAGTTCGCCAAGATGTGCGGGGCCGACGAAACCATCGTCTATCCGCCTGGCGCGTTCGCCAAGGAGCAGAGCAAAGCGTTGTCGGACGACTTCAAGAAGGTTACTGGCGGCGGCGCCGATGTGATCTATGACGCTGTAGGCGGCGATTATTGCGAGCCGGCGCTGCGCGCGATGAATTGGGGCGGGCGGTATCTGGTGGTCGGTTTCCCAGCGGGAATTCCCACGCCGCCGCTTAATCTCACGCTGCTGAAAAGTTCTTCGATCGTCGGCGTGTTTTGGGGCGCGTCCGTTGCGCGCGAGCCGAAGCTGCACGAAGGCAACGTGCGCGATCTGTTCAACCTCTACGGCGAGGGCAAGATCAAGCCCCGCATTTCGGCGCGCTATACATTGCGCGACGGCGGCCAGGCGATCCGGGCTTTGATGAACCGCACCGCGACGGGTAAGCTCGTCGTGGTCATGGACTGAGGCGAATTCCGCGCCGCTAAGACTTGAGTAAAGGCGCCGCACGTGCAGCGGCGCGGAGAGGGATAAGATGAAAAGACGTGGATTTATCGCGCTCGCGGCGGCCGCGCTGATGGCGGCGTGCGCTTCGGCGCAAAGTGAGCCGGCGGCGCAGGGTTTTACCTCGGACCGCATCAGCGTGGTGACGCGCGGCAGCGGGCCGGACGTGATCTTCATTCCTGGGCTGAGTTCGCATCGCGACGTCTGGGCCACGACGGCGGATGCGCTGGACGATCGCTACCGCGTCCACCTGGTGCAAGTGAACGGTTTTGCGGGCTTTCCGGCCGCGGGTAATGCCGACGGGCCGGTCGCGGCGCCGGTGGCGGCGGAGATCGCGCGCTATATCGCTGAAGCAGGGCTGGAGCGGCCGGCGGTGATTGGCCACTCCATGGGCGGCACGATGGGCATGATGCTGGCGGCGCGCCACCCCGATCGCGTCGGCAAGCTGATGGTCGTCGACATGGTGCCGTGGATGGGCGCGATGTTTGGCGCGCCGGGCTCGACGGCGGAAAGCGTGCGGCCAGTCGCGGATCAAATCCGGGCACAGATGCTGGCCGCGCCTGAAGGCGACACCACGATGACCCGGCAGATGATCGCGACAATGATCCGCACTGAAAGCGCACGCGAGCAGCACATCGAATACTCGCGCCTCAGCGATCGGCGCACGTCGGTCAATGCTTTCCACGAACTGATCGTCACCGATCTGCGGCCGGAATTGCCGAACATCACGGCGCCGGTGACGGTTCTGTTCGTGATCCCACCCGGCGCGCCGATCACGCCGGAGCAATACGAAGGCTACACGCGCATGTCGTACGCGAACCTGCCGAACGCGCGGATCGTGAAGGTGGAAGAGAGCTACCACTTCATCATGATCGATCAGTTCGAGCGGTTTGTGCGGGATGTTGAGGCGCTTTTGGCGGAGTAAGCGCATGCGTGATTCCCCCTCTCCCTCGCGGAGAGGGGGTTAGGGGGTGAGGGGCGTTCAAACGCTCCGGCGCCTGCTTGTTTGAACGCCCCTCATCCCCCGGCCCCTTCTCCGCAGGGGAGAAGGGGAGGCGTCACCGTTTTTGAAACCCCGCCAGGGTTTCACACACCCAGCGCGCTGCGGTGCGTTGAAGGACGCTCCGCTTCAGTCCTGCACGCAGCCGCATGACGAAACGATCAGAAGGTCTTCATCCCACGTTTCTCCTGGGGGTGGCGGGCCAAAGTCCAGACGGACCGTTGCGATATTGAAGCCGACTAGGACCCTGCCAAACTTGTCGAGCAAGCCGTTGTTGGGAACGCGCGCATTGAACAATCGATGGACGGTGCAGCAATCGGGCTGTGCGTCCAAAGCCTGACGTAACGCCAGATTCCCTGCGCGATCACGGGGCAGGCGTTGCTCAAGCACGCGCTGGATAAGTTCAGCATCCGAGAAGAAGCGCATCTCCGAATAGCAAAATCCTGTTGCCGATAACGTGAGGTGTGCTGCTAACACCGCAGCCGGCGCCACCAATAAGAGGCGTTTTATCTTCATCCCGTTCTTCTCGCGTAGCCGGAAAGCACTTCACACACCCAACGCGCCGCGCTGAGTGCGCTTATGGCGGCGACATCCAAGCTGGGATCGAACTCAGTCAGATCGATGCTGCGGACTTTGGGGTGCGCGCAGATGAGGCGTGTGGCGTCGAAGAATTCTTGCGCGCTGACGCCGCCCGGCCGCGCGCCTGGCGCGCCGGGCATGGCGCTGCGCTCGACGATGTCGATGTCGAAATCGACATGGATGACATCGCAGCGCGAGGCGAGGCGTTCGAGTGCGGTTTGCGCGGCAATGGCGAGGCCTTCGCGGCGGCATTGTGCGGCGGTGACGATATGAATGCCTGCGGCTTTCGCTTTCTCATGCGCCTTCTTGGTGTTGGCGAAGGGGAGGAGGCCGATTTGCGCAATGTGTTGGCCGGGCAGGCCATCTTCCAGCAAAGCTTGGATCGGATTGCCGTTGGTGAGACCGCAATCGGTGTCGCGCAAGTCGAAGTGCGCGTCGAGCGTCAACACGCCGACGCGCTGCAATGTAAGATCGAGTGCGTGAACGCAGGGGCGGGTGATGGCGTTGTTGCCGCCGAGCACGATGGTCAATGCGTGCTGCTCTGTGAGCGGGGCGAGCCGCTCCAACATGGGCGTCAGCGCTTCGGCGGGTTGAAGTTGCTCTATCGCCAGGTCGCCGTCGTCGAAGATGCGGAGCGACGAGAGATCGGTTTCGGTCTCAAGGTCGTAAACGCTCATCCGCCTCATCGCCGCGCGCACGGTTTCCGGCGCCAGATCGCAGCGGCCCGGCGTGATCGAGCCGAGACCGAGCGGCGCGCCAATCAGCGCGACGGGCGCAGAGGCATCCTGCGTCAGCAGATCGGCGGCGGAGAACCAGGAGCGGCAATCTGAGTCGGTCATGCGAACAGTATGGACCGCCGGCGCCCCCGCCGGCCAGCACCGGAGTTGCCGGCGAGGGCGCCGGCGGTCCATAGACGACGGATGTGGGACACGCTTTGGGTTGACGCAAACCTCGCGACGATGATTCCGGGCGGCCGCCCGTACGGCGCCATTATGCGCGGCGCGGTGGCGGCGAAGGACGGAGAGATCGCGTGGGTCGGCTATGCGGCGGATTTGCCGAAGCCGCCGGATGAATTGGCGCGCGAGGTGCGCCGCTGCGCCGATGCCTGGATCACGCCGGGCTTGGTGGATTGTCACACGCATCTGGTGTTTGGCGGCGACCGCGCGCGTGAGTTCGAACTGCGCTTGCAGGGCGCAAGCTATGAGGAGATCGCGCGCGCGGGCGGCGGGATCGTGTCCACTGTTGCGGCGACGCGGGCGGCGTCGCGCGCGGAATTGGTGAAGAGCGCGGCGAAGCGCCTTGCAGGGCTGACGCGTGAGGGCGTGACGAGTGTGGAGATCAAGTCGGGCTATGGGCTCGATCTCGAAAACGAAATCAAGATGCTCGAAGCGGCGGGTGAATTGGGCGCGCTGGGGAACGTGCGAGTCAAGCGTACATTCTTGGGCCTGCACGCGTTGCCGCCGGAGTTCAAGGAAGATCGCGCCGCTTATGTGCAGCTTGTCGCCGACGTGATGATCCCGGCGATTGCGGCGGTGGGTTTGGCCGATGCGGTGGATGCGTTTTGCGAGGATATTGGTTTCACGGCGGATGAGGTGGACTATGTGTTCTCGTCCGCTTGCGAAAATGGACTGGCGGTGAAGCTGCACGCGGAGCAACTGAGCAATCAGAGCGGCGCGGCGCTCGCTGCGCGTTACCAAGCGCTTTCGGCGGATCATCTGGAATATCTTGACGACGCAGGCATTGCGGCGATGGCGCAAGCCGGCACGGTGGCCGTGTTGCTGCCAGGCGCGTTTTATTTTTTGCGCGAAACGCAAGCGCCCCCGATCGAAAAGCTGCGCGCGGCGGGCGTGGCGATGGCGGTGGCGAGCGATTGCAATCCGGGCACCTCGCCAATGACCTCGCCGCTGGCGGCGCTCAACATGGCGTGCACGCTCTTTCGGCTAACGCCCGAGGAGGCGCTGGCGGGGATGACGCGCGAAGGCGCGCGGGCGCTGGGGCTGCTGGATGATGTGGGTACGCTGGAGGTTGGCAAGGCGGCGGATTTGGCGCTGTGGGATGTAAAATCGCCGGCCGAGCTTTGCTATTGGCTGGGTGCGCCGTTGTTGCGCGAGCGCGTGTTTGCGGGGCGGGCGGTCTAGAACGCTAGCAGAAAGTGACGGAAGATAAGTGGACGCTTCGGCGTCGAGCAGTTACCACGCGCGCAAATATTCGGAGCTTTCTCATGGATCCCCGTCACGACGCATCGCGTGTGATCCGCGCGCCGCGTGGAAACGACCGCACGTGCAAGAGCTGGCTGACGGAAGCGGCGTTGCGGATGCTGATGAACAATCTGGATCCCGATGTGGCCGAGCATCCGGAGGAGCTGGTTGTCTATGGCGGCATCGGCCGCGCGGCGCGCGATTGGGCGGCGTACGACAAGATTGTCGAAACGTTGCGGCGGCTGGAGGATGACGAAACGTTGCTCATCCAATCCGGCAAGCCCGTAGGCGTATTCAAAACTCATACGGATGCGCCGCGCGTGTTGCTGGCGAACTCGAATCTGGTGCCGAAGTGGGCGACTTGGGAGCATTTCGACGAGCTCGATCGCAAGGGGCTCATGATGTACGGCCAGATGACGGCCGGCTCGTGGATCTATATCGGCACGCAAGGCATCGTGCAGGGCACGTACGAGACGTTTGCGGAGATGGGCCGCAAGCATTTCGGCGGCGATTGGTCCGGCAAGTGGATTTTGACGGCGGGGCTCGGCGGCATGGGCGGCGCACAGCCCCTGGCTGCGGTGATGGCGGGCGCGTGTTGCCTGGCGATCGAGTGCCAGAGCGACCGCATCGATAAAAGGCTGGCGACGCGTTACCTCGATAAGCGCGCCGAGACTTTGGATGACGCGCTGGCGATGATCAACGAGGCGTGCGCGAAAGGTGAAGCGATCTCCGTTGGCTTGCTGGGCAATGCGGCGGAGATTTTGCCGGAGATGGTCAAGCGCGGCATTCGTCCGGATGCGGTGACGGATCAGACCTCGGCGCACGACACGGTGAATGGCTATCTGCCGGCGGGCTGGAGTGTTGAGCGCTGGGTGCAGACGCGGGCGCAGAATCCGGAAGCGGTGCGCGAAGCGGCGTGCGCGTCGATCGCGGTGCACGTGAAAGCGATGCTCGACTTTCACAATATGGGCATCCCCACGGTCGATTACGGCAACAACATTCGCCAAGTGGCGAAGGACAACGGCGTTGAGAACGCGTTCGCCTATCCGGGCTTTGTGCAGGCGTACGTGCGGCCGCTG
Source organism: Hyphomonadaceae bacterium (assembly GCA_014378995.1). Classification (GTDB taxonomy): domain Bacteria; phylum Pseudomonadota; class Alphaproteobacteria; order Caulobacterales; family Aquidulcibacteraceae; genus Vitreimonas. The sequence goes on from JACMMP010000092.1 coordinate 6,470, forward strand.
TTCTGCCGCGGCGTCGGCCCGTTCCGCTGGGCTTCTTTGCGCGGCGACCCCGAAGACATCGCCAAGACCGACGCGAAAGTGAAAGAGCTGATCCCGGACGACGCGCATCTGCATCGCTGGCTCGACATGGCGCGCGAGCGTATCGCCTTCCAAGGCCTGCCGGCGCGGATTTGCTGGGTGGGTTTGGGCCAGCGCGACAAGCTTGGCCTCGCGTTCAACGAAATGGTGGCGCGCGGTGAAATCGGGCCGTTGGTGATCGGGCGCGATCATTTGGATTCCGGCTCAGTGGCGTCGCCGAACCGCGAGACGGAGAAGATGCGCGATGGCAGCGATGCGGTGAGCGACTGGCCGCTGCTCAATGCGCTGCTCAACACCGCAGGCGGCGCGACGTGGGTTTCGCTGCATCATGGCGGCGGCGTCGGCATGGGCTATTCGCAGCACTCTGGCGTCGTGATCGTATGCGACGGCACTGAAGCGGCGAGCAAGCGCATCGCGCGCGTGCTGTGGAACGATCCCGGCACGGGTGTGATGCGGCACGCGGATGCGGGCTACGAAGATGCGATTGCGTGCGCGAAAGAGCAGGGGCTGGATCTGCCGTCGCTGGATTAGCAACCCAGCGGGTCGAGCATCCAGCCGACCATTTCGCTTGTGTACTGACCGTGAACCGATGCCTCGGGCGCCTCGTAGCACTCGCCGCCGGGATTTTCCGTCTCTCCCGGCCGTGCGCGCAGCAACACCGCCGTATTGTCGGTTGCCACGGCCAAGCTCTCGCCGCGCGGCGCCTGCGTCGCGCGGCCGCCCTCGACGCGGCAATCTTGCATGTCGTCGCCGTCGCGCACACGTACCAGCACCGATCCATCTGGCAATTCCCCTGCGTACGTGATCGTGCGCAGTGACGGCTTCGCGGCGATGCATACGTCGATCTCCTCGATCAATGTGCTAAGTTCAGAGTCCCAGCGCATCGCAGCGCAACCGCGTAGCGTGTGGCCGGGAAACGTAACCGTTGCGCTCATCGGGTAGGGTATGTTGTCCTGTTCGCAACGGACGTTCTCGAGGATCACTTGAATGTCGCTTGCGGAAATGCGGCCCTGTACGTAGTAGGGGCGCACCCAGGTGCCTGACGCCTCAGTCCCGTCGTCCATATAGACGGAGAGAGCGTTGCTCGCGGGATCGCCAAGGAGCTGCCAATTTTCGCCGACCGCTACAACCGCGCCGTAGGCGCCGAGTTCGTCGTCCGGCAGCGCGTTAGCTTCTTGCGTGGTGGGTGCGCCGCAGGAGGCGAGCATTGCCGTGCACGCGATCAATGTGATGATCAGCATTCTAGCCTCCCACACGCACAAGGTTGATAATTCCACAAACGATGAGCACCTGCGCCGCCGCGTATGTCCACCACACCACCGGCGCGGTGATGCGGCGGGCGGGGGAGTCTGGCGGCAGGCGGAAGAGCTCCGCCGCGAGCACGAAGTCGCTGACGATGAAGCTGAGCGCGCCGATGATTGCCGGCCAACCGGCCCAGGGTAGCCACATCGCAGCCACGCCCATCGCCGTGATGGCGGCGGCGTAGGGCACGACGCCAAGCGCCATCCAGCCGAGCTTCGGCGCCATCCAAATCAAAAAGCCGACCGATGTGAGGATCACGAGTGTCATGGCGACGTAGCGCGGCCAAAGCGGGCTGTTGTCGCCAGAGAAGAACCAGATTGCGGTAAAGATGATCACGTAGAGAAGTTGTGCGATCAGAAACGATAGGATGCCGAGCGGCAGAAGCCACTTCTTGTCGAACGCCAGGAAGAAATCACCGAGCGCCGAAGCGACAATCGCAAGCACGAGCGGTAAGGGCGCGCCCGCGCTGACCAAGGCCGCCGCGACGAAGCCGGGGAAGGCGGTCTTCACCAGCGCGCGCAAGAGAGTAGGCGGGCGCTGGAGGAAATAGAGTCCGTAGCCGATCGCGGCCGCGAGGCCGAGCGCCGCAAGCACCCAGAAGGCCGGACCTAGCGTCATCGCGCCCATTTTTCTCCCCCATTTGGCCACCGTTCAGCTTGGTGTGTTACAGCAGAGCGAGGGATGGAGGGAAAGCGTATGGCGGGGAGCTTCTGGCGTTTCAGGATGTTGATGGCGGCCTCATTGGTCGCCCTCGTCGCTGCGTGCGCCACGCCGCCCACGCCGGAGGAGCTGGAGGCGCAAGCCTGGACGGCGGCGCAGGGATCGAACAATCCGCGCATTTATCAGTCGTTCCTACAGACTTATCCGGAAGGCCCGTACGCTGGCGATGCGCGCGCTGAAATCGAGCGGCTTATGGAGCAAGAGCGCGCGGCTTGGACCGAGGCGCGGCGGCTCAACACCGAGTACGCGTACAATCTCTATGCCGACACCTTCTCGTGGGGGGCGAATGTCAGCGAGGCGCGGTCGCGCCGCGATGTGCTGGCGGCCCCGCGCCTAGCGGCGGAGGAGCGCGCGGCTTGGGATGAAGCCGCCGAGATCGATCGCATTGAACACTATGAGGGCTTCCTCAATCGCTGGCCGGCTGGGGCCCACGCCGCGGACGCGCGCGAGCGGCTGGACTATCTCTGGACCACCGACGAAGGCGCGTGGATCCGCACGCGGCGGCTGAACTCGCCCGGCGCTTATGCCGATTTCATCTATGCTTACCCGCAATCGCCCTACGCCACCGACGCGCGCGGGATTCTGGATGAATTCCGCCGGCAGGATGAATACGCCTGGAGCAGCGCGCGCCGGCGTCACACCGTCCGCGACTATGAGCGCTATCTGCGCGATTATCCCGATGGCCTGCACCGGCGTGATGCTGAGCGCGGCATTTATCAAATCCGAGCGGAGGATCGCAATGCATGGGACCGCGCCGCGCGGCGCGACACGATCGACGCTTATGAATTTTATCTGAGCGCGCAACCGGATGGCGATTATCGCGATGACGCGCGCCGGCGCATCAATCAGCTGCGCGATGCTCAGACGC
>JACMMP010000093.1 GCA_014378995.1 Hyphomonadaceae bacterium
ATAACACCCATCATTCGACTCACCATGAGGCCCGGCTGGTCCACCTAACGCCTTAGTTCAGCTGCAAAGCACGTTACAACCGTTGCGACGAAGTCGCATCCGAAAAGTGCTTGTCAGCTGCAACGTTCGTTAGATGGCTGGGTCGCGACGCGTCGCGGCGAATTCCTCGCGTGATAGCTGCTTTGCACCGTCGTACATTCGGTTTAGAAGGGATCCAAGCCGAGCATTCACCGATTCGACGTTCTTAGCTTCGATAGCGTGGCCGCTCTGAGGGCAGATATACACGTCAGTTAGACTGCCCATGCCGCCGTAGGCACTGAGCAGATGCTCGATGCCTGAGAAATCCAGTTGGCGAATGCGCGCAGCATCATCGCCGAGCCAGTCCGCCCAGAACGTAACGCTGTGGCGACGGAGCAGATCGCTTGCTTCTTGGACCAAGGTAGCCAGCTCAGAGACGCGGTGGTCCATAATGCGTGCGCTGAAGAAGTTTGTCAGCTCCAACGTTCGTTAGGCGGCGTCCTGTGTTGTGCGGCGCAACCGGCGAGCCGCTCAGTCCGCGGCCGGGCGACCCCCAAAGCATACGACATAGCCATCAGGGTCCTCGACGTAGAAGTCCTTCGTGCCCCAAGGAGTCGCTGTAAGCGGCTTGATAATCGTTGCGTCGTTCGCTACGCACTGCTCATAGAACGCTTCGATGCCGTCCACACCGGCCGCCGCGTCGAGGTGATCGTTCGCACGCCGTTGTCGGCGCTCGTCGGCGTTCTTGGGCGCTTCCTTCAGGTGGAGCTCCAGCCCGTCAAGCCGACCAATCGCGTAAAACCCGTCCCACGGCTCGCCGAATGTGAAACCGAGCTTCTGGTAGTAGACGATCGAGCGGGCAAGATCGTCGACCAGGAACTGTGGAGCGAGGGATGTCACCCGCGGCTTCGTGTTGGTTGTAGTCATCAGTGTCCGTGTTCAGTAATGATGCCGCCTAACGCTTAGTTCAGCTGCAAGCACAGTACAACCATTGCGGCGAAGCCGCATCCGAAAAGTGCTTGTGAGCTGCAACGTTCGTTAGGCCGCGGGCGCGACGGGATATCGACGCAGGCGCGGCCGGCAGAGAATGAGCGTGACGAGCAATGCGGGAATTCCGGCGGCTACGCACAGGGCGAAAGCGGTCCATCGACCGGGATCGGTGGGGTACCCCAATTGGTGTTGATACATAGCGACCTCCACGACTGGCTCGACTCCTTGCGCCAACACCAGAGCAAGTCCGACGATGCCAGCCGCGGCGCGCGTCGGTCTTTCCGGCCACCATCGGGCGATGAGCCAGCCAACCAGGGCAAATGCAGCGGCCGCAAAGAGCCAATGGTGCGGCCAGTTGCCGCTCAGGCGGTGATGTGCGGGCCGAGCGAGATGCCAGTCGATATGAACGGCGACAGCGAGGGCGAGAATGAGTGCTGAATAACGTAGACGGCGCATTTCGTATTCTCTCCGGTGTAAATGGTCGGCGTCGGCCTAACGGATCAAGGATAAGCTGCGTGGCGCGGCGCAGAAA
>JACMMP010000094.1 GCA_014378995.1 Hyphomonadaceae bacterium
GCCGGAAAGCTTGCCGCCGCGTTCGCCGACGAGTGTCTCATAGCCGTGCGGCAGCGCGCCGATGAAATCGTGCGCGGCCGCCGCGCGCGCGGCGTCTTCGATGTCTGCGCGCGAGGCGCCGGCGCGGCCGAGGGCGATGTTGGCGGCGATGGTGTCGTTGAACAGCGCCGCCTCTTGCGCCACCAGCGCGATTGAGCCGCGCAAGCTCGCCAGCATCACGTCGCGCACATCTTGCCCGTCGATGCGCACCGCGCCGGTGGAAACATCGTAAAGCCGCGGCAACAGGTTGAAGATTGTCGTTTTGCCGGCGCCTGAGGGGCCGACCAGAGCTATTGTCTCGCCGGGCTCAACCGCAAAGCTCACGCCATTCAGCGCCGGGGCGGCGCCATAGGCAAAGCCCACATCGCTGAACTCGATCCGGCCTTGCGTGACCTTGAGCGGCTTGGCGTTCGGTTCATCGGTGATGGCGGAGGGTTCGTCGAGCAAGCCGAAGATGCGCGTGAGCGCGGCGAGGCCCTCGTTCAGCACGGTGTTGAAATTGCCAACCGCCCGCGCCGCCGGCGTGGCGACGCCGATCGCGCCGATAATGGCGATGAGATCGCCGAGCGTCATTGCGCCGGCCGTGATGCGCATGCCGGCGACATAGAGCACGCCCGCCAACGCCGCGCCGCCCAGCACTTCCAGCAACGGCTCACTGCGGGCGCGGTTGCGGGCGAGTTTCATCGCCAGCTTGCGACGCTGTTCGAACGCTGCGCCTGCGCGTTCGCTCTCCCGCGCTTCCAGTCCGTAAGTTCTGACGACGCGGGCCGAACTGATGCTCTCGCTCAGCAGAGCGGTGAGTGCGCCGATTTGTGTCTGCGCCGTTTCAGTCGTCCGCCGCGCGCGTTTGGCGATGGCTTGCAGCGGTTTGGCGGCGATGGCGAAGACAGCGAGCACCAGAAGTGTCAGCGCCCAATCGTACCAGAACATCGAAGCGATGGCGCCGACCAAAGTGAGCGAATCCCGCACCGCGACTTGGCCGCCGCGCACCAGGCCTTCGCCGATCACGGCGATGTCGTTGGTGAAGCGCGAGACGAGGCGTCCGCTGTCCTCGCGGGTGATGCGAGCGAAATCGGCGCCGGTGAGTTTGGCGAACATCGCGCCCTGCAGATCGCGCAGCACTTTGAGCGCCAGGCCCTGAGAGAGCACCGCTTGCACGTAGATTGCGATGGCGCGAATGAGCGCCGCGCCAATCACCGCGACAGGCACGAGCGCTATCGCGCCCAGATCGCCGGCCTGGATGGAGTCGATCGTGAATTTCAGGATCGCGGCGTACGAGACCGCCGCCAGCGCGACGATGGCCAACACCGGCGTCAGCAAGACCACATCGCCCGTGTAGCGGGAGACGTAGTCACGCCAAAGTCGCGCGAGCAGCGCGCCAGGTGTCATGCGGCCATCACAGCTCGTGCTCGGGATCCGTGCCGGGATCGAGCAGGCGGTGGGCGTGGATGATGAAATAGCGCATGCGCGCATTATCGACGGTGCGCTGGGCCGCGCCCTTCCACGCATCGTACGCGGCCCTGTAGTTCGGGTAGGCGCCGACGAAATCTACTTGTGCAAGGTCGGCGAATTCCGGCCGGTCGAGCGCTTTCAGTTCGCCGCCGATGACGAGGTGCAGAAGCTGGCGTTGATCGTTCATGGCGCTTTGACTCAAGCCTGGTCCCGCGGGTCAGGCAAAACGGACGTGCGTTCGATTAGCAAAGGGTGCAGCGCCGCGCCAGCGGCGACAACGCCGGGCGCACGCGGGGCGGGCTGGTTCAACTCGAGCGCATAGCCCCAGGGGTCGCTGACGACGCCGCCCGCCGCCGTGATGATCGCGGCGCCCGCGGCGATGTCCCAATCGTGCTTCCAGCCAAACAGGATGGTGGCGTCCCCCTGGCCGGCGGCGACGAGCGCCATGCGGTAGGCGATCGACTGGCGCTCGATGACGTCCATCTTCGGCCAAGGCGATTCCCAGCGCCGGCTTTGAAAGCGCCGCGCTTGGCCGATCATGCGGGCGCCTTCAAGCCGATTGCGTTCGCTGGTTTGCATCGGCTTGCCGTTCAGACTGGCGCCGTGGCCAATGGCGCCGACGAACATTTCGTCGGTCATCGGATTATAGATGGCGCCGGCGAACGCCTGATCGCCTTCGACGAGGCCGACGCTGATGGTCCATTGCGGCACCTTGCCTACCAGCGCGGCGGTGCCGTCGATCGGGTCGATCATGAAGGTGCGCGGCTTGCCGACGCGCCGGGTCACATCGTCGGGCGCTTCTTCCGACAGCCAGCCATAGTCTGGCCGCGCGCCGAGCAGACGCTCGGTGAGCAGAGCATCCACGGCGTAGTCGATATTGGTGACGGGGCCGAGTTCGCCCTTGGAGTGCACTTCGAGCGGCTTCATCAGCAGCGTGCGGGCGAGAACGCCTGCTTCGCGCGCGGCAGCTTCGAGGAGCTCGAGTTCAGACGCCGCCGATTGCAAGGGCGTCCACGATGAGGCTGGGGATTTGGAGTGCTCCGCGATTGTCGATATCGGCGCCGCAGCGGAGGCGGGCGAAAATGTCGAGCAGATTGCCGGCCACCGTGACTTCGCTAACCGGATGGACGATCTCGCCGTTCTCGAACCAATAGCCGGCGACGCCGACCGACCAATCGGCCGTGTTCATGTTGAGCGAAGGCGAGAACATGTCGGTGACGAAGAGGCCCTTGCCGGCGCCGCTCATAAGGCTCGGCAAATCTTCAGCGCCGGGCTCTACGAACAAATTGGCCGTGCCGATGCCCGGCGGGCCGCCATGGCCTGCGGTGGCGTGCCCGTTGGGTTCGAGGCCGAGTTGGCGTGCGGCCGATGAGTTGAGCAGCCACATCGTCAAAACGCCGTCGTCGATCAAGGTCGCGGGCGCGACCGCGCCGCCTTCACCGTCGAACCAGCGGCTGCCGCTGCCGCGTTTTACGAACGGGTCTTCGTGGATGCGGAAGCCCTCGGCGAAAATGCGCTCGCCGAGCTTGTCCTTCAGAAACGAAACGCCGCGCGCCACCGATGAGCCGGAGATAGCGGAGAAGAGCGGCGAGATGATCCGACCAGCGAGGCGGTTCTCGAAGATCACCGCCGCTTTCTGGCTGTTCACCTTGCGCGCGCCGAGGCGCCGCGCGGTGCGCTCGCCGGCGATGCGGCCAATCTCTTCAGGCGGGGGCAGGTCGGCGAAGAAACGTTTGGTGCGCCACTCATAGTCGCGCTCCATGTCGTCGTCCTTTTCGGCGATCGGCTGGGTGCCGAGGCTGTAGGAGGTCCCGCTTTCGGCGCCCTCGAAGCCGGTCGACGTGGCGTAGACGAAGCGCGAGTTTTCAAACGAGGCGCCGCCGCCGCCGGAATTGCCGATGCCCGGTATCGCCAGCGACGCCGCTTCGCAGCTTTTGGCCAAATCGAGCAGCTGTTCAGGGTTGGGGCGGGCGGTGTCGGATTGTTCGAGGTCGATGGCGGCGCCGCGGGCGATGTAACGCTCGTCCAGCAGGTCCGAGAATTTGTCCTCCGGCGCGGCTTTAGCCATGGCGACGACGCGTTCGGCTAGGCCCTTGAGTCCGCGGGTCGACAAATCCGTGGAGGAGGCGGCGGCCTGGCGCTTGCCGATGAAGGCCCGCAGCGCGACCGATCGGCCTTCCTCACGCTCCATGCCCTCAAGCTCGCCCATCCGCACCTCGGCCGAGATGCTCTCGCGGGCGGCCAGGGAAGCTTCAGAGCCGTCCGCCCCGGCTTGCTTGGCGTAGTCGATCAGGGCCGCAAGAGCGGCTGTGGAATCGGTGTCGAAGGCCATGGGGGCAACATGGGCGCTGGCGCGGAGCCGGGCAATCGGCTGGGAGGCTGTGTGGGGTGCAATCGCCTCGAGAACATGCTATCTAGAAATAACTTCTAGAAAGGTGCGTCGTGGCGCTGAGCATCAAGACTGACAAGGCCGACCGGCTGGCTCGGGAACTCTCTTTATTAACGGGAGAGACGATGACCGAGGCGGTGACGCGTGCCCTGGCGGAGCGGCTGGAGCGCGAGCGCGCCGCGCGGGCGGCTGACGGCGATCTTGCCGATCGCTTGAAGGCGTTCGCTGAGAGGATCGCACGCAATTACGACAAGCGGCCGGTCACCAAGCAGGAGTGGGACCGCGCGAGCGGCGAGGAATGATCGTTATCGACTCGTCGGCGGTGGTGGCCATCATGTTTGGAGAGCCGACGGCTGGCGCATTGGCGACGCGGCTGGCGGCGACGCCGGCGGGCGACAGGCTGATGTCGGCCGCGAACTATGTCGAGACCGGCACGGTGCTGGCGGGCCGCCACCGTATCCCCATGCAGGCCGTGGCCGATCTGGACGGATTTCTTGCGGAGGCGCGCATCACACTGGCGCCCGTCGATGAGCCGATCGCCTGGTTGGCGCTTCAAGCGCGTATACAATTCGGCAAGGGGTTCGGAGCGGGCGCAAGGCTTAACTTTGGCGATTGCTTTGCTTACGCGCTCGCGAAAGCGCGCAATGCGCCGCTCCTCTTCGTTGGCGACGATTTCGCCGCCACCGACGTCAGCCCGGCGCTTTAGGCGGCTAGAGCTGCTGGCTCAACCCGGCCCAGACGAGGCCGCCGCCGATCAAGGCATAGCTCAGCCAGGTCAGCATCATGCCCAACATCCGGCCCGCGTTGAGCACGCCGGTGTGGAGGCCGATGCCGTGCAAAATTCTTCCGGCTGTTAAGGAAAGGGCGGCGCTGTGGAAGAGCCAAAGCGGCGTCGCCGGCTCTAAAAGCGCCAGCAGCAGGATGCCGACAAGGCCGGCCGGGATGTATTCGGCTGCGTTGGCGTGAGCGCGGACCGCGCGGGCGAAATCCTCGTTGCCGCCATCACCCAAGCTGATCTTGTGCTTGCGCCGGCCGCCGACCACCAGCACTGCGAGCACCAGCAGGATCAAGATATTCAATCCGGCGTAGATCGCCGTCCATTCCAGACGCAGCATAGATGCTCTCCCTCGCGCGATCCCCCTGTAGCGTCTCCGCTCCAGGCGCCCAAGTGCATTTCAACCTTTTGTTTCGCTTTCGGAAACCGCGCGTTCACTGCGCTCGTGCATGATCGCTTCAACAAAGATGCCTCGAAGGCATGGGATGGGTGGTTGTGAACGACGCTAGCATCTTCGGCGTCATGTGGGCGTTGTTCGCGGTGATCGCAGGCTCTGGCCTGTCGGTTGCCGCGATAGCCTTGGTCCGGCGCGTGCGCGAAAGCGATTACGACTTCGCCGCCGGCTATAATGCGCTCGCGCCGCTCGAGCGCTAAAACTTCACAAAATCTGAATTGCGCCGCTAAGCTCTGCTTCGGAGGAGTAGACATGAAGCTGCGTGCGATTGTGCTGGCGCTTGCGCTGGCGGCTTGCGGACAGGCCAGCGAACAAGCCAAGGCGCCGGAGAACCAGGCGCCCGACCCGTTCAATCTGAATATCGAAGTCGGCCGCTATGGCGTGATGCTCGATCAGATCGAAAACTTGACGGAGGAAACGCCGAACGCCGCCGAAGCGGAGGTCACCGACCCGAAGGACTTGGCGCGGCGTCTGCGGGAGACGGTGTGGGCGTACAATATCGAGCGGTCGGCGCTGTGCGGGCGAGGGCTTTACACAGCGGTCACATGCGGGCCGTCGTATCAACCGGTCTGGATCGCCGAAGCGCCGGATTCGGCGCCCTCGCTGGAGGAGCTGCAGACGCGCAGCAACGCGCTCGGCGAAGAAGTGATGCGGTTCTGGAACGCCGTGTGTGAAGAAGCGCGCACGGCGGAAACGGACGAGGAAGCGCGGATGTATGTCTGCGCGATCGAATAGGTCGCTCGTCAAATAGTTGAACACCGAGTCATTCCGGGCGAAGCGAAGCGCAGACCCGGAACCCAGGGCCACAAGCTCGTCGTTTGCCCTGGGTTCCGGCTCGCGCTTCGCGCGTCCGGAATGACTCTATAGAATTAGGCTTGCGCTCTTCACTTCAGCTTCCAAACCGCGGCGCGCTTCACTTCGGCGTCCTCAAGCGCGCGGGTGACGGGGATGTCGTAGGCGGCGATTTGCTCGAGCTGATCGCGCGGCAAATAGGTGCGCCCGGGATCGCCGATCAGCACGGTCTTGCCGGCGGCCTGCTGTTCGATCAGCCAGGCGAGCACGCGCGGCGCCAGATCGCGATCGTAGAAGAGATCGCCGACGAGGATGATCTCGGCGTCCGTGGGTTTGCCGACGGGATCGGCGTCGCTCGTCTCCACGATTACATCGTTGAGCGCCGCGTTCAGCGCCGCCGCATATGCGGCGAACGCGTCGATATCAACCGCGAGCGCGGAGGCTGCTCCAGCCTTCATCGCCGCGATGGCGACAAGCCCCGAGCCGGACGCGACATCGAGCACGCTTTTGCCAACCACGATCTCTGCGTGATCCAACACGAAGCGCGCCAAAGCCTGCCCACCCGCCCAAGCGAACGCCCAAAAGGGCGGCGGCAGGCCAAGTTCGCCGAGTTGTTCTTCCGTCAGCTGCCACAGCGCGACGGCGTCGTCAGCGAGATAGAGCGAAAGCTCCGGCACATGGCTCGGCGCGATGACGCGCGTGTTTTCGCGGATGAAGGCCGGGATGTCGGAAATCATTAAAGGCCGTCTGCGCGCGCCGACAACCAGTAACGATGCTTCACTTTGAGAGTATCGGCGGCTTCAGCCGTTTCCATGAAGACGTCTATGCCGCCGTCGTACGGTGCAAACACTATTCCGTTCCGTGTCGAAAGCCAGATCGTGCGGAATGCCCGTTCTTCCGCGATATCGCGAATGAGATTGTCAAAGGCGCCGGGCCGAAAGTGGGTGATCGTAGCAAAAATGGTCCAAGAGACTTCATCGTCTACAAATGAGCCAGCAGGCATTAGGCCGTGAATCTGTCGTGACCGCGCGGCGCCCGGCGCCAACTTCGGCTCCAGCGGGACTGACTGCGCGAGCCAAGAAATATCCGCGCCAATCACATCGCTCGCAACCGTATTAGCCCGATGAAGAACCGTGACTTCTTCGCTCGGAGATTGGGCATAGCGCTTGCTTGCGGGCAAGGAGTGAAAGCGAACCCAGCGTTCGTCGTTCCGCAACGCAAAGCTTAGCGGTGGCAATTCGCCGTAGAACTTTCTCCAGTCGTCGAGGAACGTGGTCACGCAGGCGCGGCTTCGCGCAAAACGGCGGCGTAGCTTGGGGAAATCTTCACCTGCGCCCAATAGCCCCTGTCCATCAGCGCATTGTGCAGCTTCGTCAGCCGATAGCAGGGCACGTGCATGAAGGCGTGGTGCTCGGCGTGATAGTGGACCCAGAACGGGGCTATGAGCAGGCGCTCGATCGGGTTGGCGAGCGTGGTGCGGGCGTGGGTGAGCGGATGCTCTTGCGCTTTGACGCACGCGTGCTCGGCGATGTTGCGCAGGCGCGTGACCAGCGGCAGCCATGTCGCCATTGGCACGAGCCAGAGCGCGGGATACGCCCACCAATAGCCAGCGAACGCGAGGGCGGCGAACAGGATCGCGTTGGTGAGCAGGAAGTGCGCAGTACTGGAGTTGACGATTTCGCCGGCTTTGCGATTGCCGAAGAGTTGCGCGCCGCGTTGCTTGAAGAAGGTTTGCCCGGTCAAATCGCGGATCACTTTGCGCCAGAACGATTTACGGGTGATCGGGAATGGCGCCGAGAGCGGGAGATCGGGATCTTCCGCCTGCTCGGTGAAGCGGTGATGCTTCAAATGATAGTCGCGGTACGACGCGAGACGCGCGCCGACGGGCGCGGCGCAGAGCCATTCGCCAACCCAATTGTTCACCGCCATGTTCGAGTGCAGCGCGCCGTGCGCGGCGTCGTGCATCAGGATGGCGAGGCCGAGCTGGCGGGCGCCGATCAGCATGACGGCCAACACGTATGTCAGCGGGTTCGGCCACAGCACGAACATGGCCCCGGCCGCGACGATGAGCCCCCACGCGCCCGCGACCAGCACCAGCCCGCGCCAGGACGAGCGCTTGGCCAGCGGCGCCCATTCTTCGGACGTGAAGATATCCTTAGGATCAATGCGGGCGACGGCTGGCATCAGGGCAGTCTAGCCCAAAGCGTTTGGAATTTCACCCAAGGGAAAAGACGCGTTTCAGCTGGGCTTCGCCGACCGGCGTGAACTCCAGCACGCGGCTACCGCGGCGTTGTGTGGCCCAGCCGCGTTCGAACATGCGGTCTAGGATCGCCGCGCCCAGTGCGCCGGCCAAATGGTGGCGGCGCACGCTCCAGTCGAGGCAGGCGCGGCAGAGCGGGCGGGCGCCTTTTTCCAGATCTTCGATATCGACGCCAAAGCTCGACACTTTAGCCCGGCCAAGCCGGGTGAGCGCGAAGGTGCGCTCAGGGCCTGGCGTGATCCATTTGTGTTTGAGGAAGCTGTCGAACAGGGCGACGCCAAGTTCGCCGGCGAGATGATCGTAGCAAAGCCGCGCGCGCCGCAGCGCTGGTTCTCTCGGGCCCGGTCGCGTGCGCAAAGCTTTGGCGCGCATGGCGACGCCCATCAAGGTTTCGAGCAGGCCGGCGACGTCAGCGTCGGCGAGACGATAGTAACGGTGGCGCCCTTGCGCTTCGACGGCGACGAGGCCAGCGGCGGCAAGCTTGTTCAAGTGCGAACTCGCCGTCTGTTTGGTGACGCCCGCTTCAAGCGCGAGTTCGGTCGCGGTGAGGGCTGCGCCATTTAGCAAAGCCGTTAGCATATTGGCGCGGGCGGGATCGCCGACCATGGCGGCGATCGCTGCAATGTCAGGGCCTTCTTTCATGGTTCGACGTTAGTCGTACCGTCGCCTGCGTTCAATCCGCTATCACACTGGCGGAGGCGGAATGATGATTACGTGTTTTATTCGATATCAAATCGATCCGTTCAAACGCGCGGCGTTCGAGCGCTATTCCAAGGCATGGGGTGAAGCGATTCCTCGTTGCGGCGGCGATCTGATTGGTTATTTCGCGCCGCACGAAGGCTCGGTGACGACGGCGTACGGTGTGTACAACATCGAAAATCTGGCCGCCTACGAAGCGTACAGGGCGCGCCTCGCGGCCGATGAGCAGGGCCGCGAAAATTACGCGTTCGCAGAACGCGAGCGTTTCATTCTGAAAGAAGACCGCATCTTCCTGAAACTGTGTTCGACATGATCGCTGTGATCTTTGAGGTCGAGCCGCATGCGGAGCGTCGCGGCGATTATTTCCGCATCGCCGGGGAGCTGCGGCCGCTGCTGGATGAGATCGATGGCTTCATCTCGATCGAGCGGTTTCAAAGCATGAGCGACAAGAAGCGCATTTTGTCGTTGTCATTCTGGCGCAACGAAGACGCGGTGAGGCGCTGGCGGTCGCTAGAGGCGCACCGGGCGGCGCAAAGCGAAGGGCGCGCAGGGGTGTTTCGAGATTATCGTCTTAGGGTGGCTGAGGTGGTGCGGGATTACGGCCTGCGACGGCGCGATCAGGCGCCCGCGGATTCGCGTGTGACGCACGGCTGAACACGCGAATTGCACCGCAATTGGCCCGTTTAACGCTCGAGACGGCACACAAGCGCGAAACACAGCTAATCGCGATCACGGGTCGGTGTGATGCGGAACGGCAACGGCGGTAAGAAGCTTCCTAACAGATGATGCGAACCCACGTTGATCCCACACAAAACGAGAAGCTAAGGGCGCTTTCCACCTCGCTTCGCCGTGTTTACGGCGCCGAGCCGGCAAAAGTTCCAGATGAAATCAAGGACGAGTTGCGTCGGCTGAAAGAGCTTGAACTCCGCCAGCGCTGCCGCGCGCATTAGCTTCTATCGCGCGGCAGCGCCTTCACATCCATAAGCCGCCAAAGATGCCATGAGGCGGCGCTCCGCCACGGCGCCCAGCGCTCACCGAATGCGCCGAGTTCCTTAGGCGTGAAGCTGCGGCGGTAGAGTTTTTCCGCGCCTTTACGCACGCCGAGATCGTCAATTGGCAAAACGTCCGGGCGGCCGAGCGTGAACATCAGGTACATTTCCACCGACCAGCGCCCAACGCCGCGCGCGGCGGTGAGCCGCGCGATGATTTCTTCGTCAGGCAGGCGCGAGAGCGCGCGCGATTGCGGAATGATTCCGTCGATGCGTTTTTGAGCGATGTCCTGGATGGCGGCGATCTTCTGGCGCGAAAGGCCGGCGCCGCGAAGCAGAAGGGGATCGACGGCGAGGATATCGTCCGGATCTGGGTGCTCCTTATCAGGCCACAGCGCGATCACGCGGCCATGGATGGTGGAAGCGGCCTTTCCGGAAAGCTGTTGAAAGACGACGGCGCGGACGAGGGCGCGGTAGGGGTCTTTGCTTTTGGAGAACGCCGTCGGGTACGGGTCATGGTGCTTCACCACGCCAGCGAAGCGCTTGCACAATTTGCTCAGCTGCTTTTCCGCTTCGCCCACTTCACACTCCCAGCATCGGCCGCATCGTGCGCCAGATCGGTTCGAGCCCGAAGGCGAGCAATATTGCTCCGCCTATGGTGGCGTTGCGCTTGAACGCCGCAAGCGCCGTTTCCGGACGTGCGTCGTCGATGCTCGCAAGCATCGGCCAGATCAGCAGCGCCGCGATGGCGGCGAGGGCGCCAGCAACGATGAGGCCCGCCCCGCCAACGGATGCAGCGGCGGTCCAGAGCGCGAGCGCGGCGACGTAAAAGGCTGTGGTCCAGGTGCGCCATTTGCCGGCGAACAGGCGCGCGGTGGAGCGGACGCCGACCAGCGCGTCGTCCTCCCGGTCCTGCAATGCGTAGATGGTGTCGTAGCCTATGGTCCAGCAGATGCATCCGGCATAGAGCGCGAAGACTTCAAGCGGGACGGCGTTGGTCTGATAGGCAGACGCGGCGCCGCCGACCAGCGCGCCCCAGCTGAAAACGATGCCGAGCCAAGCTTGCGGCCACCAGGTGATGCGCTTCATCAGCGGATAGAGCGCAACCAGCGGAATGGCGATGACCGACACGAGTTGCGCCAGCGGCGGCAGCATGAGCAGGGCGATGAGGCCGAGGAAGCATTGCGCGAAGAGCCAGGCCCACGCGGCTTTGAGTGAGACGGCCCCGGAAGGGAGCGGACGAAGGCGCGTGCGTTCGACTTGTGCGTCGATATCGCGGTCGAGGAGGTCGTTATAGGTGCAGCCGGCGCCGCGCATGACGACGGCGCCGATGAGGAACGCCAGCGCATAGCGCGCGTCCTCCCAGTAAAAGCCGAACCCGGTGCGCGCCACCGCGACGCCCATCAGGCAGGGCAGCAGCAAGAGTTGCCAGCCGATCGGACGGTCGAGCCGCGAGAGTTGCGCGAACGGTTTCCACGCGCGCGGCAACGCGTCGGTCCAATGTTGCTTCAACGCATCGGCAGGTTTCAAATCGGTCACGTTTTGCTCTTGCGCGCGGCTTTTGCTTTACGCAAGGGCGCGGGAGCGGTATGGGAGCGGCCCTCTTAAGGAGCGCGTCTGCATGAACACCCGCCTTAAATAAGCACGGCGCCGCGAACGGTCGCCGCTGAGCCTTGAGAGAGCGCACGCTGTCTCGGCTGGAAAATCCCCGCCTCGTATTGGGGAAACCGTTTCGCACGATGCCGTGCTGAGGGTGTTGCAGCGTCTATCGACGCTTTGCTTTCAGCGCTTCGTTTCCCATTTCTGTTCGCATCGCCGCACGCGCGGCCGCGACCCATCTCCGGTGCTTTCATGAGCGACGCATACGATTTCGACGACGATTCCGAGCGCGGCCAGCGCAAGGCGACGATGGCCCAGATCGCCGCTTACATCTGGAAGTTATGGGCGAGCCAGCCGGGCAAGCTGGCTTGGTTCGCGGCCTTTTTCGGTCTCGCGGTGGCGTGCGACCTGGCGCTGCCGTTTGCCTCGGCGCGGCTGATCGAAGCTTTGGCGGCGGGACCGAGCGAAGCCAGTTCACGCCAAGCGGCGTGGGGCTACGGCGTGTTCGCGGCGGTCGCGTTCGTGTTTTACTTCGCGCGCAATATCGGCGTCCGGTTCTGGATTCCGTTCGCCGCCAACAACATGCAAACGATCGTCACCGCCGGCTTCAAGGACGTGCAACGGTTTTCCTCCGATTGGCACGGCGACAATTTCGCCGGCGCGACGGTGCGGCGCGTCTCGCGGGCGATGTGGGCCTACGACACAATCTCCGACACGTTGGTGTGGTTCATGTTTCCCGCCATCTTCGTGCTGGTGGGCGTGACCATCGCAACAGCGGTGCAGTGGCCTTTGATCGGGCTCTTCACCGGCGCCTCGATCCTGGCGTTCCTGGGCTCGGCGTATTTCTTCGCGCGCCATTACATCGCCAAGGTAACGCGCATCTCCAACGCCGCCGACACCCGCATTGGCGCCTCGCTGGCCGACGCGATCGGTTCGAACGCGACGGTAAAGGCGTTCGGCGCCGAGGCGCGCGAACAGGAACGGTTCACCGAAGTGGCGCGCGACTGGAACGCCAAATCCCAAGTGACGTGGTTTCGCTACACCAATGCGTGGGTCGTGCAGAACATCATCATGTTCGTGCTGCAGGCGGGCCTAGTCGGTCTCGTGCTGATCGAATGGAGCGCCGGCCGCGCCAGCGCGGGCGATGCGGTGTTTGCGATCACGGCGTTCTTTTTGGTATCGGGTTATCTGCGGACTTTGGGTGAGAACATCCAGAATTTGCAGAAGGGCATCGCCGAGATCGAGGACGTGGTGGCGTACGCGGCCGATGCGGCGGGCGTCGAGGATCGCGCCGACGCTGCGG
This sequence comes from Hyphomonadaceae bacterium, assembly GCA_014378995.1. GTDB lineage: Bacteria > Pseudomonadota > Alphaproteobacteria > Caulobacterales > Aquidulcibacteraceae > Vitreimonas. Next base: position 12,752 of record JACMMP010000094.1, read on the forward strand.
CGTTCGCTCCTGGCGCTGGCGCGATCGCGTTCGATGCGGTGTCGTTCGGGTACAAGAATGCGGCCGAGGCGCTCTACAGCGATTTTTCGCTGGAGATCGCAGCGGGCGAGACGGTGGCGTTGGTGGGGCCGACGGGTTCGGGCAAAACGACGTTCGTGAAGCTTGTGCAGCGCCTCTACGATATCGACGCGGGCGCGATCCGCATCGATGGGCAGGACGTGCGCGAGGTGACGCAGGCGAGCTTACGGCAGAGCATTGCGCTGGTGCCGCAAGATCCGGCTTTGTTTCACCGCTCGCTGCGGGAGAACATCACGTACGCCAAGCCCGATGCGTCGATGGATGAGGTCATCGCGTGCGCCAAGCGTGCGCGGGCGCATGATTTCATTTGTAAGCTGGCGAACGGCTACGACACCGAAGTCGGCGAGCGGGGCGTGAAGCTCTCCGGCGGCGAGCGCCAGCGCGTGGCGCTTGCGCGCGCGTTTCTCGCCAACGCGCCGATCCTGACCCTGGATGAAGCGACGTCTTCGCTTGATGTCGAGACCGAGCGCGAGGTGCAGGCGGCAATGGCGGAGCTAAAGCAGGGCCGCACGACGATCGTCATCGCGCACCGGCTGTCCACCGTGCGCGAGGCGGATCGGATACTGGTGTTCAACGCCGGCCGCATCGTCGAGCAAGGCAAGCACGCCGACCTCATCAGCGCGCGCGGGCTGTACGCACGGCTGAACGCGATGTCGCGCGGGGAGATGCTGGCGGACGAGGCAGCGTAACTCTCCCACCTTGGCGCTTGCGCGGGCGGAGCGGGCTTGGCAGCAATGGCCGATGCCTGAGCCACGTCTGATGATCGAGGAGGATTTGGCCGCCGGCGCGGAGATCGCGCTGGAGGAGGGGCACGCGCGTCACGTGGGAACTGTGTTGCGGCTCGACGTTGGCGATGTGGTGCGCGTGTTCAACGCGCGTGACGGGGAATGGCGCGCGCGGGTGAGCGGCAAGACCAAGCGCGGCATGAACGTGCGTGTCGAGGAACAGTTGTGTGAGGCGCGGGCCGCGCCGGATCTGGAACTCTTGTTCGCGCCGGTGAAGCGGCAAGCGACGGATCTGATCGTCGAGAAAGCGACGGAACTGGGCGTGCGGCGCCTTCGCCCTGTCATTACACAGCGCACCATTGCGGAGACTGTGCGGTTGGATCGCCTGCAGGCGATCGCGCGCGAAGCTGCAGAGCAGACTGAGCGTTTCGATGCGCCGGAGATTTGCGAGGCTGTGTCGCTGGTGCGGGCGCTCGATGGTTGGGACGTCGCGCGGCCGCTGATCTATGCGGATGAAGCGGGAGACGATGCGAGTGCGACTTGGGGCGGTGAGCGGGGACGGGCGCGGCCGATCCTCGATCAATTGAACGCCCCTCACCCCCCAACCTCCCCGCAAGGGGGAGGGGGAGTGAGTGTGTTAATCGGCCCGGAGGGCGGCTTTACGCCGGAGGAACGCCGCATGCTGCGGAGCTTCCCGTATGTCATTCCGGTGTCGCTCGGACCGCGTATCTTGCGCGCCGAGACGGCGGTGATCGCGGCGTTAAGCGTCATTCAGGCGGCGTGGGGAGATTGGCGCAAGGGGTGAGCGCTTGCGGAACTGGCGCGCGCGCTCCACATGCCCCGAAACGAGCCGCCCGGAGGAAGCGCTTGGCCCACACCAAAGAAAAGGCCCCGGTGCTGACGGGCTTTAAAGACCTCGTCGCCCATCTGGCGACGGGGCCGAAGCCCGATCGCTCGACCTGGCGCATCGGCACCGAGCACGAGAAGTTCGCATTCTACAAAGATTCGCTTGCGCCCGTGCCCTACGAAGGCGAGCGCGGGATTGGCGCACTGCTGAATGGCCTGGCCGATGGCTATGGCTGGGAGCGTGTCGTCGAGGCCGGCAATACCATCGCGCTGAAGCAGGGCATCGCCTCGATCACGTTGGAGCCGGGCGGACAGTTCGAACTCTCGGGCGCGCCGCTGGAGCATCTGCATCAAACCTGTGCCGAAACCGGCCAGCATCTGGCGCAATTGCGCGATGTGGCGGGCAAGCTCGGCATCGCGTTCCTAGGCGTCGGCTTTTCGCCGTTATGGTCGCTCGAAGAGACGCCGATCATGCCGAAGGGCCGCTACAAGATTATGCGCGATTACATGGGGCGGGTCGGGCGGCTCGGGCGCCAGATGATGTTTCGCTCCTGCACGGTGCAGACCAATCTCGACTTCGCGTCCGAAGCCGACATGGTGAAAAAGTTTCGCGTCGGCCTCGCGCTGCAGCCGATCGCCACGGCGTTGTTCGCCGCGTCCCCGTTCGCGGAAGGGCGCCTCAACGGCTTTCTCTCCTATCGCGGCCACATCTGGACCGACACCGATCCCGATCGCACCGGCATGCTGCCGTTCGTGTTCGAAGACGGCATGGGCTTTGAGCGCTACGCCAAATACGCGCTCGATGTGCCGATGTATTTTGTCTATCGCGACGGCAAGTACATCGATTGCGCCGGGCAGAGCTTTCGCGCCTTTATGGACGGCAAGATGCCGGTGCTGCCGGGCGAGCGGCCGACATTGAAGGATTGGGAAGATCATCTGACGACGATTTTCCCGGAAGTGCGACTGAAGACGTATCTGGAAATGCGCGGCGCCGATGCGGGGCCGTGGTCGCGCTTATGTGCGCTGCCGGCGTTCTGGGCTGGCATTTTGTATGATGACGCGGCGCTCGAAGCCGCATGGTCGCTGGTGCGGAGCTGGACGGCGGAGGATCGCGAGAGCTTTCGGCGCGCCGTGCCGGTGCTCGGCCTCAAGGCGCCGATCCGCGGCAACAGCGCGCGCGATATTGCGCAAGCTGCGCTGGCGATCGCGCGCCAGGGCCTGAAGTCGCGCGCACGCGCCGACAATAGCGGCGAAGACGAAACGCATTTCCTCGGTGAGCTAGACGATATCGCCGCCACAGGCGTCACCCCGGCCGAGCGGCTGATCGAACGCTACCGCACCGAATGGGGCGGCGATGTGCGCCACGTGTTCGAGGCGTGCGCGTACTAGCTCCCGACATCCTCGAGCTCGCGAAGCGAGAACCCAGGACCCAGGGGGCGTCACACTGCTCGATAATCCCTGGATCCTGGGCTCGCACTCCGTGCGCTCCAGGATGACGGGTCTGGGCGTAGGGATTGCGAGCTTCATCCGCTCACGCCATCCTCTTGCCAATGCGCGCGCTTGATCGTTCTTTGTTGACGCCACGTCTCCGCCTCGAGCCCGTGACAGCGCACTTGGCTGAAGCCGCTCGGGCGGGGCAGGCCACGTTCGCTGGCGTAATCGGCGCCGATGCGCCGGCGGATTGGTGTCAGGCGAGCTTGGGACTGGTGGCCCGTTCTATCTCGCACGTGTGGGGGCCGGCGGCGGCGCCTACGCGGGCCATCGCAATTCATAGCGATGAGGGCGTCGTCATCGGGGATGTCCGCTTCGAGCCATCGCTGCGCGCGCCGCGCGAGTTCGAGATCGGCTACGGTATTGCGCGCAGCCGCCGGCGGCAGGGGTACGCCGTCGAGGCGACGAGCGCCGTGATCGACTGGCTGTTCGAAGAGGCGGGCGCGGAAACAATTCTGGCCGGTTGCGATGCAGCAAACATTGGCTCGGTGCGCACGTTGCGGCGCCTTGGCTTCTGGCTCGACTCCAATCCGGGGAAGACGTTCTGGTGGGTGCTCTCCCCGGAACTCCGTTCAGCGACGCAAGCTTGACGCAAAGGGCAGCGCAGGGCTTTTCTGTCGCCCGAGTTAGGGACGGGAGGCGCGCGTGAGCGCGCCCAGGGGAACGTTGCGATGACAGACACAACCGCCGGGGCGCCGAACGGCTCCGACGAGCAGACCTTCATGGGCCACCCGCGCGGCCTGGTGACGCTCTTCTTCACCGAGATGTGGGAGCGCTTCTCCTTCTACGGGATGCGCGCGCTGCTGGTGATTTATCTCACCCAGCACTTTCTGTTCTCGGACGAGGCGGCGCAGGGGCTTTATGCGGCCTATGCGGCGCTCGTGTACCTGATCCCGGTGATCGGCGGCGTCATCGCTGACCGTTTCCTTGGCGCCCGCAAAGCGGTGACGATCGGCGCAGCGCTGCTCGTGCTTGGTCACTTCGGCATGGCGTTCGAAGGTTCGGGCTCGCAGCAATATTTGCAGGTCGCCGGCGAAAGCTATCTGGTGACCTCGGAAGGCCGCCGCGACGAGCAGCAGCTTTACATCGAACTACCGGATGGACGGGCGCACATGCGCTTCGCCAACAGCAGCCACGTCGATCTGACCGCCAACGGTCAAACGCGGCGTTTGGAAGATGGAAGCTACACGCTCGCTTCCGAGCCGCCGACGTTCGTCTATTCGCTCTGCAGCATGGTTGGTTTGCCGTGCGGCGAAGCGCCGGCGACGACCTTACAGATTCCGAATGAGGGCGAATTCCCCGTGGTCACCGGCGGCGAGGTCCCCGTCGTGATGATCAACGGCGTGAGCCATGAGTTCGAGCAAGTTTCGCTGACGAACATCGTCGCCTACAATCCGGGTCCAACCGATGCGGCCGAAGACGATGTCGTCCTGCGCACGTTGGAGGATGGCTCGTATGAGAGCCGCGTCGAGCAGGAAGAACCCTACGTTCAGATACTCTATCTTTCGCTGGCGCTCATCATCATGGGCGTCGGTTTTTTGAAGGCCAACATCTCAACCACGGTCGGCGCGCTCTATGCCGAAGGCGATCCGCGGCGCGATGGCGGCTTTACCATCTTTTACATGGGCATCAATCTCGGCGCGTTCCTCGCGACGTTGGCGTGCGGCTATCTCGGCCAAACCTATGGCTGGAAGTACGGCTTTGGTCTTGCCGGCGTCGGCATGGCCATTGGCCTTGCCCAATATTTGTTGGGCCAGAAGCATTTGCGCGGTAAAGCCGATCCGCCGCGGCCGATCGGCAAGCTGACCGAAGGCATCTTCTGGATACTTGGCCTCCTCGCCGTGATTCCGGCTTGGATGCTGGTGCAGCAGGCCGAGCTGATGGAACAGGCGCTGCCCTACGTCGTCGGCGGCATGTTCGTCCTGGTGCTTGGCTATGCTCTGCTGGGCTTCAAAGGCGCCGAGCGCAGCAAAATGGTGGCGGCGCTGGTGCTGATCTTCTTCAGCGTCATCTTCTGGATGCTGTTCGAGCAAGCCGGCTCCTCGCTCTCGCTCTACGCCGAGCGCTCGACCGATCTCACGGTCGCGCAGCCGGGCAGCTTCGGGCACTCGCTCGTCACCTACGGCCTCTTCGGCGTAGCGGCGCTCTCGGCGCTGATGCTCTTGGTCACGGTCTGGGCGTTCGTGCGCAAAAAGGTCGACGCCGTGATCCTGGGTTACGGTGTCGTATTCTTCGCGCTGCTTGCCGGCGCCGCCGGATACATCGCGGCGACGACAGGGCTCAACGGCGACGTCTATGAGATGACGGCGGCGCAGACCCAGAGCTTCAACGCGGGCTACATCGTGCTGCTGGCGCTCCCCTTCAGCGCTATGTGGATTTGGTTGGCTAGGCGGAAAATGGAGCCATCGACGCCGGTGAAGTTCGCGCTTGGCCTGGTGCAGGTGGGCCTCGGCTTCTTCGTGCTTGTGTGGGGCACGCAGTTTGCGGGCGGCGATTTCCGCGTGCCGCTGGTCTTCCTGGCGGCGCTCTATCTGCTGCACACCACTGGTGAGCTCTTCCTCTCGCCGGTTGGTCTGTCGATGATCACCAAACTATCGGCGGCGCGTGTTGTAGGCCTGATGATGGGCGTGTGGTTCTTGTCGAGCTCGCTCGCGCACATCCTCGCCGGCATCATCGCCCAACAGACGGCGGCCGATACGATCGGCGGGCAGGTCGTCGATCCGTCGGCGCAGCTCGAAAGCTACATCTCGGTGTTCACCGCGGTGGGTATTCTGGGTGTCGCAACAGGGGTGGTGCTGCTGTTGCTTTCGCCGATCCTGAAAAAGTGGATGGGCGACGTCCATTAACGCTAAAATACAACAAAAACAAAGCAATCGCCGGTCCTTTGGGCCGGCGATTAGCTTTGCGGGATAGTTATGCCCGCAACAGCGTCAAGGCGTTGCGCCAGGTATTTTTTCCGGGTGATGTAGCGGCGAGCGGGGGCCAGAACGGCGCTCCTCCCTGGCTTTAACCGGTGCGGCCCGTCCGCCGCAATCCGGTGCGGGTCCGGCCCCTATTGCTGACTAGACTCGATTCCCGGCCGCGCTCCCTGGCGGCCGAGGGGAGACGCCGATGACCCGTGCGCGCACTACCCGCTCCAAAAAGAAGCCCGCCGAGGCTTCGGGGCAGGGTTTGCGCCCGGAGGTCATGGACTTGCTGCTCGGCTGGAAAGCTGACGGCGACGGTCGCGACCCCATCGGCTTCGGCGCTCCGAGGGCGGCCGAGGAGGCCATTCAGGGCGAAGTTCCTATTCTCTATGGCGAGGACCGCCATCTGGTGACCATCGCCCCGACGGGCGCCGGTAAGGGGCGCGGCGTTATTATTCCGAATCTGCTGCGGTTCGAGGGCTCCGTGATCGTCATCGATCCCAAGGGCGAGACCTGGCACGTGACCGCCCGCCGGCGCAAAGAGATGGGCCAGGAGGTCCGCCTCCTGGATCCGTTCGGCGCCGTCTCGAAGCGCACCGACAGCCTGAACCCGTTTGACCTCTTCAACCGGCCCGGCGCGCTCCTGGATGCGGACGCCGAAATGCTGGCTTCGCTGCTGGCCGGCGATGTCGGTTTCCACAAGGAGCCCTTCTGGGACAATTGGGGCCGCTCGCTGATGTCGGGCGTGATTGCGGCGGTGGCCGAGACGTCGCCGAAGACCGAGCGCCATTTCGGCAAGGTGCGCGAAATCCTGATGAGCGACGATGCGGTCTATAATCTCGCCGCGCTGATCGAGAGCCATGAAAATCTAAACCGGCTGTCCAGGCAGAATATTTCGAGCTTTCTGCCGATCACCGAGCAGACCCGCTCGGGCATTCTCTCGACTGCGCAGAGTTATTTGAAGGTCGTGAACTCGGACTCGGCGCTGCGTTCGCTGTCGAAGTCGACGATCAACCTCGACGCGGTGCGGCGCGGCGATCCGATGACGATCTACATCGTCATTCCGCCGGATAAGCTTGAGAGCCACGGCGCGCTGCTGCGCTTGTGGGTTGGCGCGCTGATGCTGACGGTGATGGGCCGCAAGCGCCGGCCGAAGCGCTCGACGCTGTTCCTGCTCGATGAATGCGCCCAGCTCGGTGAGTTCGGGCCGCTGCGCCAATCGATGACGCTGCTGCGCGGCTACGGCCTGCAGGTGTGGCCGTTCTTCCAGGATCTGTCGCAGCTGCAGCGGCTTTACCCGAAAGACTGGCGCACGATCTTCAACAATGCGGGCGTGTTTCAGCTGTTCGGCGTCGCCAATCATCTGATGGCGAAAGAAAGCTCCGAACTGATTGGCGACATCAACGCGGACACGCTGCGGGCGATGACGAAGGATCAGCAGATCATCTCCGTCGCCAACGAAAAGGCGCTGAGCGCGCGGCTGCCGGATTATCTGAAGGACGCGCCGTTCCAAGGCATGTGGGATTCGAACCCGATGTTTGAGTCTGAAGGGCCGACGCCCGCCGTGAAGCGTAGGCCACCGCGGGGCCGCTAGCACTTGTTGGACCGCCGGCGTCCTCTTCGGCGCGGTGCTTCAACTTCACGATCGCGGTGACAAGTAAAAACACTTTCGCCGGCGAGGACGCCGGCGGTCCGAAATGATCAGCGCGCTGCAGTTTGGCGGGCGTGTTCTGTGCGGAAAGCGGACTCCAACCGATCGTTCAACGCATCCAGCGCGTTGGCATCGACAAACGCGTTGGCGTCGCCGGCGATCTGGCGGGCGCGGCGCGATTGCATATCCATGAAGCTGGGGTGGTTGGTGAGCACCACGTCGGCATCGATCTCGCGCACGCGGGCGAACGTGGATTGGAAATCCGCGACAATGTTCGGGTAGGCCGGCGGAGCGAGCGATTGGCCGGCTACTGTCGCGCTGCAATGGAAGAAGGCGCGATGCGCTGCGCGATCGGCGCCGGTCACATCCATGCTCCACGATGTGCAGCCGGGCGTATGTCCCGGCGTGATGTGCGCGGTGAGCGCCACGCCGCCAAGTGTGACCGTCTCACCGTCGGCGATGACGCGGTCGACGCGAATGGGCGGAAAGCTCACGGATTGCGACGGGCCGAACGGAAAGCGGCCAGCTTCCAGCGCCGGCTTGTCCGCTGCGCTGCGATCATTTCGGCGCCGCTGGCGCGTTGCAGCCGGGCAAGGCCGGCGGCGTGATCGAAATGGGCGTGGCTGTTCAGCAGATAGCGCACGTCGGCAATGTCGAAGCCAAGCGCTTCGACACTGGCGATGATTTGCGGCGCGCTTTGCGCGAATCCGCCGTCGAGGAGGATGTGCCCCTCGGGCGTCGTGATGAGAAAGGCGCTGACGCCTTCCATGCCGACATAATGAATGTTGCCGATCACATTGAACGGCGCGACGGGCGCATTCCAATCCAGCGCATCGCCGGAGAGGGGTTCTTGTTCGGCGGCGGTGATTTGCTCAGAGGTTGCGAGCGGCGGCGGCGTCGCGGTCGGCGCTTGCGTTTGGGGTGCGGAGCAAGCGGCCAGGAACAGCGCGAGCGCGAGGCGTGGGAGCATGGCGCGTGTGTAGGCGTGCTGGACTTAGAGGGAAAGGTCCGGCGTCGCCCTTCGACAGGCTCAGGGTGACGCATTTATCAGCTGCGTTTCAGCAAACACACCGGCGTCAGCGTGAGCTTGTCGACGCTGGCGGTCCAAAGGAAAAGGGGTGAACCGTGAGCTTCGTCTGCAGCGCCAGGGCCGCGGGCTTCGCTGACGGTCCAGACTTGTCAGAACTGGCCGCTAAGCTCGACGATAAACCACGGCGCTTGCGCGAACTGGCGCACGCGGATGTCTTGCGCGATCAGCGGGCCGTTGCGGTCGCCGTCGAAGAAGCGGCGGTCGCGGTTGACGTCGCCATCGAACAGGTTCGCCGCCCAGAAGCGCAGCTTCATATCGTTCGGCAACGCCGTCGTCTCGACGAAGAGATCGACCCACGGGCCTTCTTCGTTGGTGTCGGTTTCGTTGTAGCGATAGGCGCGGAATTCGCCCTCCTTGAATATCGAGATGCCCCAGGCGAATTTGATGTCCGGCAGATCCTGACGGAAGTTGATCTCGTATCGGCTCTCCGGCGTGTAGGAGATGATGCGCGGCTCGCCCGTCACCGGGTCGGTGACTTCGTGATTGGCCAGCATGCCTTCGATGGTGAGGCGCCCGCCTTCGATGAACGGGACCGGCGTGGAGAAATTCACGTCGAGCCGCGTCATCTCGCCGTCGCCGATATTGCCCGGCGCGTCGTAGAGAAGGTCGTCGCTCAGATCGAGCGGCGTGCCGTTATCGTCTTCGATCAGCACGAGGTCGGAGACGTCGCTGATTTCGTGCTGCGCCAATGTAAAGCTGAGCGCCGCGCCGCCGGGGAAGCGCAGGTCGCCGCCGAGTTCGGCGATCCAGGCGGTTTGCGGCACCAAATCGGGGTTGCCGCCGGCGATGAGATTGTCGGCGACCGACGCAGCGGAGGTAAAGTCGCCGAAGTCGAGCTGGCCGACATCGCGATAGACGCGCGCGCGCAGCTGGTTGTTGCCGCCGAAGGTGCGGGAGAGCTGCACCGAAGGTTTCCAGTATGAGAGTTCGACCGTGTCGTTGGTGTCGCCGGTGAAGGTGAGGGTGGATGTCTCCCAATTCACGCGCGTTTCAAGCGACCAAAGATCGGTCGGACGCCAGGTTTCCGAGAGGAAGAATTCGGCGCGTTCCTCTTCAATCGAGACGTTGTCGTTGGTGAAGGGAAAGACGACGTTGTCTTCGGCGTAGATCAGCGCCTGGTTGAGCGTGTTGATCGCGCCTTCGCCGCCGAACTCGATGCGGTGGCGCGTACCGAGCGGGCGGGCGAGCGAAGCGCGGAAAATGGTCTCGCCGGTCTCTTGGCGCACATCCTGGAAGTAGCCGTCGACGTCGAAGGCGGTGTACACGCCGTCTTCTTCGCTCGTGTAGACGGCGCGGTTGGCGAGCGCAATTAAGCCGAGCGACCAGGCGCCGATGTCGCGGTCATAGTTGAGGCCGAGCTCGTAGCCGCGGCGCTGTTCTTCAAACACGCTTTCAAGCGAGAAATTGTCGGTGCCGTCTTGATTGAAGAAGTAGAAGCCGTTGTCGGCGTGGAAGCGCCACCAATTGACCTGGCTCGTCGCGCTGAAGCGTCCGCCCGCTAGAGGGAAGGCGACGTTGCCGTTCACAGTGCTTTCGCGGAAGTCCCGCGGGGAGGGTGTTTCGGCGCGGCCGTTAGGATCGCCGTTCTCGTCGAAGAAGACGCGCCAGCCTGGAAGATCGCGATACTGGCTGAAGATCGAGCCGCCGACGCCCCATTCAAAATTGCCGTTGCGGCCCGAATAAGAGAGTTCACCGCGCGGCGCGACAACGTCTCGCGAAGTGATTTCAAAGCCCGCTTCCCACAAGCCGCTGCCGGCGCTGGGCGTGCGCACGATGTTCAGCAACGTCGATTGACCTGACGCGTCGCCGGACACTTCGCCGCCACGCAAGATTTCGATCCGCACGACTTGGTTGGCGGGAATGCGCGAGAGGATGCCGTCGAGCGATTGGCTCTTGGTGCTGGGGCGAACGCCGTCGATCAGCAGATTGCCGACAGCGCCGGAGAAGCCGCGGCGATCGTCGCCGCCATCGAGCGTGAAGCCCGGCGTCTGGCGCACCATGTCGAGCGCGTTCGAGGGATTGTATTGCGTGAAATAAGCGGCGTCGTAGCTGACGCGATCGCCGCTCGCTGCAGCTGGCGTAACCGCCGCTTCGTTTGGCGGTGTTTCTGTTTGCGCGTACGCCACACCCGTTAGCGCGAGCGCCGACACCATCATGCGTCCCAGCATTGCAATTCCCCTCCCGTCGCCGTCTCCCGCGGCGTGCGGCTGTCGCGCATAGAGCGCCGCTGCATGTTTCAAGATGATTGCAGCGGTTGAAACAGATGCGGGAGGTGCGGGCTTTTTCTGGGCGAATTGCAGTAGCTTGCGACGAAGCGCCTGGAGCAAACGACGACTGAAAACGAAAACGCCGCCGAGGTTGCCCCCGGCGGCGTTCGTAGGTCCAGTTTGAAGAAGCTTACTTCTTCTTGCCGGCGGCCTTTTTGGCTTTCGCCTTGCCAGCCGACTTGGCGACTTTCGTCGCGGTCTTCTTTTTTGCAGCCATGGTCATCAACCTCCCCAGACATTGGGATGGACGCAGTTTCTGCGTCGATTCTCTAAATTGTAAATCCGCCTCGACGTTCTACATCCCGCCGACCGTCAATCCTTGGATGTAGAGTGTCGGTTGTCCCACACCGACGGGAACGCTCTGTCCACCCTTGCCGCAGGTGCCGACGCCTTCGTCCAATTTGAGATCGTTGCCGACCATGGTGACGCGCGTCAGTGCGCTTGGACCATCGCCGATCAAGGTCGCGCCTTTGATCGGCGCTTTGATTTTTCCATCCTCGACCAGATACGCTTCCGTGCACTGGAAAACGAACTTGCCGGAGGTGATATCAACCTGTCCGCCTCCGAAATTAACCGCGTAAACGCCGCGCTTCAGGCTGGCGAGGATCTCTCCAGGGTCTTTATCGCCGGCGGTCATGAAGGTGTTGGACATGCGCGGCATCGGCCGGTGGGCGTAGCTTTCGCGGCGGCCTGAACCGGTCGGCGCAACGCCGGTTAGGCGCGCGTTCAAGCGGTCCTGCAGATAGCCTTTGAGGATGCCGTCTTCGATCAGCACTGTGCGCTGGGTCGGCGTGCCCTCGTCGTCGATCGTGAGCGAGCCGCGCCGATTTTCCAGCGTGCCGTCATCCACAACTGTTACGCCCGGCGCCGCAACCCGCTGGCCGAGCATGCCGGAAAAGGCGCTGGTGCCTTTGCGGTTGAAGTCGCCCTCGAGGCCGTGGCCGACCGCCTCGTGCAGCAAGACCCCCGGCCAGCCTGGGCCAAGCACCACGTCCATCTCGCCAGCCGGGGCGGGGACCGCGTCGAGGTTCACGAGCGCGATGCGCAGCGCCTCGTCAGCAAGCGCCTTCCAGCGCTCGGGGGCGATGAAGACTTCGTAGGGCTCACGACCGCCTGCGCCCGCCGAACCAGACTCGCGCCGGCCGTCGCGCTCCACGGTGATGGAGACGTTCACCCGCACCAAGGGGCGGTGATCGGTGAGCTGGGCGCCGTCTGGCCGAAGGATTGTGAGCCCGCGCCGGGCGCCCGCCAGGGTGGCGGCGACTTGCACCACGCGCGGATCCTTGGCGCGGCAGTAAGCGTCGATTTCAGCCAGCAGCTCGGTCTTGGCCGTGAAAGTTGGAGATTCGATGGGATCGAAGTCGGCGTAGAGCTGGCGGTTCACCTTCGCCGGACTGACGTCGAGCGTGCCCTGATGGCCGAGCTTCACCGCCGCCGCCGCTTCGGCGGCGCGCTCGATCGCGTCGGTTTCGAGCACGCTGGCGTGGCCGTAGCCTGCGCGCTCGCCGGCGACGACCCGAAGGCCGAAGCCTTGAGTGGCGTCATAGGAGGCGGATTTCAGCCGGCCGTCGTCCCAGAAGAAGCTTTCGGTTCGACTGTCTTCGACGAAGATCTCGCCGTCGTCGGCCCCTCGGGTCGCGTCGGCGAGGATGCGGCGGGCGGCGTCCCAATCCATCTCGGCGGCTTCATCGGGTTGGGGCGCGCGCTGGCCGTCAGCCATCTTGTTCTCTCCTTCGCGGGGGGCGGGGTGCGAGGATAACATAGGTGACGAGTCGGGCTGTGGCTCGGCTGAAGTCAGTTCCGCGGCGGAACTTAGGGCGTCGGGTCGGCCAGGACCGTGGCCAGATGCGCGCGCCGGTCGCTGGCGAAGCGGGCGAGCTCGGCGCTGGCAGGCCCCCAGTCCGGATAAATATCGAGCGCGGTAGAATAATCTTCGAAGGCGCCGCGGAGGTCGCCAAGGGATTCTCGAGCGATGCCGCGGTTGAAATAAGCTTTGTGCGGCTCCCGCACGCCCAAACCGAGAGCCTCCGTCAGCGCGCTGATGGCCGGCCCGTAGCGCTGGAGCTGAACCAGCGCCGCCCCACGATTGAGGTGCGCTTCGGCGTTTTCCCGGTCGAGCCCGATAACGGCGTCGAAATCGGCGACGGCGAGATCGTTCTGCTGGCGGCGCATATGGGTCACGCCGCGATTGACCAGAACCTGCACCTGACCCTCGCGGCTGATACGGCGGTAGTTCAGCGCGCGCGTGCATGCCTCGATCGTCGCGTCCGTACTGTCTCCGCCAGCGACGAGGGCGCCGCAGCGGCGCGCGTGTGCGTCACTGCCGATGACGGTCATGGCGCGGGGATCGACGCGCGGATCCTGGGCGGCGGCCGCCGCAGACAGCGCGACAGCCGCAATGAACGCGGGAATCGCGGTTCTCATGCGCCTTGGAAGCCGCGCGCGGATCATGCTAGCTCCCACCCGATAGAGACTTACAGAACGGCAAGGCGCGGTCAAAAAGCCGCGCCCGGCGACTATAGGCGCGGCCGTCGGCGCGCGCCATACCGGCGCTGAATCTTCAGGAGGATCATTGCGTGAGGCGAGGTGCTTTGATCGCAAGTTTGACGGCCGGCGTGGTGTCGATGGCAAGCGCAGCGCATGGCGCTATTGGCGCGCCGACGCCGCGCGGCTTGGACCTGCAGCCGGCCGCAACCGAGGTCATGCAGGACATCCATGATTTCCACAGTTTTCTGTTGGTGATCATCGTCCTGATCACGCTGTTCGTGTTGGCGCTGCTGCTGTGGGTGATCATCCGCTACAACCGGCGCAATAATCCGACGCCAAAGAAGTTCACCCACAACATCTTCGTGGAAGTGGTGTGGACGATCGTTCCGGTTATCATTCTCGTCCTAATCGCCTGGCAGTCGTTCCCGCTGATCTACAAGCAAGAACGCATTCCTGAAGCCGAGCTGACGCTAAAGGTCGTCGGCAATTCCTGGTTCTGGAATTTCGAGTACCCGGACCAGGGCGTCGCCATTACGTCGAGCCTGCTGCCGGAAGAAGAAGCGCGCGCGCAAGGCCGCCCCTATTTGCTGGCCACGACCGAGCCCTTGCTGGTGCCGATCAACACTAACGTGCGCGTGCTGGTGACATCCAACGACGTTATCCATGCGTTCGCGATGCCAGCGTTCGGCGTCAAGGAAGACGCCATTCAGGGTCGCGTGAACGAGACTTGGTTCAACGTCGATCGCGAAGGCGTGTTCTACGGGCAGTGTTCGGAATTGTGCGGCGTCAACCACGCGTACATGCCGATCGAGATCCGCGCCGTGAGCCGCGAAGAGTTCGACCAATGGATCGCCGCACAGGGCGGCACGATCGCCGCAGCTGCTCCGGACGCGCCCGCGCCCGCGACCGACGCGCCCGCACAAGGC